>NZ_PCOB01000035.1:0-28774 GCF_002975115.1 Bacillus sp. MYb78
GAACTGTAAGTTCGACAATGCCTAAGCTTTTCACTTAGGAACGTGTCGCACCACCCTTTGGATCTGTTAAAATCATACTTTCGCCAGCTTTTGCTAACGTCCATATTGCAGGATAAATAATTCTTCGTGTTTTACCTGAACCAGTTGTACCGATAATTAATGTATGTTCATCTTCCGATACAAGCCATACTTTTTTCTTTTTTAAATCAGCCCCCAGGACTATACCAGCTGTTTTTATAGGTTCTTTTTCATATTTCCAAACACTATTATTAGCATCTCTCTCTTTTTCAGTTTGCCACCTACTTGTCCCAAATTGCCCACCACCGGATGCCTCTGGACCGCCAATACCATTCTTCATTTTATTTTTTATGCCTCTATTTTCTTTCCAGATAATCAAAACAATAGCTGTGGCAACAAAGCCCTGTAATATTAAATAAAATGTTCCATAAGATTGCTTCAAAATTACCCATGGGTATATAACGGAAAATGTAGTTAAATTATTAATAACAATTTGAAGATCAATTCCCTTAAATAAAAGGTCTAAATTATATACAATCTTTGGTAAGATTAGTAAATCAGCTAAAATCACAAACACAACTAAAAATATTCGGAATTTCAACCTCTCTCTTCCCTTTCTTGTCTTTGTTTTTGTTCTTGTTCTTTTGCTCTCATCATTCTTTTTCTTGCATATTCCATTTCTTTTTCTGATTTCATACGCTCTTTTTCTAACTCATTCCAGAATGACTTCCATATCTTATTAATTGAAGCGTTCGGATTCTTGAATGATGGCATTTTATAAATATATGGAGCTTTAACATTTAAAGTCTCATTTAATTGTTTATAACTCTCTTTATTTACATAGGTTGCTTTTCCCCATCTTTGATTTTCCTCGTTAAGAGCTCCTACTTGTTCAATTATTTTTTCGATTTTTTCGGGTGGAGCATTACTTTTCACCCGTCTATTCCATTCAAGTACGGTATCTTTAACCTTTTCTTCTGACATGCCTGTAGCAAATAGAACCTTACTGTAATCCCGAATAGTTTTTTCGGTCATATCCTGTACTCTTAAAGGTCTTTTTAAGTATTCAATGTCGTTCGTTCTTTTTTCATATTTTTTTATTACCTTAGTAACTAAACTTTGAGGTAACTTTCTTTTTTTAGCCCAAACATTTATTTTTTCTTTAAATAACGAATTGTCAGATGCCACGCCTCTTAAAATCCTTGCATAGACCTCGGTTAAATGTTCTCTATCTGGCACTTCCATTTTTTCGACTACAATATTTTCTAACTGCAATAAAGTTTCATCAGCTTTTTGTTCGTCAAACTCTAATTCTTGAAAAGTCTTGAATGGGTATTTAAAATCTTCTGGTTTAACACCTATATTTCCTAATACTTTATCCCATGTATTCTTACGTAAAAAATTAGATCCTTCTTCGATTTTTTCATTAATCGCATACAAATCTACTCCTGCTATTTCATTAGAACGAATCCACTCTGAAACAACATCAATTCTTTTACTCTCAGAAACTTCACTTTGCTTTAGGGCAACACTCATGCAAAACGCTGTCCATCCAGCTGCCGCTTCATCCCTGCATATACCTTGCGAAAATGTTTCAATCATATTATCCACATCTTCTTTTGAAACTTCACTGCGTTCTACTAATTTATATGGATAATCCACAGATACATCTGTTATTTCCTCAATCTTGCTAAAATCTTTTTTCGATACAAAGTTAGAGTTCGCTTTTTTTTCGATCTTATTTAAAACTTTTTCAATCCCATCTAAAACGTCATCGTATCTATTTAACTTGGATATAATTTCATTATTTGTCCAACCTGCTAATTTTAGTATTTCAGCTCCAGTTTTAATGTCTTTTTCATCAATAGTTTTAATATCTTCTTTTGATGAATTAGCAATACTTTTGCTAATTTCTTTTTCACTAACCCCCAAATCCGCTTTCTCCGACCAGGTTTCAAAAACCCTTTTGATTTCATTTTCCGAAAAGGATAGATGTTTTAATAATGCTGCACTTTTTTTAGTCACATCATAACTAAGATCTTGTTTCGGTTTACCATTAGCTTTTATAAATTGCATTTGTGCCTTCATCGCTTTTTCTTGGTCAACTTTTGGTAGAAAATTAATCCTTGTCTCTAATGCACCCTTTAAAAGAACCTGCGAAACTCTTTTTTGAATGTCTTTCATTGCTTTTTCTTTCGCTAATTCTATTTTTTCAGTATCATGAGAATGTAATTTTGTTAGACCTTCTACGGATGATAAATAACGTTCTGTAGATTCCATAAATTGAGGTCGATTTATTAACCAATTTGATATTTCATCAACCTCTTTTTTGACCTCATCTGGCATAAATGCATAACTCATACGGCCCTTTTCTGGTAACATTTTGGAAAGTTCATAAAGAGACTTCTGCAATTTTTCAATATCATGCGTGTGTATGCGTGGTGCAATGCCAACTTGTGTTTTATCTACTTCATCTAAACCTTTTAACATTTTGACTGCATCTACAACGTTGTCTAAAGCGAACTCTCGAATGAAATCACGTTCTACAGTTTTTATTAAATTTAATTCCTGCCTTTCTTCACGATATATTTCATTCATAAATACATTTTTTACATCTCTATGTTCCCCTTTAGACAAAGCCCCTCTTTCACGCTTAGTCTCTTTTTCCCACATCATAAGGTGAACATGCGGATGGCCCTTTTCCTCATGAAAGGCGGCAATCCATTTCAAATTACTTTCTGTAATACCCATTTTTTTTGCTGCATCTGGAACTGTCGAACGAAGAAGATCTTCCCATTTCCTTTTTTCCGTAAATCCTAGATTCAAAGCATCTTCTTCTTTTAAGCTAAGTATCATTCGCCAAACAACCCCGTCATGCTCTCTTAGTTCTTTTTGTACGTCTTTCAAAACGAGAGCTTCATTACTATTTTGGGTAAAAAGGCCATGTGATCCAGGGCGTTCCCCAGCATACTTTGCATGATGTGCGGCATCTGTTTTTTCTTCTAACTCTTCAAAGTCTTTTGTTGTTTCCATACTTACGCCTGGTCTTGTTCCTATGTATTCAACATGGGCACTATTTTTTTTAGCATTAGAAGTGCTAGGTAAATAAAAACTTGTTTTCATGATAAATGGAGCTTTCATACTTCTTTTTATACCTTTCAATAAATCAAATCAAAAATTTTAAAACATTAGTAATTTATTATTCATCAATATCTCCTTTTGACCTTAAACTTTCTACAGATTTAATCCGTGCACGAGAATATATGTCTTTAACATCTAAATTCTGTCTACCTAATGATTCAACTAACATATACATCGCTGTACCTGCTGAAACTGATCCTTTAGCACCAATTTTCGCAAGACGTTCTACCGAAGGTTTCAGTACATCTCTTAAAGCTTCTCGTATTTCAACTTTAATAAAATCCATATTATTTTCTGCATAATGCCTGTGTAATCCCTCTTCACAAAAACGCCTTACTACATCTGCTGTATCTTCTCCCCTCTCCTCTGCTACCGCATTTAATTTCGCTTTTAAATCTGTTGGAACTCGGACTCTTAGTAGGTCATTGTACCTACTATTTTTATTTTTATGAATAATTATCACCACCATACTTTGTTGCTACATAGTTATTTAGTACTAGTAAAATAGTATCACATTTTGTTCCCACATAAAAGCATTTTATTAAAGTAGAATGAACACAAATGTGTTCACGAAAAAACCATGATATACCAGGCTTTGCCTGGTAGTTGTAGCCACGTATGTGGCGTTCCCCTTATCCTGCATTACTAATTTTTTTGCTCAAAGAGCGAAAAAAATGTCGTTCGCTCCACTTCGTTCCGTCCTTCCGTATCCCCCGATTTTTCTATATATTTATTGGATTTACGCAAAAAAAAGAAAGATCACTTCGTGTAACGAAATGATCTTTCACGTATTTCACACCTTATAATATTCATGCAGTTATTCACATATTAATTCTTCTCATATTGGAACATCATCTAATAATAATTTCTTGATTCCCCTCTAATCCATCCTGAATTTTCTCCAAATTGGGATATAATTCATAAATAGCACCAATGGACAAAATTAGCAAAGTTATAAAGATAGCTATAGGAATCCTAAATAATAGTCGCATCTTACTTTTCATAATAATTATAAATAGTATTAAAGAAATCCAAATAAATAAGTTAGATAACAATACTTTCCCCCCCATGATATTAAAATATTTTAAGTGTATTTTAGCATTCTTACAAAAAAACAGAGAAGATATTAGCCACTATATTATAAAACACAAAAACAAACTAGTTTATAAACTAGTTTGTTTTTGCGTTTTACTTGATTTAACCATCTATTGGATCAATAAAAGTTACATTTTTTGACATCAGGTTTAAATTTCTTATGGATTAAGCTTATCCCCCTTTTTCGGTGAATGGGCATAAACAAGCAAAGAAAATTTATTATGAGGACGTGTTATTAAAAAAGGGGGGTGTTACAAATGTGGAGAAATATAGAAAATCACTGAAAATGATTGCGCTTTGAGTTAACATAGTATTAAGGTAACTTTCCTAAGTAAGTATTTAAGGGGTGAATAATTTGAGTTTCACTTATAAGAGACCGTTAATTTTTATAGTTCTACTGTATATTGTATTGATAGCTTTTAACTATGCTAATCATAATCAATTCAATTGGTTTGAAAACCTTATAAAAACACTATTTATAGTAGTGTTTTTTGAAATTATGATGTGGTTATTTTCTTCAAAAAAAACAACCTCTAGAAAATAAGAGGTTGTTTTTTATTAATCACCATGTTTTTCCTGTCCAGCCTTCTTCTTCATAAATACATGTACCTAGATACCAAGCAAGCTGACCAGCTAAACCAATTAAATTACCTTTGACGCCTAATCTAATCATTTTTCTAGCTGCTAATTCATATTCTTTGTTAGTAATATTAGCAATAATAGAACCTATAAAGCCTACTGATAGAAATTCTTTATAATTTGCTATAAGTTTTCTTTCTATACAGTTATCTACAGCTTCCGTTTCTTGTTTGAATGGATCTTCATAGCCAGGTGGTGTATTTACACGTTGGATTTCTTGTCTCAATTGTTCTAATTCTTCAGTTTTACCATATTTGTTTTCTATCATATCAATATCAATATCTACTACTCTTCCATGTTTATCTTTAATTGCAGCTTCTTCAACAACAAATTTCAATTGTGCAGCTACTTCTTGTACTAATTTTTCTTCTTCACTATTAATCTCTTGAGCTTTGGAGATTCCAGCGAAAGAAGTTGCAAACAAAGCGAGTACGAGAGCCATCGATACAATATTTCTTAATACAGTCTTCATTTTTAATCCCATCCCTTTTCCTTATTTATGCTTTTTTACCGGTATTTTCTAGCACAGCTCTATCTTAATACATAAAGCTATAAAAATATATACCCTTCAGAAAGCGGAAAAATAATGAAATTCAACGATTATTACCTTTAAAACCGCTGTTTCAAGATATTTACAGTTTAATAATTCGAATATTCTGCATTTTATTTATCAATTTAATTACGGATACAGATATAATGTTAGATCGTAGATTAACTGTCTTTAAGAGCACAATTTGGGAGGGCTGATTAAAGTTTTATTGTTATCTAATTGTATGAATTTCGTAAAATGTCTGGTGCTATCTCTTATAAAAAGTGGGTACAATGACGTTTTCTTAATCCCCCTTTTCGGGAAAACAAGACTATAATTAAGGAGCGTTCTGAACGTATTAAACGAACAGGAATGCTCCTTTTTTTTTCTTTATCTACTAAATATCTATATTGAAAAAATAACGTAAATAAAGTACTTTAAGAAAACGTCTTTTCAGATAAAGGAGGAATAAAAGATGAAGGTTGAGGAAGTAATTATCTCCGATAATAAGATTCGTTATCTCTTGGTAAATCAGTATAGGGAAATGATTATGCCTGTGATGAAATTTCTAAAGTATAAAGATAATACAGGTACAGCACGTAATACACTTCGTTCTTACTGCTATGCACTTAAACTCTATTTTGAGTTCTTAGAACAAAAGGAACTGTCTTATACAGATGTGGGGATTGATGAGCTAGCTGAATTTGTTAGATGGCTTCAAAATCCATTCCAGAATGTGAAAGTAACAAGTATTCGTAACAATTCAAAGAAGCGTAAGGCAAGAACAATTAATATCTATTTAGACAAGATTTATGCTTTTTATGATTATCTTATGAGGCATGAAGATTACTCGATAACTTTATCAGAACGATTAAAAAAGCAATCTTCAGCTTCAAGGGGGAATTTCAAGGGATTTCTTCATCATACCTTTAAGAATAAAATGAAAGATACTAAGATACTCAAACTAAAAGTTTCAAAAGAGACATTAAAAGTACTGTCCCCGGATGAAGTACAAATCTTAATTGATGCTTGTTGTAACACCAGAGATAAGTTTCTACTGGTTCTTTTATATGAAACTGGCATGAGGATTGGTGAAGCACTTTCACTTCATTTATCCGATATTGTCCCTACGATTAGAAAAATACATATTCAGGATCGTGGAGAATTGATTAATGGCGCTGAGATTAAGACGGTATGTAGTCCTCGGACTCTAGATATTTCAAAAGAATTGGCTGATTTATACCGGCGGTATATTTTAGAGATACATACAGATGAGATAGATTCAGATTTTGTTTTCATCAAACTAACAGGGGATCGGAAAGGAACTCCACTTGATTATGCAAGCGTACAGTCCCTTTTCAAACGTTTGAAAACAAAAACTAAAATGGAAGTAACTCCTCATATGCTTCGTCATACCAACATAACGGAGTTATGGAAGACAGGAGAAATGAGACCTGAAACGCTTCAGAAGCGCGCTGGACATGCTCATATACAGACTACTATGCAAATGTATGTCCATCCCACAATGGAAGATATACAAGAAGATTGGGAGAAAGCAATGAAGAAAAAAGATGAACGACGAGGAGAATCATGAATATAGTAAGTAATACATCCTATAAACCGAAGGTTACATTAGAGAAAAAAGATGAATTACTGCAGCTATTACAGGGGTATCGGATAAACGATGTGTGGGATTTAAGGGATAACTTCTTCGAAGTATATGATAGCAAAGAATCTTGGCGATCAAATAAAAAAAGAATAGATTTCACATCATTTTCTTTCTATATTCGACAAGAGTTAAAATATTTCTTTGCAATAGAAATATTAAATAGAAGTGTAACTATTGGAACTCTATTAAGTTATTCATTTACGTTTAAACATTTAGCTGCTTTTTTAAACAAACATTATCCTAACATCCATAGTTTTATAGAGATACCATATGAACGTGGTCTTATGAAATACAAAAGTTATTTAATTAATAGGAATGTCAACATCACAAATTCAAAAGGACAGATTTCAAGTAAAGCTATTGCTTTTTTTAATCGAGCGTATCAATTTCTGTTTGATTTCTATGACATAAGAGAAGAGTTTGAAAAAGATATATGGGATGTAAGAAATATTCCTAATGTACGCTATTCTAAAAGTAAAGCTGAATATCGAATATCATTTCATGATATTCATCCATCCTATAGGGAAGCTGTTAAAAAGTATGCTAAGTTTACAACGGTTTCACGTAGTTTTTCATCATTGCAAACAATATTAAGAGGAATCAAACACTTTATAGTGTTCTTACAAAAATATTATCCTAATTGGAACGGTATCACTGATTTGCAAAGATCACATATTGAACAATATTTATTATACGTTAACCATAATTTGGGCCATTTATCTGAAGGAACTAAAGCGGATTATTTGTATGGAGTAAAAGTATTTATAGATTACTTACAACGTACTGAACATCCTAAAGCACCTACTACACCTGTTTTCACTTTGTTCTTCAAGGAAGATTTCCCAAAACAAAGACGATGGAATGAAAATGAGATTAAATATATTCCTGACTCAGTAATGAGTCAGTTAGAATTGTTATTAAGTCATAATCCTGATGAACTCAATCCCCCTATGAAAGATAGCGATAAGAAATATATTCCTGTTATCATTTTACTTATGGCTACAGGATGGCGAATAAGTGATATACTCAATATTCGTTACTATAATTGCTTAATTACTGATACGAACAGAAACTATTATCTTCAAGGAGATATTCCCAAAACTGATGTTAAACAACATCGTATTCCTATAGATAAAGATGTAGCACTAATTATTCAAGCTGTCATTGAACAAACTAAAGATATGTCAACTATAGAAAATAATCCTGATCGATACTTATTCGTTCATACAAAAGGAAAACGTAAGGGGAACCCATTTTGTAGTGGGAATATATCACGAGCATTAAATCGTTTGGCTAAACGATACAACATTGTGGATCAAGATGAAAGTATCTATCATTTTCGAAACCATGCCTTTCGGCACACCAAAGGTGTGGAGCTGATTAATCTAGGAATGAATCTTACTCACATTATGAAATGGTTTGCCCACTCTACACCAGAAATGACACTAGTCTATGCTAAGATAGCCGATGATACATTGAGACGAGAATGGGAAAAGGCACAAAAGAAAAAAGGACCTCTCCTTCGTGTAAATTTAGATAATGGTCAAGTAAATGAAATGGCCATGGACGAAGACTTGATCCATTGGGAATATATACGCAGTAATATCGAGGCTATAAGAGTACCACTTGGGTTTTGCCTGGCTTCGAAGAAGGAAGGTTGTCCTTATGTTGTAACCCCATGTCTGACATGCCCAAACTTCTGTACAACCCCTGACAATCTGTGTGACTTTGAAAGAGAAATCCGGCGAGTGGAAGAACATATTCAGATGACACAAAACTACCCAATTTACAATGAGAAAACCAAGGAACAATTGGATAACCTCATCAAAATTAGAAACCAACTTGTCGAAGGCAAGTCTCATCGGGGGGAGAGTGCTAAAAAAATTCTCTTTGATGCTCAAATTATTAAAGAAAAAGGTGTATCATCATGAAACATAAACGATCTACAGATGCTATTGTAGCCTTGGCTAAAAAGAAGCGAGAAGAAACCCTACAAAAGGTTGAGAAAGCAATTAGACAACTGATTAAAGAGAATAGACGTATTAATTTCAACTCTGTCTCCGACTTCGCAGAAGTGTCCAAGTCTTACTTGTATAGTCATACTACCCTTCGTGAACGAATTGAAACGCTTCGTAAACAACAGCAACGAGCTGTATCTCCAAAATTCGAAAAACGGAAAATGAGTGATGAAAATAAAGATGCAATGATTCAATTATTACGGGATCGAATCAAGGAAGTAGAGTACGAGAATAGGCGATTAAAGGATGAAAACAAAAGACTACAAGGAAAAATGTATGAACAAATTTAATGAAATAAGGCTCTTACTTTGTGGTCATATCCACAAAGTAAGAGCCTTATATTTTCTGTTTATTTTTCATTTTAGTCTTGATTTCCCGAAGGATGGGCAAAAACACCCATATTTAGTTATTTCTCAATGTGTGAAATAACTAAATATGGTAAAATTATATTTGCGAGATACATATTATTAAAATTAAGATGGTTCAAGTCGAAGGAAGGCACCTTAGGGTGTCTTTTCTTTATAAAAAAAGACGCATTACGCGTCTTAAATTAATTTTTACTATATTTTTCTTTCATTTGATCCATTTCCACTTTAAAACAATTCGAACAAATATTTTTATATTCTCCTACCCAAGGTTTTACTGGATACTCTACTGTAGCCTCAAATTCACCACAATCTTTACAAACTTCATTTTTAGTAAGATTGCCTGGCAGCATATCAATTTTTATGGACGTTATGAATTTAGTAAATCCCCAACTGTAGTAAATTTAGATGCTATTATTAAGGAAACTGATATTCTAACCAGGTTAGCACAAGAAAGTTCATTAAAAGAAAAACCTTAAACAAAACGGCAATCTTCCTTTTTAAGAAAGATTGCTTTCTTATTCCCCCTTTTCGAGGGGATGGGAATAAACAGCGATCCAACGGGTTAACGTTAGCTGGGTTTGGGCGAGTAGCCCCATTAAATTTTTTGTTCTTTGGATTTTACGCTCCGTCCACCTTGTTAAGCGAAACTCAGGAACGTACAGATTGTAAAAAAGATTAGCTGCAGCTGCCAGCTAATCTTTTTTCTACAATTTGTAGTTATCGAGTTGAGTAAAGGTGGAGCGGTGACTTACGGAATGTAGGCAACTGCCGTACATCCCGTGCCATGAGCCCTACCAGTTTTCAAGTTAAAAGCAACTACTAACATTTCAATCAAGACAACCTAACTTATAAACTAGTTGACTTGATCTCGCATCTGTTCTCCTACTTTTTCCAGACTGAAAGATTTTAATTTTTCCCAACTCTTTTTAGGGTGTCTCTTCCTTGTATGTCTTTTCTTTTGTTCCTTCTTAATAGCATCTATCAACATTTGTGGGCTATGATGAAAGTATGCTTGATTGTATCCGTCCTCAATCATACCGAAATAATCACATTCATTGTCAACAAAGTAATTATCTACAATTAATTTCTCAAATTCACTTTCAATATAACCCCAATTGTGTACTTTACTATCAGAAATTGAAACACCATTAGAAGTTATTTCGAGCTTATCCAATAAATAATCCATATACTCTCTTGATATTTTCTCTAATTCCTCGATTTTCTTCATATGTTCCTGATTTTCCAGAATAAATTCAATATACTTCTTTTCCATTACTCTCAGCCCCTTATTTCTTTACTGTCCCTTATCTTTATATTTTTCCTTCTAGCACTTATGCACTTTCTCTTTATGATTTTACCCTAACCAGCATACTAACATAAAACCCACGTTAAGAATTAATTACAAGAATTTATATAGAGAACACCTTGCGTTCTCTCAAAGAACAACAGTTAACCGTACTCTATATTGCCAGAACACGTTCGAGAACGTGTTCTTATTCTGAGTTCTAGGTGGCATTATATTTGTATAGATATTTCCTCTTAAGAACACTAGTTGCTCTTAAGGAGAACGACATTTATTATGTGTAAATTACATCGAAAACTAAACTAGTTGTCAATTTAGTTTAAACTAGTTTATAAACTAGTTTATTTATATTTATAAAAAATTAGCTATTAATAGCTAATTTTTTATATCGCTTTTCATTTTATTGTATTTTTCTAAAGCTTTAAGCGCTGCTGATTTTGGCTTAGTACCCATTTCTGAAACCTTCGGTTTTATTATTTGCTCACTTACATTACTTTCATTACCATTTCCCTTTATATCAGAAGACGGTATTTCTTGAGCGATGTGAGCTGATGGTACTTCAACCTTACCGCCTATAGTATCGTCCTCTTTATCCGAAATCGGCATCTCATTCGTATTATTAGTTTTAATTATTTTGTTAAGCTCAGATGTACCACCAATCATTGTTAAAGCTAAATTTAATAGCATCTCTTGTCCTATACTACTAGATAGCATTTCAATTTGGCCCTGAGACAAATTTTCTGTAGTTAACGGGATATACAATGCTCCTGTACTACCGCTATTTCTATTGAACTTCAAACCATCTTGAATTAATTTTTCAGTAAGTTTATTTCGACTTATACCTAATTCCGATTTCATTTCATTAAATTCATTAATCCATTTAGCATCTATAGAAGGTGTAAATGTTCTTCCCTTACCTGCCTCATAACCGACGTTACTCATATATAACACCACACTTCATATTCTTATATAGCAAGGAAGAAGGTGTGAATCCACCTTCTATTATGCTTCAACGCCTTCTTTATTTAATTGCTCTAATAGATTAGCTATTAAATATGATCTACTTGTAAAGTATGCTGACTCTTGAATGTTTTTAGGTAAAATAAAGCCATCTTGTTCCTTCAGATCTCTTAAACCAGCGTAACCAAATAAAACTCCACCACCAACTACAATGTTTTTATCCGCATTTGTTTTAAACCAAAACTTCATTAGAGATGCTTTTTGATCTTCTGCATATTTTAACATCCCATCCATTACAATATCTGTAACATTCTCTTTTACAGGGCCCCATTTCACACTAAATGTCGGCTTATAAGTATCATCTTCAATCATTTTCTCTACTTCAGGCATCACTAGCCTTTGAATAAAATCTTCTCTTGTTTTAAAAGGTGACTCAATTTCATCTGTCATGAAACTTTTTAAAATCTCATTTTCCATGAAACGTTCTTTTATATTCTTTAAAATTTCATCAATATACTTATTTGTTCCTAAATCCGTATTTGTAGATAATTTTTTATTTAACTCTCCATCTTCAAAGAAAGCATTATCCGAAGTACCTGCACCAAGATCATTGATAGCATATGATTCTCCAATTTCTGCATCCATTCCTTCAACTTCCACTATTTCACCGTTTACAATGTCAAATAGTATTGCCAAGACAGAGGAAACACCTTCAACATTCATTGTTCCATCATTAATCGTAATTTTTATCTTTTTACCCTCATATGTACCATCTAAAAATTCTACAGTATGTTCTCCATAGAGCATTTCTAAAATTTGTTCTTCCCCACGTAGTTTATAATCTTCAATTGGCATTCCACCACTAAAAGGAACAAAAACTTCTTCTTTTCCAATTCTCGCTGCTGCCACCGCCATACTTGTGAACAATGGAATCAAATGTAACTTCTTATTTTTCTGGCTAAATTTATCTTCCGTTTTCCCCATTTCGTCTACAGTTGGTTCTTGACGGTCTTCTTGATCTTTAGCATATGCTCCCACATACCACGCTCTGCTTCTTGCATCACCATCTAAAGAATTACTAATTATACGAACATGTAATAACTCGATGTCTTCATCTTTCTCATTTACGTAATCATTTTTCTTAGAAGGTGCAGATTTTAAATCTATTTTTGCTGGCGGCGCTTCTGCGATTACTGTTGGAATAGCAAAAGATTCAATATTACCTTTTTCATTCAAGAAACTAATTTTCGCTTTAATATTACCTGTATCAAAACCACCAAGTAACATGTTTTTAGATAGCATTTGCTCAACCATTATATTTTCCTCCTACAACTAGTTTATAGTTTAGTTTAAACTAGTTTATCAACTAGTTTAATTAATAATAAAAAAATTTATATCCATACTTAACTTTTAAACATAGTGTTCGTGAGGGGAACAGTAATCGTTCGCTTCACGAACACATTATTCACTTGCTTTGTATGAAGAACATGTTCTGTAACGTGTTCTTCTCTTGAAAAGTAATTTCGTACTCAATATGTATTAGAGAACATCATCAGGACGATAATGCTCTACGCCAGTACACTTTTTAAAGTCCTTGCTATTCCATGTTAAACAAGGAACTCCGTTCTTAGTAGATACAGCTGCTAAATAAGCATCAGCAAAATCAATTCTATTTGTTTTATATTCATGTAATGCTTTTAATACTACATCACTTTCCAATGTTTTAACGCCTGGTGAAGTAATAATTGTTGTAAGATTATCGGCAATCTCTTCATGAGAATAACCATATCTTTTCATACCTAAAACCCAGGTACACTCTATTATCACTATTGGTGTTAAAAATAATGTAATTTCTTGATTAACAGCTCTCTTGAAGATTTCAAAAGCCTTCTTTGATTGTTCTTCATCGTCATTTGTCAAAAATCTTACAATGACATTAGTATCAACTACGTATTGCATGTACTGCACTCTCCCTTATTCGGAGGAAATCATTTCTTCTTTAGCTCCACGTCTAATTTCTTCCCAAGACAAGTTCGGCTCACCAGCTTTAGGTGGCATAGCACCAAATAATGCCAACAAAGAATTTTTTTTAACTACATTTACAAAAACATTGTCTCCTTCAATCACAAATTGAATCTGATCTCCTGCTTTTGCATCTATATAATCTCTAATCTTAGCTGGTATTGTGACTTGTCCTTTCTGAGAAAGAGTAGACGTAAATTGACCTGAAGACGAAATTAACCCTCTGTTCTCATTTTTTATTTGCATAGTACACACATCCTTCTTTATTTTCCGTAGGTGTTGCGTTTTGTTATTTCTCAGTAATTTAATCCTTAATACTCCTATAGCGAATTGTAAATGAGCAGAACATTTAAATGTTCATTTCTTTATATAGTAATTGACGTAGTATTAAGTGTGCCTCTGCTTACTTAATATTATACTACTACCAAAAATAAATGTAAAGATATTTTTAAATTCTTTACCAAAAGATAATGTAAAGAATTTAAAAATATCTTTACATCGAGAGTCAAAATTTTTGGCCAGAATAACAGTAGCATCCTAACAATTTTATATCATGTAGAGAACTATCAAAATGCAGTGAAAAAGCCGTCAAATGACGGGTTTTTTGTTTATTTTACATTCTGCCACGTATTTTACAGGCTTGCATAAAAACGTTGAACAGTTCTTCGTTATATAAAGCAAGATCAGATAAATCTACTTTGTAACCATTGAAAAGCGATTGCCCTGCTTGTACCAGAGGTAATGTAGAACTAGTTAAAGGCGCAGTACTTACGCCACGTTCTTCCGGCTCTTTACTCAATAATGCTCCTAATGGAGAGAACTCAGTTTTAAATTTATTCCAGTCAAAACACTTGTGAATTTCAGGATAAGCAGTAATATAAAATGCTGCTTCATATTCAGGATCTTCACCGTGTTTAGTTCCTCTTTCAGTTAATAATCTTAAATAGTTACGTTTATGATTTTCATTTGCATAATACATACTCATTTCCCCTTTGTTTAAAATATGTTCCAGGCACCTATTCCAAGATAAAGAACTAAATTTGAATGTTTAACCATCGTTACAAATCTCCCATTTTCCACATGCCTGACAACGAGAAACCAGTACTTGCTCTTGAGTGAAATCTGCATATTCACCCATGATTAATACCCAGTCCTCTTCATTTTCATCTAATATGGATATGGCCCACATGTCGGAAGGATTTACTTCGCTTGCAAAGGAGTCATATGGTTTTTGTAATGCATGTCCACAATAATCACAGGCATTAATAACTTCTACACGATCCTTACTTGTTTGATGACTCTTTAATTCTATGAATCGTATTAACTTATTGAATAGTTCATCTTGCTTTTCTGCACAATCTTTATAGTCCAGGACTTCTCCATTGAGTAGTAATTCAGTCATATGTTATCACCTCCATTTTTTTTACACCCTAGCACACAATGTGGCGGTATTTCCGTCACATTAAAAATTAAATTTCAATTATTTGTGCATTTGGTTTTTTCATAGGGAATTGTATAAGTTCAAGCGTGCGTTCTGCTTCCTCATATGTTTCAAATTCTAGTTCTTGCTCTTCTTTTCCTGGTTCACAATCCGTTAGTATAAAACCTTCTCCACGTATCACAAATGCCATAATAGAATTCTCCTCTCTAGTGTTTAAAATCATTTAATTATGTCAATAACGATAGTAAGCAGAGTAGGGAAAAAGGTTGGCGCCGTAAATATCCTTTGCATTTTCTTGAAAGCTCGCGAATTATAAGCGCGCTTAAAAAGTAACATGTGAATATGTACATAACAATCCGGTGTTTGGATGTTATTGCCCAGCGGAAACGATTTTAAAATCATAGCCGCCGCTGGGCTATTCGTGCTGTCATACCATTTTTACAATCCCTAATCCGAATATAGTACCTGATAAAACTCCCCTTTTCATGCCAACAAATATGTAAAATTTCACGTACCGTATGCAAATATTAAAACAAACACCATATAAGAAATAGAACTCCCTAGTCCCTACTAACAGGATACTCTAAACCAAACTTATACCGATAGGTATATATGTACGGGTTCGGCCATTTATTTTTTTGAAATTATCCCCCTGGCCCAGAGCGTTTATTTTCACTATTTTTATTTGCTTCAGCTTCGCTTGTTCGGCCTTGAAATTGTACTTCAAGTGTCGCACTCTCGATCTCTTCATTGAACGCTAATTTCCCTAACAAAAAGGCTTTAAAGTTATGTTTATTGGATTTCAGTAATACACTTCTTGTTGTAATATATGTACGAGCATTTCTGCCCTTCTTTCCATTAGTCTTTACAATTATTTTTTTAGAAACCTTTAATACATCGGATAAGCTAGATTTATTCATTGCTTTACCTACTGGTGACTCTTCACCAATTTTTTGCGCTAAAGCACGTAGAGATCCGCATAAATAAGGTGCATCAGACGTGCATTGCTGCTCTACCATCTCTATAATATCTTGCTCCCATTCTGAATAATGGCTTTGCTGACGGTCTAAGCGTTCCTTTGCTGGTGTACGGATATCAAAGACAAATTCCATTCTCATTTCAGCCAGTTCTTCTACATAATCCTTTTTAGGCGCATTATATTTATCATTCATGGCACTTCTAACAGTACGTAGAATCTCAGTATGCTTTAATGGTGATTTTATTTGAGAATTCCATTCATCTATTTTGTCAATAATTTCACTTTCTGTTTTACCTTCATATTTCATAGCTAAAGATAAAATAAATACAGCATTATTACGGCCTAGCTTGCCTTTACAGCCACGTAAAAATACGTTATTTATAATACTTTGAATTGCTGGATCTTCCATGATACCAACCTTTTTATACATTCTACTTGAAGAAGTATTAGCAACCGCTGGTCTTTTATGCTTCCTAGATTGTTCTTTAGCCCATGCTAAAGCCCATTCTGAGTTCAATGCTTGTCCATTAAAGTAAAGGATATTATCTTCTCGTGGAATTCTAAAATACCCTAGCGAATAGGCCCCAAGATCTGCTTCTAATTCAAATATAGGTTTTGTAGTTCCTTCTTCTACTTCACTAGCATCCATGACATTTACAAAGGCTCTTTTAATTTCTTCAGAAACAAAACGACCTGCCTTACGGCCTTTTTCTGTCAAAAATGGTGTAGAGAATACATAAAACCATTGCAACCCTCGTGGTGTTGAAAGAATAACACTTGGGGATGGCAAGTTATTTACTGCTGCTGCATAATGAATTTCTTCAAGACTAATTTTTTTATCTATTTCTACTCCAACACATGTAATGAAACGAATGTTCTCAAAATTACGCCCTTCATTATTGGCCTTTCCCCACATATAGACTTGTGGTGTCCAGTGTGTCAAATGATTGTTTAAGCGTTCTAATGTCTCAAAACTACTTACCACAATACTTTGTCCCGTAGAAAGTTGCTCTTTTCCAGTAGTTACATGAACAACTCCAACCTCTCTTAATCTTTCACGTTGCATTTCTCTCTTTCTATCATCCATTGTCCAATGTTTAGGTGATTTTTCATATAATGCACCATGAACCATAAAACGCATTACATCAAGCGATGTGTACTCTGTTATAGGCTCTAAAATATGTTTAACTTGTTCCATTAGATTTCTACTCCTTTTGGAACAACAAAAAAGTGTTGTTCTCTGCTTTTTTTACAGCAGTAAACAACACTCGATAGTCTTCGAATATCTAATATTTAGAATACACTTTATTCGCAAAAAATTATAGAATCATATTTTAAATATACTTTACACACAAAATAAAACATGATATTATGATGATGTAAATATTGCGAATTGTAGTGCTCGACTTTTAGCGGGGTTGCTCACTACTATGATGGATGATGCGGGAAACATCATCCTTTTTTATTTGTCTTTTTTTATATTTTTTTATTTATATATGTATTTATTATCTTTATTTTAAATATAAACAACCAATTCGGGAAATAAATTGGTAGAATATTTATCTTCGATACTAATAATACTAAAATATCATCCAAATTACAATACGTATCCTTCACCATTATACCTAAAATAGAACTATTTAACCACAAAAACACGTTTTTATATAGTTATTTTTACCTATTAAATAAACCGAATATCCCTCCAAATTCAGTTGTTTTTCATCAAAATACCCCCATATACCTACTTATATCCTTTCAAAACTCTTTATTCTTGCATTTTCCACAAAATCTCAGTATTTTTTATCTTATTACTATTATAGGATTATAGTTGTACGAATAGAATATAGTACTAATTCACTTTTATTCTTTTTCAATATTCAAAAAAATAAATTCCACTCAAAACGTGTTAATATTTATATGGGTCTAATAACTTTTCTATTGTTATTTTATTGTTGTTTAAAAGTATAAAAGGAGGGATATAAGGATATGGAACCTACAAACATTCCTTATAACAGTAATATTATCATTTGGAGTGATCAACCAATATACAGGGCTGGGCTAAAACAAATATTAGAAGCCAAGTTAGATCGAAAAATCCAGGATGTATCTACTTATAATGAATTAGAATCTACCTTACTAGAAAAAGGACTAGATAGTGTCTCACATATATTACTTATAGACTACGAAACTATTGAAGGAAGAAACTTTTTACTATCTAGTTTAAAGGATAATTACTCATTAAAAATAATTGCATTATCAAACAAAAGCCTACAAGAAGATGTATTTTGTGCAATGGATGAATATGATATAGACGTTTATTTACTTAAAAATATTGAGATTAATAAATTAATGTGTGTACTAGAAACTATTGAAGATCCAGGAGTTGCCTTCTTCCACACTGATTTTACTTCTTCGAAGTTAGATAATACAAAAGATAATTTAGATCGCTTAAAAATTTACGAGCATAACACTGGAAGACCTGACGGTTTACTAACGAATAAAGAGTGGGACATTTTAGAAGGACTTGGTAAAGGGTATTCTAATCAACAATTAACGGAAACATTTGAACTAAGTGATAAAACAATAAAAAATCATGTTTCAAGTATACTAAAAAAATTAGAAGTAAAAGATCGACTTAATGCCGTTTTAAAAGCATTAAAAAAAGGATGGATTAAAATAGATTAAGTGGATTAGGGGAATTAATCCCCCCTCTAAAATTTTTAATTGGTTATTGCTTATTCAGATGTAATAAACCTGGATATTATTTTATATAGAACATTTATTTGACCTACACTTATATATTTAGAGATGCATTAAATCTTTGTGATAATTGGTTTATTGCATCTCTTAAAATGTGTGCACGTTTAACATTTTCCCCAAATTCCTCTGCAATTTCATCCAAGATTAAAAAGGTTGTTGCATCCAAGGTAATAGGAATTAATTCTGATTCAGTACGTAATCGTTTCTTTAATTCTTTAGCTGTTATAAGCGGACCACTGTATTCCTGTACAATAAACTCTTCTATAGTTTTATTTCGTTCATAACTATCTATATATTTAGCTAAATTGTTTATTGTACCAGCTTCGACGTGCAGCAACGTCCTTTTTCGTTCTGGCTTTGGAAATTTTATATGTCTATATTTATTGATGAATTGTTCAAACACATCTCTCATAATAGCTGATCGATTCACGTCTTTTTTAGCGTTTAATCCGCTTTCATTTGCTATTTTGACCATTTCATCTAATTTATTAATACTGCCTTTATCCATTCTTATTTGATAAGCTTCACCTTCACCTTCAAATGCATTAAATATTTTAGAAGGAATATACTCCTTTTTTAAAAACTTACAGATTGTATGTGCCCGTAAAGTCTCCGGAACAATTTTCGTAAAATCATTTATTTGATTAATATAAATATTAAATGACATTTGTGTTTTCATTTGATACCACCTCTTTTTTTGCCAAATCCATCCAGTTAAATATTAAAAAAAAATTCCTGGATGTTTTAATCCAGGATAAAATAACAAACTATAAGAAAAAAAGCTTAAACCATCAATCATAGTAGCATAATAACAAACTGAAGACAATACTATATCAACTTAACCTCAATAGTATCATTACTTTCTCTTTCTTTTTCAAATTCATCAGAAGCTTTATTCCATGCTTCTTTAATATCTTTGGCGAAAAATGTAATTGAACGAACCTCTCGACCTGCTTTGTTTGTGTCAGGATTATATTTCTTTAAAATTGCTTTATATGTTAATTTATTCATTATATTCACCTTCTATAGTTACTGAAACTACAAGGATACACATCTAGACAACAATTCCCTACTTCTTTTCTGACTTGACTTAAAACATTGACTATATAGTTCATTTAAATATTTATCAGTAATTCTTTCAGGGAAATAGCCTTGTATTTCTATAAGTAAATTTTCAATTATCCAAGTTCTCTTTTTCCAAAATCTATATAATTCCTTTTTTTCTTTAATTACATGTTTTGTACTATCCGTATCATGATTAGCTTGAACTAACGATGAATATGAATCTGATTTCTTTTTTCTCATAATTTTTAAACATACTATTAGATCGTATGTATGATACTTTCTTAATACCTCTATAGGCTGTACAGCATCATTTTCATCTACATATCTTTTTATTTTTTTAGGACCTATCGTACATTCTATAAAATTGTGCTTACAAAAAGAACATGTTCCACATAAATTAATATCTATATATGTATTGCAATATCTACAATTCATTTTCCCCCATGCTCCTTTTTTTCACATAAAGTTCGAACTACATTTTGTGCAGTTAAATTAGTAACAAAATAGTAAACTTCCAGTCCTTTTCTATCAGATCCTAACACCTTTCCCCTCATTTTTGATAGATGTTGTGATACCGTTGATTGTGGGATATGTAATAACTCCACTAATTGTGTTACATTACATTTTTTATGTCGCATTAAAACATCGACTATTTGTAGTCTTACCGGATGCGCTAAAATTTTTAGCATATCTATATTTTCCTCAGTTATTAATTTTTGTTTCATTTGATTTTGAAGCACTGTCATTAGAATTTCTCCTTTATTATTTATTTATCGTTTTAACATTATTTAATTCTTATATATTGAAATAATGTTTTTATTTATTTCTAAACACAATCAGTATTTATATGATTAGGTTCATTACAATTATTTTTATGTACAATCATCTTATTTTGTTTAGAATGTTTCATTTGATCCCACATGTATTGAAGGACTTTATCAGTTATATTAGAAGGAAAATAACCTTGTCTTTCTATTAAAATATTTTCAATTACATACATTCGCCTAGTCCAGTCATTAAAAACAAGTAACTCTTTTTCAGCATTTTTTTCAAATTCAATGTCCTGCTTTGCTGCTTTTAAAAATATTTCATACCCCATATATAAAAGTTCTCTTTTTTCTCTTATCTCTTTTAATAAAATGTATAAATCAAAACTATGATATGTTTTTAATATTTCTACTGATTGCATCGCATGCTCTTCGAAAATATTAGTTTTCATTTTTTGAAAGTTAAATCTTTCTCCCTTATCACTTACTAGGCGAAGACAACCTGTATTTTTATCTCTAAGATCCGCACCACAAAAATCACATTTTGGTAGTAGAACTCCATTTCTTATTTTTGGGGTACCGCCACATGCCCATCAACTTAAGAATTTGCACTACCCCCAAGTGTCAAAAAACGTTATTCTTTCTAAAAAGCTAGCTAGAAAGGATGACATTTTTTATGAATCTTTCAATTCAAGATGAATTACAACTATTTTCTGAAGAGCTGTATCGTCATTTAACCCCTTCTCTTTTGGAAGAACTCGCTAAAGAATTAGGTTTTGTAAAAAGAAAACGAAAGTTTTCAGGAAATGAATTAGCTACCATATGTATCTGGGTCAGTCAACGTACAGCGAGTGATTCTCTCGTTCGACTATGCAGTCAATTACACGCCGCCACAGGCACTCTTATGAGTCCAGAAGGACTCAATAAACGCTTTGATAAAAAAGCGGTTGAATTTTTGAAATATATTTTTTCTGCATTATGGAAAAGTAAACTTTGTAAAACATCAGCCATTTCAAGTGCAGCACTCACGTATTTTCAACGAATCCGTATTTTAGATGCGACGATTTTCCAAGTACCGAAACATTTAGCACATGTATATCCTGGGTCAGGTGGTTGTGCACAAACTGCAGGTATCAAGATTCAATTAGAATATGACTTACACAGCGGACAGTTTTTAAACTTCCAGGTAGGTCCTGGAAAAAATAATGATAAAACATTTGGAACAGATTGCTTAGATACCTTACGGCCGGGTGATCTGTGTATTCGTGATTTAGGATATTTTTCATTGGAAGACTTAGATCAAATGGATCAACGTGGCGTGTGCTATATATCAAGACTTAAGTTAAACCATACCGTCTATACGAAAAATCCATTTCCAGAATACTTTCGAAATGGGACAATCAAAAAACAGTCACAGTATATCCAAGTTGATTTAGAGAACATTATGCACACGTTAAAACCAGGACAAACGTATGAAATAAAAGAGTCGTATATTGGCAAGAATCAAAGATTATTTACAAGAGTAATTATCTACCGATTAACAGAGGAACAAATACTGGAACGTAGAAAAAAACAAAGCTATACCGAAAGTAAAAAGGGGATTACATTTTCAGAAAAGAGTAAACGATTAACGGGTATCAACATATATGTTACGAATACGCCTTGGGAAGTGGTTCCGATGGAACAAATCCATGATTTTTACTCCCTCCGCTGGCAGATCGAAATCATATTTAAAACGTGGAAATCTCTATTTCAAATTCATCATTGGCAAACTATCAAACAAGAGCGATTAGAATGCCATGTGTATGGAAAACTCATTGCCATTTTTATATGTTCTTCCACGATGTTTAAGATGCGCCAACTTCTGTTGCAAAAGCACAAAAGAGAACTAAGCGAATATAAAGCAATTGGGATGATTCAAGATCATCTATCCCTGTTATATCAAGCGATACAGAGAAACACCCGTATAATAACAAAGGTTTTAATCCGCCTGTTTACCCTACTAAAGAAAAATGGCCGGAAATCCCATCGATATGAGAAGAAAACTATCTTTGATATTATGGGTGTTGTCTATGAGTATAATGGATTGAGAAAACAAAAGAAAGCTGCATAAGAAAAAAATGAAACCCGTTAGGGTTTATTTCGTATGCTCATTTTTAAGAGGATTATACTGTTTAAAAGTTTGTTCATTTCAATTAATGGAAAACCGTAGAGTTTCTATCCTTAAGTTGATGGGCATGGGGTACCGCCAGCATTTCGGAAAAAAACCACGCTAAGAAAATCAGAGTTAAAAAATCAGAAAATATATCATTATTCCAAGACACATACAGTGTCTTTTTTTATACAAAAAATAATACAACACAATATTAATTGTGTTGTATTAGGTGTTATAATAAATATAAATCTAGGGGTTTAACGCAACACAATTTATCGATAAATAAATACTTTTAGACGCAACACAATTTATAGACGCGGAGGAAATCACATGGATGTTGCAAAACAGTTTTCTTCTTATCTTAAACAAGAGAATAAAACTGAGAACACTGTTCAGGGATACACATCAGGTATTAGACAGTACATAAAATGGTTTGAAGGTTCCTATGACAGAAAATTAACAAAATTGTACCGACAAAATATCTTAGAGTACATTAGTTATTTAAAGAATGTCAAAATGTTGAACGCCAAGTCCATTAACCACAAGATTAGTAGCCTTGCTAAATTTAATGAATTTCTAATACAGAAAGGAAGTCAACAAGATCAAGTAATTTTAAAAACAGACATGATAAAGGTTCAAACTGTCTATGCTTCTCCAACCCAAATTGTTGAATTAGATGTAAAAAAGTTTTTACAAAGTGTGTTAGAGGATAATAACAAACGTAATTATGCAATTGCCACTCTCCTAGCATATACAGGAGTACGTATTTCAGAGGCATTATCTATCAAAATGAATGACTTCAATTTACAGACTGGGGAATGTATTATTCGAAGTGGAAAAGGAGGTAAACAACGAATTGTATTACTAAATAGTAAGGTACTTAGTGCTATCAAAGATTATCTCATCGATCGAAAAACATACAGTACAGCACATGAATCTCCGTATCTTTTTATTAGTAAAAAGCGAGAAAAGCTCGACCGTACGGTCGTCAATCGTATCTTTAAATCATACAGCAATGTTATTACTCCACACCAATTACGACACTTCTTCTGTACGAATGCAATTGAAAAAGGATTTAGCATTCATGAAGTTGCAAATCAAGCTGGGCACTCTAACATCCATACGACACTACTTTACACAAATCCAAACCAACTGCAGCTAAAAAATAAAATGGAGCTCTTATAAAGGAGTAAAGGGGAAACAATGGGAGTTAAACAATTACTGTCAGAGGCACAACGAAATGAGTTAATGGATTTATCACGTTTAACAGAATGGGATTTGGTAACATTTCATACTTTTTCTAAACATGACTTACATTTAATATTAAAACACCGTAGAGGATACAATCGTTTAGGGTTCGCTCTTCAGCTTGTATTAATTCGTTATCCTGGCTGGTCCTTAACAGAATATAAAGACATTCCACAATATGTAGTGGCTTACGTTGCGAGTCAGTTACAGATTCCACCTGAAGAATTTTTAGTATATGCCAAACGTGGGAATACTTTATGGGAGCATCTTGGGGAAATTCGAACAGAATATGGATATCAGAATTTTTCTTCTGAATATAAAGAAACTTTATTACAATTTTTAGTGCAACAAGCAATGGATAACAATAATACCCTCTATTTAATTGAAATAACAATATCTACATTGCGAAAAATGAAAGTCATTCTTCCAGCTATGTATGTGATTGAAGATATCGTCTGGGAAGCAAAGCAACAAGCAGATCAGAAAGTGTATAGTATACTACATGACGGTTTGGTCCAAGAACAAAAAGATCAATTAGATGCGTTACTTTTACCAACTATAAATGGTAAGTCTCCATTAGCATGGCTAAAAGATGTACCGGCCCAGCCTTCACCAGAATCATTTTTAAAAGTAATAGACCGATTACAATTTGTTCAAAAAATTGGTCTTACTATTGATACCACAAAAATTAATACAAATCGTCTTCGGCAGCTCGCTAGATTAGGATCAAAATATGAGCCATATGCTTTTAGACGATTCAATGAAGTAAAAAGATATAGTATGTTAGTCTCATTTTTATTGGAGATTACACAAGACCTTATAGATTACGCAATTGAAATTCATGATCGTCTTATGATGAATCTTCAAACAAAAGGGAAAAAAGAACAAGACGAAATACAGCAAGCAAATGGGAAAAAATTAAACGAGAAGATTTTACAATTTATTACTGTATGCGGGACACTAATTGAGGCAAAAGAAACGGGTAAAGATGCTTTTGCAGCCCTAGATGAAGTAATGTCATGGAATGAGATGGTCGAATCTGTTGAAGAAGCAAAACAACTATCACGGCCTTTAAATTATGACTATTTGGATTTGTTAAATACTCGTTATTCCTATGTTAGACGATATGCACCTACTTTATTACGCAGTCTTCATTTTAGAGCGACGAAATCTGGAGAACCCGTTTTACAAGCACTTGATACGATTCATGAATTGAATGAAACAGGTAAACGAAAAGTGCCTCATGGCGCTCCCTTACACTTTGTATCTAACCGTTGGCAAAAACATGTATATGATGATGACGGAAACATTAATCGGCACTATTATGAATTGGCAGCTTTAACCGAGTTAAGAAATCATATTCGTTCAGGAGATATTTTTGTATCAGGCAGTAGACATCATAAGGCATTTGATGATTATCTTATACCGTATGATGAATGGAACGAAGTTTCAAACATTCCAAATGGCCTTACAGCCCCTTTAAAAGCTGAAGATTATATAACTGACCGAATAAACCGATTAAATGAACATTTAGAATGGTTATCAAAAAATAGCGAGAAATTAGAAGGAGTAGATATTAGTCAAGGAAAACTACATGTTGAGCGATTGGATAGAGGAACTCCAGAAGAAGCAAAAGCATTTAGTAAACTTCTTCATAGTATGTTACCCAGAATAAAACTGACAGATTTACTAATAGAAGTGGCCAGTTGGACTGGATTTCATGATCAATTTATCCACGCCTCTACCAATCAATCTCCTGATCAAGAGGAACAGAATATTGTATTAGCTACTTTGATGGCAATGGGGACAAATATAGGTCTTACAAAAATGGCGGAAGCTACCCCTGGAATCTCCTATAGACAAATGGCAAATGCTTCACAATGGAGAATGTATGATGATGCAATGGTTCGCGCTCAATCTATTCTCGTGAATTTCCAAAAGGAACAAAAGTTATCATCCTATTGGGGAGATGGGACAACTTCTTCTTCTGATGGTATGCGTTTATCCATTGCTGTACGTTCTCTACATGCAGATTCCAATCCACACTATGGAACGGGAAAAGGTGGAACCATTTATCGATTTGTAAGTGATCAGCTATCTGCCTATCATGTGAAAGTCATTACTACCAATGCACGAGATGCTCTTCATGTATTAGATGGGCTTCTTCATCATGAAACAGATTTAAAAATTGAAGAACATTACACAGATACAGCTGGATATACAGATCAAGTTTTCGCTTTAACACACTTGTTGGGATTTCGATTTGCTCCTCGTATTCGTGATTTGGCAGATACTAAGCTTTTTTCTATACCTGGTGGAGAAGAATATGAAAATGTTCAAGCACTTTTAAAAGGAAAAATTAATGTAAATTTAATAAAAGAAAACTATGAAGATATTAGAAGGTTGGCATACTCGGTTCAAACAGGAAAAGTATCTAGCGCTCTTATCATGGGGAAGCTCGGATCATATGCAAGACAAAATAAACTCGCAACAGCACTTGGAGAAATGGGACGAATCGAGAAAACCCTCTTTACGCTGGATTACATATCTAATAAAGCCGTAAGGAGACGGGTTCAAAAAGGTTTAAATAAAGGAGAAGCAATCAATGCATTAGCTAGAATTATATTTTTTGGACAACGTGGAGAATTTAGAGAACGTGCTCTCCAAGACCAGTTACAAAGAGCTAGTGCACTAAACATAATTATTAACGCTATAAGTGTGTGGAACACTGTATATATGGAAAAAGCCGTAGAAGAATTAAAAGCAAGAGGAGAATTTAGAGAAGATTTAATGCCATATGCGTGGCCGTTAGGATGGGAACATATCAATTTTCTTGGAGAATACAAATTTGAAGGATTACATGACACTGGGCAAATGAATTTACGTCCTTTACGTATAAAAGAGCCGTTTTATTCTTAATATAACGGCTCTTTTTATAGAAAAAATCCTTAGCGTGGTTTTTTTCCGAAATGCTGGCGGTACCCCTTTTTTGTTCACTTGCACAATACGGACATATTGGATACTTCACTTAAATTCACCATCCCATTATAATGATATACTGATTTTTATATTTCAATTGAATTTAGAACCTTTAAATTCTCTTCCTTACACATATAATTATATCACATTGGTATATGTTATTCAATAAAATATATGTATTATTTATCGTTTTTATAAATAAACAATAAATAATACATATACATATAACTATTTCAAAGTTAAAAGAAACCACTAGCATTTGGGTGGCGAACAACTTACGTTCTTCTAAAGAACAGCTGTTAAAAATGATAGAACACGTTCTCGAACATGTTCTATCGTTCCAAGACAAACTAGCTTATAAACTAGTTGACTTGATATATCTTATTTAAAAATCCTTTAAGGATATGTTTAATAAACATGGCGACAAGTTATAGGGGTATTTGTAGCAATGGAACAGGATAACGCAACAAGTATTAGCGGACATCATATGGTATAGCGACTCCATCAAGTTAACTTAGGTTAACTTTGTTAACCTAAGTTATAATAAGGTTTTTGTGTGCATTCAGGTTAACTTAAAAAGTCGAAGACATGTACACTAGAGCATTGTCAACGGTACCGGACTGACCATAGCAAAGCGACGGGAGGGAGGATAAGGAGTTGACAATTTCACTACACCAATACCCTCTTGGCATTGCCAAAACCTTTCGTTTTGGCCTGCCTACCGGCGAGGGTAGCTCCCCCGATGTAACGGGGGCTGGGGGGATAATAAACAGCGATCCAACGGGCTACCGTTGGCTGGGTTTGGGCGAGTAGCCCATTAATTTTTGTTCTTTAGATTTTACGCTCCGTCCACCTTGTTAAGCGAAACTCAGGAACGTACAGATTGTAAAAAAGATTAGCTGCAGCTGCCAGCTAATCTTTTTTCTACAATCTGTAGTTATCGAGTTGAGTAAAGGTGGAGCGGTGGCTTACGGAATGTAGGCAGCCGCCGTACATCCCGTGCCATGAGCCCTAATCACTAATTAAATACTTTTATTTTCAATTTTTTTGTTCCACTCTAACAATTAGTTTAAAAACGCAATTTAAGGCTCCTATCTCTCCCTCTATCACATTTGGGAATTTATTTAAACAAAAAGTACAGAAAGGATATAATTAATCTCTAAACCTACGTTTAGGCCCTTATTTTCAATCCACTTAGTTACTCAACAAATTTTCTTTGACTATCTGCTTTATCTTGGTTTAGAACATAGTTCTAAACCAAGATAAAGCAGATCAATTATTTTTTTATTCAGCAAGCTTTAGCTTGCTACTTTGATAAAAACACGGTACATCCGTGTTTTTCATTTTTAGATTGGCTCGATGCCAATCTTTCCAATAAAAAGAAATAAATCGTATAGATTTATTTCTTACCTGGCGTACAAAAGAACTCGCTGAAATATAGCAAGTTCTTCGAATAAATTATGAATGTATTAGATTTCCTATATGAAATTCTAAATCTCTAGTTTTTTCAAATCTTAACGTTACAGAAAAATCATATGCATATAAAATACAACTGACTTTTTCTATAAATGCTAACTTAAATATGTACATTAACGCTTGAATAAATATGTACATTTTC
>NZ_PCOB01000036.1:0-27731 GCF_002975115.1 Bacillus sp. MYb78
CCGTGTTACCTTGAGGTCCGGTAGCGCCAGTAGCGCCCGTGTTACCTCGAGGTCCGGTAGCACCGGTAGCGCCCGTGTTACCTCGAGGTCCAGTGGCACCGGTAGCGCCAGTAGCGCCCGTGTTACCTCGAGGTCCGGTAGCACCAGTAGCGCCTGCTGGTCCAGTAGGTCCGGTAGGTCCTTGAATGAACGAAGCAGAATTAACTAGAGCAGTTTGTAATGCTGCTATTAATTTAAGAAGCTCTTGAAGTGTGCAAGAGTCAATTCGGAATAATTTTGTAATGTATAGTAAATAGTTAATGAGATTTTGAAGCTCAATAAATACAGCGCTTGCTACAAAGGTTGGATTTCTTAATATAGTTATTAAGTTTTTAATAATAGCTAACCCTTGTGCTTTCAGGGAGGAAGTAGCGTCTAGTGAACAAATAAATTTACTTAGTAGGTTCAATGTATCGATTAGATCTTCAATATTTTTGGGAGATGGATTTGCAAAAAGTGTTGGGATTATTTTTGTTAAATCAATAATAATCGCACGAAATGTTCTAAGTTGAGCTTTAGTAATTGGGATTGATGGAGTATTTGGGATTCGTCCAGCGCTACTTGGAAAGCATGGTTTGGAGAATTTGTTTTGATTGTCGTTATAACGAGACATTAAATCTCTCCTTTCTCACGAAAATGTGAACGAAACTCATCATAGTAGATGCAGAAATTAGTTAAATGGTCATAGTAAAATCGTTTGTTTAAAGAAAAAATAGAAAAAACGCCTTACAATAAGGCGTTTTTTCTATTTTCTGCGTATTGATAATATCGCTTTAATGAAATTTTTGATTTGAATCCAGCGAGCTTTATAATTTCTGATTCAGGAGTTTCTTTTTTTATTAAGTTTAAAATATAGGTGTTACGAAAATGTTGTCCTGAAATTCCTTTACGTAAATTGGCTCTAGCCACTTCGAGGCGAATCATTTTTTGTATAGCAATTTCCGTTAATGCCTTTGGTGCATCATTTTCATATACCCACCTGTATGTTCCGCGGTTAAAATCAAATGCGACAAACAATGAATCATCACTATGATACTTAGGACGAACTGGTTCTGGGATACTTTTGTAATAATTATATAGTTGTTTTTTGTCTTCTTTTGCTAATGTAATTGTTCTTTCTACACCTGCGGTTGCTGGGATTGACAATGTGTTAGTTTCAAAGTGAACGTGATGCATTGTTAATGCTGTAAGTTCCTGTAAGGATAAACCGTAGTCGATCAATAGATTTAAAATAGCAATATTGCGATCCATTAATAAAGGGCGCACAGGAAGTTGTTTTTCTGAAAGTCCTTCTAATGAAGTGACTATATACTTTAATCTTTTTTCTTCATCAGGTGAAATGAAATCTTCGTTACGAAGTGTACGGTCTGGTTGAATAGATATTTCCATATTCTTCAATGGATTGGGAATGTTTAGAAAGTGATGCATTCTATTTAATACAGTAAATACACGATGCATCGTTTTTTCTGAGTAATGTCGATTCGTTTTTAAATCGGAAAAGTAATCTTCGTAGTCTTTTGTACAAAGTGTAGCCCATATATTACTGGAAGGGAGCTTTTTGTTTTTTTCTAACCAATGTCCGAAGTCTTCAACGTCATAAACATAACGTTTAATAGTTGAGGGTTTTCGGCCTTTATTCAATAAAAAAATAGAAAAGGCTTGTATTGTATCATGGAATTCCGTTGTCTCCATAGTCCCACCACCTTAATTATTTCTTATATTATAGCAAACTTTTCTGAAAATAGGCATTTACAAGGGGGACAGGAATAATAATATTTGGTGAGTGGATAAAGTGAAACTATAATCAGTGGGGATTTTGTTCATCCTCTGCGATTATTAGTTGAACCAATCGGGCATTTACGGGCGGTTATCTCCCGCTTAAATACCAAACGTTTGCTGAATGTCGAGGTGGGAGTCTTACTGCTCGCAAATAGCGGGATAAAATGAGGTGATTGTATGGAACAATCGATGCGAAAGAAAAACAACAATCAAATTAATATTGTGTTAAACCATCGAAAGAAAATTTCTTTGCCAGCCGCAGAAAATAAAACGGTAATTTCAAATGAAACTACAATTAAACATGAAATGCTGCAGAGAATTGAAGAAGAGATGGGGAAGCTTGTTGGGATGGATGATATAAAAAAGATAATAAAAGAAATATATGCTTGGATTTATGTGAATAAAAAAAGACAAGAGAAGGGATTGAAGTCTGAGAAGCAAGTGCTTCATATGCTGTTTAAAGGGAATCCGGGTACAGGGAAGACGACTGTTGCTAGAATGATAGGAAAATTGCTGTTTGAGATGAATATTCTATCGAAAGGCCACTTGGTTGAAGCTGAACGTGCTGATCTTGTAGGAGAGTACATCGGCCATACAGCTCAAAAAACAAGAGACTTAATAAAAAAAGCAATGGGAGGTATTTTGTTTATTGATGAGGCGTATTCTTTAGCTCGAGGAGGAGAGAAGGACTTTGGAAAAGAAGCAATTGATACGCTTGTAAAACATATGGAAGATAAACAACATGGTTTTGTATTGATTTTAGCTGGATATTCAAGAGAGATGAATCACTTTCTTTCATTAAATCCAGGGCTACAATCTCGTTTTCCATTTATTATTGAATTTACGGATTACTCGGTAAATCAGCTATTGGAAATTGGGAAGAGAATGTATGAAGATCGTGAATATCAGTTATCAAAAGAAGCTGAATGGAAATTTAGGGATCATTTACATGCGGTGAAGTATTCGTCGCAAATTACATCGTTTAGTAATGGGCGGTATGTACGGAATATTGTTGAAAAATCAATTCGTACACAGGCGATGCGGTTGTTGCAAGAAGATACGTATGATAAAAATGATTTAATTGGAATATCGAGTATGGATTTGATGCTCGAAGAGGAGACGCACAGTACATAAACTGTGCGTCTATTTTTGTGTATAAGTTCGTTTACTCTTTTTTTGCTTTTTCTTGGTGCGCTTTATGGAAGCGTTCCATTTTAGCGCTCTTTTCGTGTGCTGAATTAGGGTCGTGTCCAAATTGGTTTACTGAACTTTTTTGAGCTCCTTTATTAACGTGGTTTGTCATTTGTATTCACCTCACTTTAAAAATTAGTATAAACATTATATAAAGAAAAAATCGTTAGAAAAGAAAAACCTCTTTACGATATGTAAAGAGGTTAGATTGCTATTTATGCATTGAACGTTCTTTCGTTTCGATACGTCTGTGCGGTAAATGCCATTTGTAATGAATAGAAACCATGCGGAAGCAAACAATTAAAATGAATAAAATGTAAAGGGCCCAATCGCTAACAATAATTTGAGCGCCAATTAAGAAACCTGCTAAAATTGTCCAAAAGGCATATACTTCAGCTCGAAGAACGAGAGGTTTTCTGCGGGCTAAAAGGTCGCGAATGATACCGCCGCCGATACCAGTTAAAACAGCTGCCACGATTGTGGCGCTAATTGGTAAATTTAATTTTTGAGCATATAATGCTCCTTGTACAGCAAATGCTGATAAGCCGATAGCGTCAGTGATATTTTCCCACTTTTTCCAATGTCTAATTAACTTATTTGGAAAAAGAAAAATAATAGTCATTGATAAAAGTGCGATTTGGAATAACATGTCTTGTTGCCAAAACGCGACAATCGGATAACCGATTAATAAATTACGAAGGGCACCTCCCCCAAATGCGGTTGCCATTCCTAAAATATACACCCCGAAAATATCATAATCCTCTTCCATTGCAACAATGGCTCCGCTTAGTGCGAAAGCGATTGTGCCTATGATGCTAAAAATCTCCCATGCCATGAATTTTCTCCCCCGCTAACTAGATGAAATGTGCTTCCTCTGCTATTATATTAGAAGGTTTAAATTTCGAAAAGGATGAGTGAACATATTTGATGGAAGAAAAAGAAAAAGTCATATTAGTAGGCTGTCAATTGCCGCAAGATGATGATGAAAAATTTATGCATTCCATGAAAGAGCTTGCATCACTAGCTAAGACTGCGAGAGCGGAAGTGTTAGTTTCAACAACGCAAAAACGACCAAAGTTTCATCCGGCAACTTACATAGGTAAAGGGAAATTAGAAGAGCTTACAATGCTAACTGAAGAATTAGAGCCGGATGTTATTATATTTAATAATGAATTAACGCCGAGTCAAATTCGGAATTTATCCTCAGTATTAGATGCGAGAGTAATTGATCGAACGCAACTAATACTAGATATTTTTGCGCAACGTGCGAAGTCGAGGGAAGGTAAGCTTCAAGTAGAATTAGCTCAGTTGCAATATACAATGCCACGTCTTATGGGGCAAGGGTTGTCCTTATCACGTCTTGGTGGTGGTATTGGAACGAGAGGACCGGGTGAGACGAAACTTGAGACGGATCGTCGTCATATTCGATCGCGTATTGATGAAATAAAGAAACAACTTGCAGTTGTTGTGGAACACCGAAAAAGATATCGTGAGAGAAGAAAAGACAATAAAGTATTTCAAATTTCATTAATAGGCTATACAAATGCAGGGAAATCGACACTGTTTAATAGATTAACGGAAGCTAATACGTTTGAAGAAAACCTTCTGTTTGCAACACTAGACCCAACGACGAGGAAGATGCCGTTACCTTCTGGTTATACAGTATTACTAACTGATACTGTTGGTTTTATACAAGATTTACCCACTTCATTAATTGCTGCTTTTCGTTCAACACTGGAAGAAGCGGGGGAAGCAGATGTTATTTTACATGTAGTTGATTCTGCGGATCCTAACTACATAGGGCATGAAAAAACAGTAAAACGATTATTATCAGAACTTGAAATTAATCATATTCCTATTATTACGTTATATAATAAAAAAGATGAATTACATCAAAACTTTATTCCGTTTCCGAAAAGTGATTTCTTAATGACTAGTGCTTTTGAAGAAAGTGATGTATTGCGTATAAAAGAAGCGATAGAAATGAAAATGAAGAAAGAAATGGATCGTTATCGAGTAGAAATCCCTCCGAGTGAAGGTAAGTTATTAACGCTTTTAAAGACGGAAACGATATTAGCAAAGATGGAGTTTCTGGAAGATAAATTTGTATATGATTGTGCAGGGTATATTTTTACTCATTCATCGCTTAATGTGCAATTAAAGAGATTTTTAGTGGAAGAAGGAGAAAATAAAAATGTTTGATCGTTTGAAAAATGGAGAAAAAATTGCTCCAATCGTAAAAGAAGTAGAGAGTCAGATTACAGAAGTACATAAACGTGCGGATGAAGTAATTGAAAGTAATCAGTTTCGTGTATTAGAAAGTTTTCGTAAACATAAAATTAGTGACTCGCATTTTATCCCGACGACAGGTTATGGTTATGATGATATTGGCCGTGATACGTTAGAAAAAGTGTATGCTGATGTGTTTGGAGCGGAAGCTGGACTTGTTCGTTCGCAAATTATTTCAGGTACTCACGCTATTTCTACAGCGTTATTCGGTATTTTACGTCCAGGAGATGAGTTATTGTACATCACTGGAAAACCGTATGATACGTTAGAGGAAATCGTTGGCGTGCGTGGGAAAGGTGTAGGTTCATTTAAAGAATATAATATTGGTTACAATGCAGTTCCGCTAACTGAAGGTGGGCTTGTTGATTTTGAAGCTGTTGCAGCAGCGATTCATAGTAATACGAAAATGATCGGTATTCAGCGTTCGAAAGGTTATGCTACTCGTCCATCGTTTACTATTTCTCAAATTAAAGAGATGATCGCGTTTGTTAAAGAAATTAAACCTGATGTTGTTGTGTTTGTAGATAACTGTTATGGTGAGTTTATTGAAGAGCAAGAGCCGTGTCATGTTGGTGCAGATTTAATGGCGGGTTCGCTTATTAAAAACCCAGGCGGGGGAATTGTAAAAACTGGTGGTTACATTGTCGGTAAAGAACAGTATGTTGAAGCGTGTGCATATCGTTTAACATCTCCGGGAATTGGTGCGGAAGCTGGAGCGTCTTTATACAGTCTGCAAGAAATGTATCAAGGGTTCTTCTTAGCGCCACATGTTGCAGGACAAGCGCTGAAAGGTGCAATTTTTACAGCTGCGTTTTTAGAAAAGTTAGGAATGAACACGTCACCAGCGTGGAATGCACCAAGAACAGACTTAATTCAATCTGTTCAATTTGATGATAAAGACCGTATGGTTGCCTTCTGTCAAGCGATTCAATATGCATCTCCAATTAATTCGCATTTTACTCCGTATGCAAACTATATGCCAGGTTATGAAGATGATGTAATTATGGCGGCGGGAACATTTATTCAAGGTGCAAGTATTGAATTGTCTGCTGATGGTCCGATTAGACCACCGTATGTTGCATATGTGCAAGGTGGATTAACGTATTCGCATGTTAAAATTGCGATTTGTTCTGCGATTGATGAATTGATTGAAAAGAATTTATTAACAATTTCTTAAAGGGGAGCTGTCGATATCGGCAGCTTTTTTCGTATAAAAGTAACGATTTATGCGATTAGAAAAAAGAATGAAAAAATTTATAAAAAAATCATGTAAGAAAAGCTAACATCTATTGACACTAAACATAACATGTTATAAAATGAGAAGCAGTTAAGGCGAAGGAGGAACTGAAAAATGAAAGAAGATAGACGTTCTGCCCCGCTGTTTCCAATTGGTATTGTTATGGATTTAACACAATTGTCTGCACGTCAAATTCGCTACTATGAAGAGCATAATCTTGTTTCTCCAACCCGTACAAAGGGGAATCGTAGATTATTTTCATTTAACGATGTAGATAAGTTGTTAGAGATTAAAGATTTGTTAGATCAAGGCTTGAATATGGCTGGTATTAAGCAAGTGTTACTAATGAAAGAAAATCAAACAGAAGCAGTGAAAGTAAAAGAAGAAACGAAAGAAATTTCAAAAACTGAGCTTCGCAAAATACTTCGAGATGAACTACAACATACAGGTAGATTCAATCGAACTTCATTGCGACAAGGTGACATTTCAAGATTTTTTCACTAAAGATAACTGATTCTGAAGGCGATTAGAGGGACTAAGGAGGAATTTATAATGTCTAGATACACAAAAGAAGATATTTTCCGTTTGGCGAAAGAAGAGAATGTAAAGTATATCCGTTTACAATTTACGGACCTTTTAGGGGTAATTAAAAACGTAGAGATTCCAGTGAGACAATTAACGAAAGCTCTTGATAACAAAATGATGTTTGATGGATCTTCGATTGAAGGTTTCGTACGTATTGAAGAATCTGATATGTATTTATATCCTGATTTAGACACTTGGGTAATTTTCCCTTGGACAGCTGAAAAAGGTAAAGTAGCTCGACTAATCTGTGATATTTACAATGCAGATGGCACTCCATTTGATGGAGACCCACGTAACAACTTAAAACGTGTGTTAAAAGAAATGGAAGCTTTAGGGTTTTCAGACTTCAATCTTGGACCAGAGCCAGAATTCTTCCTATTTAAGGTTGATGAAAAAGGAAATCCAACATTAGAACTAAACGATAACGGTGGATACTTCGACCTTGCGCCGATGGATCTAGGGGAAAACTGTCGTCGTGATATCGTTCTTGAACTTGAAGAAATGGGATTTGAAATTGAAGCATCTCACCATGAGGTTGCTCCAGGGCAGCATGAAATTGACTTTAAATATGCAAATGCAATTCGCTCATGTGATGACATTCAAACATTCAAACTTGTTGTAAAAACAATTGCCCGTAAACATGGTTTACACGCAACATTTATGCCGAAACCACTATACGGTGTGAACGGTTCAGGTATGCACTGTAACTTATCATTATTTAAAAATGGTGAGAACGTATTCTTTGATGCAAACGGTGACTTACAACTAAGTGATGATGCTCGTCACTTCATCGCAGGTATTTTAAAACATGCACCAGCATTTACAGCGATAGCAAATCCAACTGTAAACTCATATAAACGTCTAGTACCTGGATATGAAGCGCCTTGTTACGTAGCATGGTCTGCACAAAACCGTAGCCCGTTAGTACGTATCCCTGCATCTCGTGGTATTAGTACACGCGTAGAAGTACGTAGTGTTGACCCAGCTGCAAACCCATATTTAGTAATGGCTACATTATTAGCTGCAGGTCTTGATGGAATTAAAAACAAATTAACTCCACCAGCTGCAGTAGACCGTAACATCTATGTAATGACAAAAGAAGAGCGCGAAGAAGCAGGTATCGTTGACTTACCAGCAACATTAGCGCAAGCGTTAGTTACATTACAATCTAATGAAGTAGTATGCGGTGCACTAGGAGAACACTTACTTGAGCACTTCATCGAAGCGAAAGAGATTGAGTGGGATATCTTTAGAACACAAGTTCACCAATGGGAACGCGATCAATATATGTCTCTTTACTAAGAGGCTTGAACCCTTGATACAACTCGTATCAAGGGTTTTTTAATTCCCTATTATTACAATTTTATATGTTTGCAAAATGAAAAACAGCCACATAAAAGCCAATAATTAATAACAAGTAGTGATATCATAGAAAAACATTATCAGATAAATGTAAGTTTTATATAATTTGTGAAATGAAAAAGCCTTGATACTACGGTATCAGGGCTTTTTTAGTGAAGTTATTGGATATGTTAACTACTAGATAATGGATTGTTTTTGGTTATTTTGAATCATGTTACTAAGAAAATCTTTTCAAAAGAATTGATCTTATCTTTTTTAATCACTTGTGCTAAAACTTAATAATTCTTTACTGCCTTGTACAACGCGAGCGATGATTTTTATGTCCTCATCTGCAAGGCTATAAGTTTGTGGCTTGTGAATCAGATTATTACTCAATGATATTAAAGTAATGATGCTCAGTTATAACACAGTCTTATTCAGAATTTCGTTAGTTCATTTTCTAAATTTAGGGAATAAATATAGCTTAGTACCTTGCAATAAATAATACTAAGTGGTATATTATGGATAAAACAGGTACCGTGTATTGAACAGTACTAAGATAGGAAAGGAGGATAACACTTGAACGTTCAGTTTAAAAAAGGTGTGCTTGAACTTTGTGTATTAGCACTTGTAAAACGTAAAGATAGTTACGGTTATGAACTTGTTCAGCAAATTTCTAATAAATTTTTAATATCGGAAGGGTCAGTATATCCTTTGTTACGTCGTTTGACGAAAGAAGGGTATTTTCAAACGTATTTAAAGGAATCTACAGAAGGGCCACCTCGTAAATATTATCAATTAACAGAGCAAGGGGAGACGCAATTTCATTTGTTAGTAACAGAATGGCGTGATTTTGCGAAAGGGGTACAAGAAATTATTGAAGGGGTGGAATGGGATGAGTAAAGAAGGGTTTCTTAAAGAATTATCAAGTTATCTTAGAAAGTTACCAGAGGAAGAGAGGCAAGATATTTTATTGGATTATGAAGAGCACTTTCAGTTTGGACTAGAAGAGGGGAAAACTGAATCAGAAATAATTCAGGGCCTTGGTTCTCCGAAAGTAATCGCAAAAGAGTTACTTGCGATGTATCGCTTCGATGAAATGAAAAAAAATCCATCGACTTCAAATGTGACAAGAGCTGTTATGGCAGCGATTGGACTTAGTTTGTTTAATTTTATTATTGTGTTAGGCCCGTTAGTCGCAATTGTTGCTTTTATATTTTCTTTTTGGATTGGTGGTATTGCTAGTGTAGTAACACCATTTTTCGTTATTGGAAAAGTATTTATGGGTACTTTTATATGGTTGGATCTTTTCGTTAGTATAACGTTTGTTGGAGTAGGTTTATTGTTGTGTATTATCGCTTTTTATAGTACAAAGTGGTTTAAGAGATTGTGTGTACGATATGTAATATGGAACTTCAAAATGATAAAAGGAGAGTAAATGATGAAAAAACTATTTTTAATCGCTATCGCTTGTATCATTATTGGAGTAATAGGAATTTCCCAAACATATGAAAAAGCAGTACAAACTGCTGAAAAAGGCGATAAAGAAGATGTAATTAAAAACGAAACATTAAAAAATATAGAAGTTAAGTTAGATGCCGGAGATATTGTTATCCAAAAATCTCCTGATTCTTCTTTTTATGTAAAGCAATCAGGAGATGTACGTAAACAAGAGATTCGTATTGCAGAAGATGGTGACACATTAAAAATTATTGGGGAAAGAGAAAAAGGTGCTTCATTTGATTTTTCTTTTTATGATTTTAGGTTTCAAACGTCTAAATTGACTCTCCTTGTGCCCGAACGCTCTTATCGAGATGTAAAAGTAAATTCATCTGCTGGACAAATCGAAATGAGTGATGTGAAAAGTGATAGCGTAAGTGTTAGAACACTTGCTGGAGAAGTAGAGTTGAAACAAGTAACGGCTAAGAATGTGGAGGGATCGACAAAAGCTGGTGAGGTGAACTTTAAGAAGGTATTAGGGAAAGTGACCGCAAAAACAACAAGTGGGGAAATAAATATTCAAGATCATGATTCCAAGTATAATCTAGAAGCAAGTTCAACTGCGGGAGATATAGATATTACTTTATCGGAAAAACCACAAGATGCGGTAATTACTGGGCAAAGTGCTGCCGGAGATGTAACAATTTTTAATGAAGAAAATAATAACGTAACAATTGGCAATGGTAGTAAAAAGATTAGCGGTAAAACGGCTGCGGGAGATGTGACGATTGAAACTCGTTAATAAGAAATAGAATGTATGGAAATCTATCAAAATACAAAAAAGAAGATAATTACCGTATATAAATAAGGTAATTATCTTCTTTTTATTATTTTTAATGTAAATCACGATATACGCCAATTACTTTCCCGATAACTGACACTTGTTTTAAAATGATAGGTTCTAATGAAGAGTTTTCTGGTTGTAGACGGAAATGGTCTTTTTCTTTATAGAAACGTTTAACAGTTGCTTCGTTATCTTCTGTTAAAGCGACTACAATTTCACCATTATATGCAGACTGTTGTTGGCGAACAACAACTAAATCTCCATCGAAAATACCAGCTTCAATCATACTATCTCCAGAAATACGTAACATGAATACTTGGTCTGCTCCAGCAACAATACTAGCTGGAAGTGGGAAATGTTCCTCTACGCTTTCGACCGCTGTAATTGGTAAACCGGCAGTAACTTTTCCGACAATTGGAACTTGAATAACAGATTGTGTTTCCGTATCCATTCGGTCTTCACCTAAAATTTCAATGGCACGTGGTTTTGTTGGATCGCGTCGAATGTATCCTTTTTCTTCTAATCGTGATAAATGTCCGTGCACTGTAGAACTAGAAGCGAGGCCGACTGCTTGACCAATTTCACGTACGGAAGGTGGATATCCTTTTTCTTGTACTTTTAGCTTAATAAAGTCGAGAATGTCTTGCTGGCGTTTCGTTAACTTTTCCATGTTTTCTAACACCTCGTTTTCTTTCATTTTTCTTATTAATAAGTATAACATGTGAAAAAACATTCTACAAACATAAGTTCGAACAAATGGCGGATTTATGTTACACTATAGGGAAATAATAGGGAGAAAGAGGGGTTCAAAATGAATGCAATTATTTATGCACGTGTGAGTACAACGAAAGAAGCGCAAGAAACATCATTATTACGTCAAAAAGATGAATTATTGCATTTAGCTGAGCGCTATCAAATGAATGTTACTAAGGTGATTGAAGAGCAGGCTAGTGGATATACAATTGAACGTGACGGTATATTAGAGGTGCTGGATACAATTCGAGACGAACAAATTGATGTGTTACTTATACAAGATGAAACGCGCCTTGGTAGAGGAAATGCGAAGATCGCATTAATGCATTGTTTACATAAAGAAGGCATAAAAGTATATACGCATACACATAATGGTGAATTACAATTGTCGGATTCTGATTCGATGGTATTAGATATTATTGGTATTGTTGAAGAATATCAAAGAAAGATTCATAATTTGAAAATTAAACGAGGTATGCAACGTGCAGTAGAAAAAGGTTATCGTCCAGAAAATAATTTAAAAAATCGTCATTTAAGTGTAGGAAGAGAGAAAAAAGAAGTGCCAATTGAGGAAATTGTACGTTTGCGAAAAAGTGAACTCACGTTTGAAGAAATTGCAGCAACATTACGTGGATTTGGTCATAATGTTTCAAAGGCGACTGTACATCGTAGATATGTAGAGTATACGAAGCAATTGCTTGATAAAGAAGAGTAACTATTGTATGATAATAATCAGTTTTGATTAGAAGGGGGATTCGAGATGATTAATCACGAACTCGTTGAACGCATTAACTTCTTAGCGAAAAAAGCAAAAGCTGAAGGTTTAACTGAAGAAGAGCAACGTGAGCGTCAATCGCTACGTGAACAATATTTAAAAGGATTTCGTCAAAATATGTTAAACGAACTTAAAGGAATTAAAGTTGTTAACGAAGAAGGTACAGATGTCACACCGACGAAATTAAAAGCTTTAAAAAAGCAAGATAATGCAAAATTAAATTAAAAGATGGGCGAAGCCCATCTTTTTTTATTTGTAAAAATCGTTATTTAATAACTTTCCAGTTGTTATTAACTGTTGCTTCTATCGTTTTATGTTCCAATATATAATTAGCGATAAGTTCAGACATATCTGTGGGTATATCTTTTACTACCGGTTTGTTTTGAAACATAAAGAAATTTCCCCCGCCACTTGCACGATAATTATTCATTACAACTTCATATTCTTCATTCATATTAAGAGGAGCACTGTTATGCTGTAAAGATTCTACTCTTTCACCAATTGGTTTTGAAATGTTTAATACATATGAAATCCCTTCCCACATATCATAATTATAATGTTGTGGTTTTGGTTCTATGTAGGTAGGACTTACGATGATGGATCCATCTGTTTTTAATGTGAAATAAGAAGCAGAGAGTTCAAGAGCGGCTTTTATATCAGCTCCAGTTATTCTAATTACTTTTAATGTGTTTGGATAAATATAATTAGAAACGATGTCACGCATTGTTACATGTTCCGGGAAACCTGGAGATGTATTATGGAACAAACTTGTACAAGAAATTGATACCTTAGCTATATCCATCTGTATTTTATTTATGAATTCGATAAAAGGATGATCGTGCAAACGAGTTTGCATAGCATCTGAAATTTGCATGTCCCCCTGAATGATTCCAATAGGTTGATCAAGCCACTTTTGTGTTTTCTCTTCGTAATCGGCTACCAATGAAAGTACATCTTGGTCCGCTTCAATTCCTTGTACAGATAATAATTCAGAAGAGCTCTCTTTTTTTACCCATTTACGTTTCGCTTTTTCGAATGTTACTTTTACTTTGCCGACTGAGTGTCCATTGCATCCGGTCTGTAAAATTGTTACACCGTTAGCCATTGTGTGAGAAATTTCTCGGTGTTGATGACCTGTTAGTAAAAGATCTATGCCTTCAATTTCATGGCACATTGCATATCCTTGGTTTTCACCTGTTAACACTTCAGTAGGTTCCCCGGTTTGTAAATCTTTTTCAAATCCACCGTGATAGGCTACGACTAATAAATCGGGTTTCTCATGTTCGCGAATATAAGAAACCCATTTTTTTGTAGTCTTTAATGCATCTTCAAATAGTAAATCTTTAATGTGATGGGCCTGTTCCCAATTTGGGATGTAATGTGTTGTTACCCCTAAAATAGCGATTTTTATATTGGATTCAATCTGTTTGATTAAATAAGGTTTTCCGAAATAAGGTTTGTTTATGTTTTTATCTAATATGTTTGCTGATAGGTACGGGAAGTTCGCAGTAGTCACAGCATTATTTAATATATTCATCCCGTAATTAAATTCATGATTGCCGATAATTGCAGCGTCATATTGTAAGTAATTCGCTAATAAGGACATTGGATTTTTTTTGTTTTTTTCGTATGTAACGTAATGATAAGTAAATGGTGTTCCTTGAATAAAGTCGCCATTATCAATTAAAAGAACGTTTGTATTTTGGGAACGTTCTTTTTTTATAAGAGTAGAAATTTTAGCTAAACCAAGTTCTGCTGGGGAGTTATCTTGGTAGTGAATAGGATAAACAGTGCCATGTATATCGCTTGTTAATAAGATGTTTAAAGTTACAGTTTGATTTTGTTCCAATATGACTCACCTTTTCTATTGTTATCTTCCAATTAATCATATCAAATATGTGAAGTGAATTTTGATGTGAATGTATAGAATGTGTAAAGATTCTGTAAATAACCAATTGTGTATCAAAATATGTGATATATTTCTTCATGTTTACGGAAGGTTATTTTATAACAAGAAAAATGGAGGCATTAATATGTTGAAAAAAGTTTTTGCAATGAGTACAACAGTTGTACTAGCGGCCGGATTATTAAGTGGCTGCGGGACGAAAGAGTCCAGTGCAAGTAAAAATGAAGATACGAAAAAAGGTTATGTACCAAAGACCTTAAATGTTCAATTTGTTCCTTCTCAAAATGCGGATACGTTAGAGGCAAAGGCAAAACCATTGGAAAAGCTATTAAGCGATAAATTAAATATTCCGGTAAAAGTTAGTATTTCAACGAACTACAATACAATTGTAGAAGCGATGGCATCTAAACAAGTAGATGTAGGATTTTTACCGCCAACAGCGTACGTATTAGCACATGAAAAGAAGGCTGCAAATGTAATTTTACAAGCACAACGTTTTGGAGTAGAGGATGAAACAGGAGCTCCTACAAAAGATTTAGTAGATTATTATAAATCTGAGTTTGTTGTTAAAAAAGACTCTAATATAAATAGTGTAAAAGATTTAAAAGGTAAAAAGATTGGTTATCAAGACGTAACATCATCAGCAGGGTATGTATGGCCTGCAGCTGTTCTATTAAAAGAGGGAATTGATCCGTTAAAAGATGTGAAACCTGTTACATTAAAAGGTCACGATCAGTCGCTTATTGCTCTTTTAAATGGTGACGTAGATGCAGCTGTTGTATTCCAAGATGCTCGTAATATTGTAAAAAAAGATTATCCGAATATATTCGAGCAAACGAAAATAGTGAAATTTACGGAGAAAATTCCAAACGATACGATTTCGGTACGTTCTGATTTAGATGAAGAGTGGAGCAAGAAATTACAGGATGCTTTCATTGAAATTGGAAAAAATGAGGAAGGCCGTAAAATCATTAAAGAAGTATATTCTCATGAAGGATATATTAAATCTGATGATAGTAAATTTGATATTGTTCGTGAATATGGAAAGACAGTGAAGACGCAATAATACATAGTGAAATGGCGGCTAGCCGGAAGGTGTGAGATTTCAGTTAGTTTGCCGTTTTTTAGTTATTGATAATACATTGAAAGTAGGTAAGATGTGTGATAGAGTTTCGAAATGTTTCCAAAATGTATCCGAATGGCACAAAGGGATTGAATAATATAAATTTAAAGATTCAAAAAGGTGAGTTTATTGTAATGGTCGGATTATCCGGAGCTGGAAAATCTACACTTCTCAGATCCGTAAATCGTCTTCATGAGATTACCGAAGGAGAAATCATTATTGAAGGTGAGTCTATTACTTCTGCGAAAGGAAAAGGATTAAGGCGTATGCGCCGGGATATCGGTATGATCTTCCAAAGTTTTAACCTTGTAAAGCGATCAACAGTATTAAAAAATGTATTAGCTGGTCGTGTTGGATATCATTCCACATTACGTACAACGTTAGGTTTGTTTCCGAAAGAAGATGTGGAGCTCGCATTTCAAGCATTAAAAAGAGTGAATATTTTAGAAAAAGCATATGCGCGTGCTGATGAATTATCAGGAGGACAACAGCAACGTGTATCGATAGCTAGAGCATTGGCGCAAGAAGCAAAAATCATATTGGCAGATGAGCCTGTTGCATCGTTAGATCCACTTACGACAAAGCAAGTGCTAGATGATTTGAAAAAAATTAATGAAGATTTTGGAATCACGACAATTGTAAATTTACATTCTATTGATTTGGCTAGACAATATGCGACACGCATTATCGGATTACATGCAGGAGAAATTGTTTTTGACGGTTTAGTAGAAGAAGCAACGGATGAAAAATTTGCTGAAATTTATGGGGACGTTGCTCAGAAAAGCGAATTATTAGAGGTGGCAGTAAAATGAATGACGTGACGATATATTCAAATGAAATACCGAAGCCGCCGAGTAAATTGAAACATATGTTAACGTTTATTTTAGTTATTTTAATGCTGTGGAGTAGTAGTGTACAAGTAGATGCATCATTTTCAAAACTGGTAGACGGTTTTCCAAATATGGTAGATCTATTGAAAGAAATGGTGCCACCTGATTGGAGTTATTTTCAAGTTATTACAACAGCGATGTTAGATACAATACGTATGGCGATTATTGGGACGACCTTAGGAGCGATTTTAGCTATTCCACTTGCATTGTTTGCAGCAAGTAATGTGTTTACTAACACATTTTTATACAGTCTAGCTCGAATGATTTTAAATTTTATACGAACAATACCAGATTTATTATTGGCGGCTATTTTCGTAGCGATTTTTGGAATTGGGCCACTTCCAGGTATTTTGGCTCTTACTTTTTTTTCAATTGGACTTGTAGCGAAATTGTTGTATGAATCAATTGAATCAATTGACCCTGGCCCACTAGAAGCGATGACAGCTGTAGGGGCTACTAAGGTACAATGGATTGTTTATGGAGTCATTCCACAAGTAAAAGCACACTTTGTTTCCTATGTACTATATACATTTGAGGTGAATGTACGTGCAGCGGCTGTCCTAGGTTTAGTAGGAGCAGGTGGTATTGGACTATATTATGATCGTACACTTGGATTTTTACAATATCAACAAACTGCTTCTATAATTATCTATACCCTTATTGTTGTTTTGTTAATTGACTACATTAGTACATTGTTGCGGGAGAAACTATAATGAATAGAACGACGATGATTGTGCCAAAACCGAAGAAACCGAGTATATATCGCTGGATTATTTTAATAGCACTTACAGTTGTATATGTATGGGCCTTTTCAGGAGTACCATTAGAAGGGATAAAGGACACAGCAGGTGAAATCACGAAAGCAATTATGACAGGGATATTAAATCCAGACTGGTCGTATGTATCTTTGCCAGATGGTGAAGATTTATTACATGGATTAATTGATACGTTGGCAATTGCGATATTAGGTACATTTATTTCTGCATTTTTATCTGTTCCGTTTGCCTTTTGGGCGGCAACGAATATGAGTAGTGGAAAATTAACTTCAGGATCTGGGAAATTTGTACTTAGTTTTGTTCGTACGTTTCCTGAATTAGTTATGGCTCTTTTATTTATAAAAGCTGTTGGTCCAGGCTCTTTTGCAGGAGTATTAGCTTTAGGATTACATTCTATTGGAATGTTAGGGAAACTATATTCAGAAGGAATTGAAAACATAGATAAAGGACCGACGGAAGCGTTGTTAGCAACAGGAGCAAACCGTTTTCAAATACTTTGGTATGCAGTGTTACCACAAGTGTTACCAGATTTTCTATCGTATACGTTATACAGATTTGAAATTAATGTAAGATCCGCTGCGATTTTAGGGGTTATTGGAGCGGGAGGGATTGGTACACCTTTAATTTTTGCGCTGAGTTCACGGAATTGGTCTCGTGTTGGTATTATTTTATTAGGTATTATTTTAATGGTAATTATAATTGATTTGATTTCAAGTTCGATTCGGAAACGGATTGTTTAACTTATTTGAAAAGCATCGAAGTTAGATGCTTTTTTATGTTTTTAAAAACGTATTTAAAAAAGTAAGAATAGAAGAAATTTGTATAAATATACAGATAATTCTCTTTCTTTTTAAAATAAAAATAATGAAAAAGTATGTCATATTGAATGCCCATACATTCCCGGAAACATTGATTTTTTTATAAAAAATCAAAAAAATATCAACATATTTGTCGATACATGTTGTATAATCTTGCGTGGGAAGCTATCATATAAATGTATAAAACGTTTACTAATATAAGCGAAGGGAAGAATAGCATGTCACATTCAATCGAACAACTTTCTATCAACACGATTCGCACATTATCCATCGATGCGATTGAAAAAGCAAACTCTGGTCACCCAGGAATGCCAATGGGTGCAGCACCAATGGCTTATACATTATGGACTCAATTTATGAAACACAATCCAAATAACCCAACGTGGTTTAACCGTGATCGTTTCGTATTATCTGCAGGTCATGGTTCAATGTTATTATACAGCCTACTTCACCTATCTGGTTATGATGTAACAATGGATGACTTAAAGAACTTCCGTCAATGGGGAAGCAAAACTCCAGGACATCCTGAGTACGGTCATACAGCTGGTGTAGATGCAACGACTGGTCCACTTGGACAAGGTATTGCAACTGCTGTAGGTATGGCAATGGCTGAAAGACATTTAGCTGCTAAATATAACCGTGATGCGTATAATGTAGTAGATCATTATACATACGCTATTTGTGGTGATGGAGATTTAATGGAAGGCGTTTCTGCTGAAGCATCTTCATTAGCTGCTCATTTACAATTAGGTCGCCTTGTTGTGCTTTATGATTCAAACGATATTTCATTAGATGGCGATTTAAATCGTTCATTCTCTGAAAGTGTAGAAGATCGTTACAAAGCATACGGATGGCAAGTAATCCGTGTTGAGGATGGAAACGATATTGAAGCAATCGCGAAAGCAATTGAAGAAGCGAAAGCTGACGAAAAACGCCCAACGCTAATTGAAGTAAGAACGACAATTGGTTTCGGTTCTCCAAACAAATCAGGAAAATCAGCTTCACATGGTTCTCCACTTGGTGTAGAAGAAACAAAATTAACGAAAGAAGCATATGCTTGGACTGCTGAGCAAGATTTCCACGTAGCAGAAGAGGTATACGACAACTTCCGTAAAACAGTACAAGATGTTGGTGAAACTACGCAAGCAGAGTGGAACACTATGCTAGGTGAATATGCACAAGCATACCCAGAATTAGCAAACGAATTCCAAGCAGCAATGAACGGTCAACTTCCAGAAGGTTGGGAGCAAAACTTACCAACTTATGAATTAGGATCAAAAGCAGCAACTCGTAATTCTTCTGGTGCTGTAATTAATGCAATTGCAGAGTCTGTACCATCATTCTTCGGTGGATCTGCTGACCTTGCTGGTTCTAACAAAACATACATGAATAACGAAAAAGACTTTACAAGAGATGATTACAGCGGTAAAAACATTTGGTACGGTGTACGTGAGTTCGCAATGGGTGCAGCAATGAACGGTATTGCATTACATGGCGGTTTAAAAACTTACGGTGGTACGTTCTTCGTATTCTCTGATTACTTACGTCCAGCAATTCGCCTTGCAGCATTAATGCAATTGCCAGTAACGTATGTATTCACACATGACAGTATCGCTGTTGGTGAAGATGGTCCAACACATGAACCAGTCGAGCAATTAGCAGCGCTTCGTGCAATGCCGAACGTTTCTGTTATCCGTCCAGCTGATGGTAACGAATCTGTTGCAGCTTGGAGACTGGCTTTAGAATCTACAAACAAACCAACTGCTTTAGTATTAACTCGTCAAGACCTTCCAACATTAGAAGGTGCAAAAGATGATACGTATGAAAAAGTAGCAAAAGGTGCATATGTAGTTTCTTCAAGCAAGAAAGAAACGGCTGATGTTATCTTACTTGCAACTGGATCTGAAGTAAGCCTAGCTGTTGAAGCTCAAAAAGCATTAGCAGCAGACGGTGTTGACGCAGCTGTTGTCAGCATGCCATCTATGGATCGTTTTGAAGCTCAAACTGCAGAGTACAAAGAATCTGTATTACCAAAAGCAGTAACAAAACGTTTCGCAATCGAAATGGGTGCTACATTCGGATGGCACCGTTACGTAGGTCTTGAAGGAGATGTGTTAGGTATCGATACATTCGGTGCTTCTGCTCCTGGTGAGAAGATTATGGAAGAGTATGGATTTACTGTAGAGAACGTTGTTCGTAAAGTAAAAGAAATGCTTTAATGATTTCAGAAAAATCTCTCCGGCATGGAGAGATTTTTCTATGTAAATGAGTTTTTTCGACAGAAAAAGTTTTTTATCTCTCCGCAGTCAGACAATCATTGCAAATTTTCTTATATATAATGAAGAGAAAAGGTTGTCCAGATTGGGAGGGGAAAAATGAAAACGTATGAATTGTATTTAATTCAAGAGGATATTGCGAAATCTTATTTTGGTCGTGAATATTTGTTTTTTGATTTATTTGCTCGATTTTCAGAATCTGGGTCCCTTTCGGAGAAAAAAGTGTTATATAAACAAATGATGTATATAACAAAACCATTGCAAGTAATGAAAATTCATCATAAATTAGAACAAGCTTTGCGCGTTCTTGGTAAATATGATAGAACACATCATACACATACACTTTATACGGGAGCGGAGTACGGTGAAATAATGGTGAAACCGCACTATATTCGCATGAATACCTCTGGAAATGTCTCTATGGAAACGACTTTCTTTGAGGTGTTAAGAAAGTGTGAATTAACATTTTTAGCTATGGATTATGAAAATACAAAGTACGGATGGCTGAATCCTCTAAAACAAGTACGAACATATGTGTAAAAAATGTCGAATTGTATCTTGTCTTATTGAAAAGGTTTTAGTACACTGTAAGGTAGACAACATGAAGGAGGAAAATATATGCCAATTTGGTTAGGTATTCTAGTGGGCGTAGTAGCACTAGTAGCAGGCGTGGCGTTAGGATTTTTCATTGCCCGCAAATACATGATGAATTACTTACAAAAAAATCCACCAATTAACGAACAAATGTTAAAAATGATGATGATGCAAATGGGACAAAAACCTTCCCAAAAGAAAATCAATCAAATGATGAGCGCAATGAACAAGCAACAAATGAAATAAGCGCTAAAAGACACTCGCTAAGAGTGTCTTTCTTTTTGTTAGTTACAGTTTTTAAAACTTTTAAAAATTCTGTATTTTTGATAAACTGAAAACATCGCTCATTTTAAGGGAGGAGGAAAAAAATGAAAGTGTTTATGAATTTAGCGTGGTTTTTTAAACAAGAAAAACGAGCATACATAACCGGAATTATTTTATTATTTGGCGTTGCACTTTTAGAACTTGTAGCACCAAAAGTAATTGGAATCGTTGTAGATGAAATTAATGATGGAACATTGACGACCAATAAGTTACTAAATTGGGTTGTACTATTAGTAATTGTAGGTATTACGATGTACATATTACGTTACATATGGCGTATTATGATTTTCGGGTCTTCGTTAAAATTAGCTCGCCAATTACGAAAAAATTTATATGAACATTTTACAAAGATGAGTCCATCTTTCTATCAGTCAAATCGAACAGGTGATTTAATGGCACATGCGACCAATGATATTCAAGCGATCCAGCAAACTGCTGGAGCGGGTGTTTTAACGCTTGTTGATTCATTAGCTGTTGGGGGATGTGTACTCGTAGCGATGGGTTTTACAATTAGTTGGAAGTTAACATTGTTAAGTTTAATTCCGATGCCGATTGTAGCCATTTCGACAAATTATTATGGAACGTTATTACATAAAAGGTTTCATAAAGCACAGCAATCGTTTTCGGAAATTAATGATAAAGTGCAAGAGAGTATGAGTGGAATGAAAGTGATTCGATCGCTTGGGCAAGAGAAAGAAGATTTGCAGGCGTTTCGAAAAAAATCAGAAGATGTTGTGCATAAAAATGTGTTAGTTGCACGTATTGATTCGTTATTTGATCCGACAATCGCTCTTATCGTTGGATTTTCTTTTTTAATTGCAGTATGTTACGGATCGGTATTAGTTGTAAGAGGTGAATTAACAGTAGGTGATCTCGTTACATTTACGACATATTTAGGTACCCTCGTTTGGCCAATGTTAGCGTTTGGATGGTTGTTCAATATTATGGAGCGTGGGCGTGCTTCATATGACCGTGTAGAAAAAATTCTTTCACAAAAATCAGATGTAGTAAATAGAGAAAATGCTGTACATACAATAGCGAGCGGTAATGTTTCGTTTGCTGTTGATTCATTTTCGTATAAGAAAAATGAACTGTTACATTTAAACGATATTCACTTTGATTTGAAGAAGGGCGAAACACTAGGAGTTGTAGGACGTACAGGTGCAGGGAAAACGACTTTATTAAAATGTTTAATCCGTGAGTATGATCATTTTAATGGTGAATTAAAAGTTGGGGAGCGAGATATTCGAGATTTAACACTTCATGGTGTCCGTTCTGCTATTTCATATGTGCCGCAAGATCATTTTTTATTTTCAGCAAGTATTGGTGAGAATATTGCCTTTGGAAAGGCGGATGCTACATATAATGAAATTACCGAAGCTGCAGATATTGCTTGTATTCATAATGATATCCTCCAATTTTCAGAAGGATATGAAACAGTAGTAGGGGAAAGAGGCGTTTCGTTATCTGGTGGTCAAAAACAGCGAATCTCTATTGCTCGTGCTTTATTAACAAATGCTGAAATTTTAATTTTGGATGATTGTTTATCAGCGGTAGATGCAAAAACAGAAGAGACAATTTTAAGTGCCTTAAAGAGGGAAAGAGCAGGGAAAACGACGATTATTACTGCACACCGATTAAGTGCAATTCAGCATGCCAATCTTATTCTTGTTGTTGATGAAGGTAGAATTGTACAAAGAGGTACACATGAAGAATTAATGAAGGAAAACGGCTGGTATAAAGAAATGTATGAAAGTCAGCAATTAGAAGCTTTAGTTGAGAAAGGAGGCGTATGATGGTAGAGAAGAAGCGAAGTGATTTAAGTAGATTGCTTTCTTATATGAAGCCATATAAAGGGTTGCTATCTTTAGCATTTATCTTTTTAGTTGGTGCGACAGTAACGGAAATGATGGGGCCTTTTTTAATTAAACAATTCCTCGATGAACACCTAGTACCGCGGGATTTTGAACGATCAGCACTCGTTACTTTATTTGTAATTTACATAGTTGCTCATTTATTAAAAGTATTATTTACGTATTTAAATCTATTGTACTTTCAGAACATTGCTTTTAAGATTGTTCAAGATATGCGAGTTGAAGTATATGAACATGTTCAAAAGCTATCATTAAGTTTCTTTGATCGTACGCCAATTGGTACGCTCGTATCTCGTATAACGAATGATACGGAAGCGATTAAAGATTTTTATGTCAGTGTATTATCAACATTTGTGAAAAATGTAGTCTTTTTAGTAGGTATTTTAATAGCGATGTTTTTATTAGATGTAAAATTAGCGTTATTTTCTCTCGTATTAATTCCGATAATGTTCGCGATTATGGTATTATATCGCCGGAAAAGTGCAGCTTTTTATTTAGAAGTACGTAATCAACTAAGCGTGTTAAATGCAAAATTGAACGAGTCCATACAAGGAATGAATATTGTTCAAGTGTTCAGACAAGAAAAACGTATGAGAAAAGAGTTTGAAGAAGTGAATAATAAACATTATAGTGCAGGGCGACGTACATTGAAGTTAGACGCATTACTTTTACGACCAGCTACGGATTTAGTACATATTGTAGCTATTGCTTTAGTACTAGGTTTATTTGGGATTGATGCTTTAAAGAGCCCTGTTGAAGTAGGCGTTTTATATGCTTTTGTTAACTATATACATCGTTTCTTCCAACCTGTAAATGAGATGATGATGAAATTGTCCTTTTTCCAACAGGCACTTGTTTCGTCATCACGTGTATTTCATTTAATGGACGAGAAAGATTTAGCACCGGTTCAAAAAGGCAATGAGAATCCTCAAGTTGTGGATGGAGATATTGAATTTAAAAATGTTACTTTTTCGTATGATGGAAAGCGTGACGTTTTAAAAAATGTATCATTTCACGTGAAACAAGGGCAAACGGTTGCTTTTGTTGGGCATACTGGTAGCGGAAAAAGTACGATTATGAATTTGTTAATGCGATTTTATAATCTTAAGTCAGGAAATATTGTAATAGACGGTGTAGATTTAGAAAAATTTGAAGAACGAGAAATTAGAAAGAAAATAGGACTCGTATTGCAAGATGCATTTTTATTTGCTGGAAATGTAAAGCAAAATATTCGTATGTATAATGAAGAAATTACGGATGAAGAAGTAAAAGAAGCTGCTCGATTTGTGCAAGCGAATACGTTTATTGAAAAGTTACCAGAGCAGTATGAAACAGAAGTAGTAGAAAGAGGTGCAGCATTTTCAAGCGGTCAACGACAATTAATTGCTTTTGCTAGAACGATAGCAACGAATCCGAAAGTATTAGTATTAGATGAAGCAACAGCTAATATCGATACAGAAACAGAAGAGGCTATTCAAACAGCGTTGCAACAAATGCGAAAAGGTAGAACGACGATAGCCATTGCGCATAGGTTATCTACAATTCAAGATGCAGATCAAATTTTTGTGATGCATGATGGAGAGATAGTAGAAAGAGGAACACATCAAGAATTACTAAGTGAGCAAGGTTTGTATTATAATATGTACTTGTTACAAAATAAAGGGAGTTTGCAAAAGGCCTTGTAAATACAAGGTCTTTTTTATTTTGTATACAAAATATATTTACTCTTTGTTTCTATAGCATAAATGTCGTGTCCTCTTATGAAACTTGTACATATTGTATGTATACGAAGTAAAAAAATTGATAGGAGATTTTATATGCAAAACAGATCGAGTTCAAATGTTACGTTTATTGATGTGTCTCATTGGGAAGGGAATATTGATTGGAATGCAGTGAAGGCATCTGGAATTCCAGCAGCGTATGCAAAAGCGACAGAAGGTGTAAATTACATTGATCCTACTTTTACTAAAAATGTACAAGCAGCCCGAAGTGCGAATGTATTAATTGGTGCATACCATTTTGCACGTCCAGAACAAAATGATGCAATTTCAGAGGCGAAATATTTTGTGAGTATATTACAAAGTAACCAGACAGACTTAATGCCAGTTCTGGATTTAGAATCACCAAAAGATCCGAGTAATAGTAATTTAACTGGTAGCGCTATATCGAATTGGGCAAGAAGCTTCATAAATTATGTGAAACAGGCTACTGGAAAAGATGTAATGTTATATACAGGAGTTTGGTATATTAATGAGTTCGGAATTAGCGGATTAAGTGATATTCCACTTTGGATTGCTAAATACTCGAGTACACCGCCTGCTGATGCTGGTGGATGGACAGCGTGGACAGCATGGCAGTACACAGATTCTGGACAAATTTCAGGTGTAGGAAATTGTGATGTATCAGCTGCAGTTTCACTAGAAGCTTTACAAGGGAATGGAGCAAGTGGTGGAGGGAATGTTTCTCCGCCTAATAATGCAACTCCAGTGTACGGGGTTGCTATAATTAATGGAGATAATGTGAATTTGAGAAGTGGACCATCTTTGCAGTCTAGTATAATTCGCCAATTGAATCGTGGCGAAACATATGAAGTTTGGGGAGAACAAGATGGATGGCTTTGTTTAGGGACAAATCAGTGGGTATATAATGATCCGAGTTATATTCAGTATAAACATTATGTGGCGACTATTACTGGTGATAATGTAAATTTACGTGACGCTCCATCATTAAAAGGAAATGTTATAAGACAGTTACATCATGGTGAATCGTATCGAGTATGGAGTAAGCAAGATGGATGGCTTTGCTTAGGGACAAATCAATGGATATACTACGATCCAAGTTATATTCAGTATGGTGTACAATAGAGTGAAAATAAAAGGTGCCCCGTCAGAGGTGCCTTTTATTAAAAATATACAACTTTTACAAAGTCTATATCGAAACCATAGTATACTATAGTAGATATATTTTAAAAAAATAATAGAAAATGAAATAAAGGGGTAAAAATATGAATTATGTGCTAATAGGTGCGGTTTTAATATTATTAGCTGTAGTATTTGTGCTGTTTTATAAAAATAAACAGTTAGAATCAGAGAGTCAGCAAGTAGAATTTGAAAAGAAACAAGCAATTGAAACGTATGAAAACGAAATTGCAGCTACGGTGATAGAGCATAAAGAACAACAAAATAATTTAAAAAATATGGAACAGAAAAAATACAATGATTTACAAGTAAGTGCAAATAGAGAAATTGAAAATATGCGTATGATGAAAAATCAATTAGCTATGCAACATAGTAAAGAACGTAGTGAAATACAAAATAAACATAATAACGAAATACATATGTTTCAAAAATTAATTGCAAATTTACGAGAATATACTAAAAACGGCGCTGAAATGAATATGTACGAAACATTACATTATATGAAGCGAGGATTCATAGAGAAAGGCATCATATTAGATGCTGAAATTGAAATCATGCCGAATGTTTTTATTAAAAATAATAGTGAAATAAACGATAATCGAATCCATCATCTCATCTTGTGCAAAACTGGTATTTATCTACTTGAGACGAAAGAATGGGAAGAGAAATTAATTCATGGTTTAACGAAAGAAAATGCTGGTATATATTCATTTATGATTGATGAAATGGGTAAGTATCAACAAGAACTTGAAAAAGAAGAGACATTTGAATATATAGTAGGTAAAGATTCGTCAACTATACAAGTGAAAAATGAAGGGAATCCAGTATATAAGGCGAAGAAACTATCTCAAATTTTATACAATTGTTTGAAAGAAATGCAGGCTAATAGTATAAAAGAAAAGGTAAAACCAGTTGTATATTTTTATAATGAAAATGGAAAAGAAATAATAGATCTTTCTAGTGAGGAAACACCTAGATTAAAAGATCGGGAGCAAATTGTAACGTTCTTCAGAAATGAAATTTTAGCAGGGAAAGTAGTATATACAGCGCAAGAATTAGAACAGATTCGAGAAATGATTAGCCGGATGAATTATATAGTGAGTTAAAAGGGGAGATCTTTCTGAACGCTATGCTACGTGGCATTTTGTATGTATATTTTTGTTTGTATATAGTAATGTACATTGTATTTATATTCGTCATTGATATGGTCCATATACCCTTAAGTGTAAGGAGCATTTTTGTAGTATTCATACCATTTGTTTTATTAGTCATGATTCAAAGGGCTATTTTATATGTTTCTAAAAATCGTAATGAAGAAAAGAAGCAAATGTTGGGGGTTTTAATAGTAGCACTCATACCATTAATAGTGTGCACTGTACAACTAAGTGTAAATGAATATACATCAAAGTTTAATCAAAATAGATGGTTAAATCATGCAGATAAGCGGGTACATATGGTAGATGATCTATTACAAAAATATAAATTAATAGGGAAATCAAATGAAGGAATTATCCAATTGTTAGGAGCTCCAACGGAAACGAGAAGTGGGGAAGAAGGAGTTACCACTTTGTATTATCTTGGGACTGAACGTGGCTTTATTCCAATAGATAGCGAACAGCTTGTTTTCCAATTTGATAGAGATGGAAAAGTCATGGAATATACGGTGCATAAAGATTAAAGAAACGTAGAGGGAAGCTATATGTTATAGCTTCTTTTTTATTTTTCAATATGTCACGGAAGGGGGAGAAGGTTTTTGAGTGGAATAAGGAATGAAAGCGGAGGTGATGCATATATATAGATGCATTGGGTGATTATTAGTCCGATTGGTGAGGGGTAATAATTAATAAGTACGGACAAAAACCCCACTCATTAAAGTTTCACTTTATCATATTGTATAAATGAAAAGACCTGCGGTAGTATGTCAACTGAGAAATAACAAAGTTTAAAGTTGTCAAAGGT
>NZ_PCOB01000037.1:0-26460 GCF_002975115.1 Bacillus sp. MYb78
TTTCAACCGAATACAAAGATTCAAGGAGGTGGTCGGCAACACTCTATCTACAAATATAAGTATCTCATATAACTAGATACTCACGGGTTTATAGGTAAATCCCTTTCCTAAAAAACCTAACTTTATCATACGAGGAGGTGAAAATTGTTTATAATTTGTCTTAGTAATAATACAAATTACTTAAATATGCTGATTTCTATGGAACTTAAGAAATTTGGAACAAATAACAAGGAGGGTTTAATTAATGAATATTTTTAAAGAAAATAATCCTATTTTGGCGGTCGTTAACTCCAGCGGTAATCAAATCCATTTCTTCAATGCGAAAAATTTTGAAAGAATAGGGGTTATAGATTCTCCAGTTACAGAACCTCATGAATTATGTTTCGATTCTAAGCGTCAATTGTTATATGTAAGTATTACTTATCGCTCAGGTTTTTATAGAAATAATCCGGAAAAAAGCCATGAAATTTTAGTTATCGATATTGATCAATTTAAAGTAATTGATATCATTGATATCTCGCCGGAATTTGCACCACATGGTTTAGTTTATAATGAAAAAAAAGACTTATTGTATGTAAGTGTTGAATCTGGTGAAGGAGGAATTTTAATTATTAATCCTAACACGAGAAAAGTGCTAGATAGAATCTATACAGAAGCAGCAGGTCCACATTGGTTTGTTACGACTCCAGATGGTACAAAAGGATATTCCTCTAATAAAGAGGCGCCCTTTATATCGGTTTTAGATACACATGATAAGGAGTTAATTGGAAAAGTATCTATGCCCAATGGTAGTGAAGAACTAGCTATTTCTCCTAAAGGTAATCGAGTTTACATCCCTTCACCATGTTTACTTGGAGACTACAAAGAGGAGCAACCTACACTTAGCATCATTAATACAGAAACCGATAAAATTATAAAGACAAAATCATTTTCAGATTTAATTACTCCGGTTCATGTAACGAATGATGGGAAAGTATTGGTAGGACATACGCGTTTTCAGAATAAGAATGGAGAGAGAACAAGAAATATGTTTTCTCCAGCACCAGGGTATGTTTCTGTTCTTGATGGAGAATCGTTAAATGTGTTAGGTACAATGGAAGTAGATTTACTCCCAATTACAATGCGTTCTTCTACGGACGGAACGGTTGGATTTGTTTCTAACCTTAGATCAGGGACAATAAGTGTATTAGATTTAGTTAATTACAAGAATGTTCATACCATTGAAGTTGATCCAGGAGATCGAAATGCAGATCCTTCTGTAAATCAAGGAGCTCACGGTATAGCATATATAGAAAGATAAAATAAGAAAACGCTATTCTTTTTGTAGAAATTTACAGAAAGTATGGCGTTTTTTTGTATCTATTAATTTCTGATGAATTCCAATTAGGTCTATTTTTTTAAAATATGGAACAATGTCATTACTTACACTGTCTATTAAGCGTTAAAACATTTTCTATTAAATAAATTAAGAAAGGAATCATCATTTTTAAATAAGGGAGAAGATTGAATTGAAAAAATTATGGATGCTGCTTTTCGTTTGTGTTGCAGTTATGTTGGTAGGATGTAATAAAAACGAACCGCCAAAACAAGCATTTGAAGAATATATCAATTTATGGAATGATAAAAAATTTGCAAATATGTATGATCATTTATCAGATCATGCAAAAAAATCGATTTCTAAAAAAGAATTCACAGAAAAATATCAAAAAATCTATGAGGGGATTGGAGCTAAGAATTTAAAAGTTAAAATGAAAGGAGAGAATACGAAAGATAAAGAGCTTTTTCTTTTTGAAGTTAAGATGGATACGGATGTAGGACCAGTTTCATTCATCCACGAAGCAAAACTTGTGAAAGATAAAGAATCTTGGAAAATAGATTGGACACCAGACTTCATTTTCCCAGGTATGAAAAAAGATTACAAAGTACGTATGCAAATAGAGCAAGGAAAACGCGGAGAAATATATGATCGCAATGGAAAAGGGCTTGCAACTAATGGTAAAGCAACTGAGGTTGGAATTATTCCAGAGAAACTAGGCGAAACAGCAGTGCAAACGAAAAAAATAGTAGCACAATTACTTGATATGTCTATAGAAGAGGTCGAACAAAAGCTCACAGCAAAATGGATAAAACCAGACTCCTTTGTACCAATTGGTATTTTAAAAGAGGGAACCAGACAGAATGATTATATTGAATTAGAAGGAGTTTCATCTCGCCCAGTAAATATTCGTACGTATCCATTAGGTGAAGCAGCGGCACACTTAACTGGATATATAGGAAAGGTGAATGCGGAGGAGTTAAAATCACTTCAAAAACAAGGTTATCAAGCAGATGATTTAGTAGGTAAGACCGGTTTAGAGAAAGTGTTAGAAAATAAATTGCGTGGTGAAAAGGGTGGACGCGTATTTATAGAAGATGAGAAGGGGAAAGAGATTAAAAACGTAGCAAAAAAAGAAGCAAAAGAAGGAGAAAATGTTACGTTAACAATTGATGCTGCAATTCAAGAAAAAATCTTTAATGAGATGAAAACTGAAGCAGGGTCTAGTGCAGCGGTCAATCCTAAAACAGGTGAAACAATCGCACTTGTAAGTAGCCCTGCTTATAATCCAAATATAATAGTTAGAGGAGCATCGAAAGCCCAACGAGAAGCATGGAGTAACGACTCGAAACTACCAATGACGAATCGCTTTACACAAGCATTTGTACCAGGTTCCGTATTTAAAACGATCACAGGTGCAATTGGTTTGGAAACAAACACAATAAATCCGAAGGAAGAATTTAAAATTCAAGGATTGAAGTGGACAAAAGATTCATCTTGGGGAAATTACTATGTAACGCGTGTAAAGGATGCAAGTCCAATTGATTTTGATAAGGCAATGAAGTACTCTGATAATATTTATTTTGCTCAACAAGCTTTGAAAATGGGAAAAGATCAGTATGTAAAGGAATTTAAAAAGTACGGATTTCATGAAAAATTACCAATCGAATACGAATTTCCTATTTCAATCATTGCAAAAGATGGGATAAAAAACGATATTCAACTAGCAGACACGGGCTATGGACAAGGACAAGTATTAATGACGCCACTTCATTTAGCATTAACATATGCACCGATTGTGAATGAAGGGAATATTCCGTCGCCACATCTTTTAAAAGAAGCAAAAGTAGCAGGGAATTGGAAAGAAAATGTGGTTTCTAAAAAGAATCAAGAGATATTAAAGAGTGCATTAATCAAAGTCATTAATGACCCTGATGGTGCAGGGAGAGTTGCAAAGGTTGATGGTGTAACGTTTGCTGGTAAAACTGGTACAGCAGAACTGAAAGAGTCGAAAGAAGCAGACGGAAAAGAACTGGGATGGTTCGTAGCTTTCGATGCAAATGCGCCAGACATGATTGTTACAATGATGATTGAAGATGTAAAAGGAAGAGGAGGAAGTAATGTTCCAGGTGAAAAAGTAAAACATGTATTTCAGAAATAATACTTAATTATAAGGTGAATTTTTTGACTAAATTTATTACATGTTTGCTTAACTCAAAGATATACATTGGGGAAAATATAGAACAATTAAATTTCAAAAAAGCATTCTTTCTAATCGAGAATGCTTTTTTGCTGCGACTCTAGAAAGTTAATGCCTTATCTTAATTTTCATTTCTGAAAAGTTGGCATTGCTAATGGTAAATAGAAGGAGATAGCAAATTGAAATGGACAAGTGGAGTGCTACATTAAATTCAAAAAAACAGATTGTTGTGAGTGGATTTTTATCATTGTATGCTTTACTTGTTTTTTAGTAGTATTATTCTGCCTGAAAAAGATAAACAATGGAACAAATGAAACTTGTATCTTGTCTATATATTGAAACCATAATAAAAAAGTGAGGGCAGTCTTATGTTTATTCAAATAAGTTTGAGGTGTGGAAATGGAACAGACGTTTATTGAAAAGTGTAATCATGATGAGCTGGACTATGTTATAAAAGATTATTGGCAAGATGTATGGAATTATTCATTTATTATTACGAAAGATCCACACTTATCAGATGATATCACGCAAGATGTATTTATAAAGGTGTTTAAAAATTGGAATTCATTTCGAAAGGAGTCATCTATTAAAACGTGGATATTAAAAATCACAAGAAATACGGCAATAAACTATTTGAAATCCTCTTATTTTAAAAGGATATCTTTAATAGGATTTTTTAGTGACGATAAGCAATCCCTGTCAGCAGAACAAGAATTTTTTAAGCAAGAAGAAATGAATGATGTGTGGAAGGTTGTATTAGAACTACCTAAAAAGCAGCGTGAAATAATTATATTGGACGCAAAATATGAATTATCTTATGAAGAAATGGCTGAAACATTAGGAGTATCCATTGGAACTGTAAAATCGAGATTAAGTAGAGCGAGAAGTAAGGTTTCAAAATTAATAGGGGAGGGTAGTAGTGATGAACAATAAACAAAATCCTGACTGGTATAGAAAAATAAAAAAAGGCCCAATGGAGAATCGTAAAGATGAAGAAGAATTTATTTCTAAAATAAAGCAGTCTATATACGAAAATAATGAAGTGGATTTTGTAAAACATAAAAGACCATTTCGTAAAAAAGCATTACCTATTGTAGTTGTTTTAGTTTGTACAATGTTATTTTTCATTGTTCAACAACCTTGGCTTGATGATAATAAATCACCAGTACAAAGTAGTACTCAAATTAAGCCTAAAACAAAAGATGAGTCTGCTCAAGATCCATCATTAAAACAATTTATGAATGAACTATATCAAAGTACGAACTCAAAAAATGAAAATGACTTGTACAAAGCGTTAAATGATGAAGTTCTATTTAAAGGGAAGAGTTATAAGAAGGATGAACTGAAGTTTGATGAAGATATTTTTCATGAGTTGCAAGTCGCCCTTACAATGGGGGGAGAGTTTGCAAATGATACAAAAAAAGTATACAAAGTACCAAGTGGATTGACAGAAAGTAACCAACCAAAGCAAGCGCATTTTATATATGCAACGGTTACTGGAAATAAAACGAAAATTTTAGCTGAACCAAAACGAGAATCACAAGTGTTATATGAAATATCTAATGAAATGGTAAAAGCTTGGATTCCAGAAAAAGTGCAAAATGATGGATATATAAAAATATCGACAATTAATGGCAATACTGGATACGTACAAAAAGAGTATGTTTTAACTGATATTAAGTATTCATTTATGTTCGAAAAAAATGAAAATGGTGAATGGAAAATAATAAATATAGATTCTATTTGGTAAAAGAGGAAGGTTCACTTTAATGAACCTTCCTCTTTGTTTTTATTCTCTTTTTGAAGTGTATGCCAAGACTCTAAAATTTCTGATGTAACGAGAGCAGCGATGTTTTTTTCTGAATTACTACCAGGAATAACGACAGAAACGGCAATTTGTGGATCTTCGGTAGGAGCATATGCAATGAAAAGAGAATGATTTATCATTCTTTCTTGCTCATTTGGAAAACCTGTAATACCTGTTTTACCTGCGACGTCAAAGGGCAACTTTTTAATTTCCTCTATATTTTGACTCATTCCACCTTGCACGACACTCCAAAAGTTCATCGGGTAACGATTTGAACTTTCTAAAATTGGTTTAAACTTTTTTGTTTCCTTACCGTCCGGACTAATAATTGCACTTACAGTTTGAGGTTTATATTTATCACCTTTACTTGCCAAAGTTGCTGCATATTGAGCGAGTTGAAGAGAGGTATGCACTTCATTTCCTCCCCAAGAGGCGTTTAATAAAGCGGAGATCCCATTTTCAAACTTATTAGATGGATGGAATTCATATTGTCCGTCTTCTTCAAAGGGTAAATCAATCCCGGTTTTAGAACGTAGGCCGAATTGCATTAAATAATCTGTCCATATATGTGCCACTTTTTCTATATTCCCATTATTTTGGTTGAATAGGGGCAGAGCTACTTTTGCTGTCATAAATGTGTTAGATGAATTAATGATAGCCTGCCTCGGTGTAATCTCACCTGTTGGCGTTCCAGGTGCATTCGTAATGTTATTTTGATTATCATACTGAAAAGTCCCTTTATCTAAATAAGTATCTTCGGGTTGGAAAAGCTTTTCGTTTAATCCAATTAAAATAGTAAGTGGTTTTATAGTAGAAGCCATATTTACATAAGATTCACCATACTTTAATTTTTGAATTGCTTTATTTTGCGAAAGAGATTTAATGTTTTCTTTTCTAGAAGATACATGTGTATTTAATATATTTGGATCAAAAACTGCCGAGTTGACCATAGTTAAAATCGCGCCAGTTCTTGCATCGCTCACTACAGCATAACCAGCTTTAGCATCAGGTGTTTTCTTAATTTGAGATCTTAATGCTTCTTCTGCTTTTTGCTGCAACTCAAAGTCTAAAGCTAGCCGTACATCTTTTCCTTTTTGTACTTTTTGAATGTTCCATAAGAACTTTTTATTATTCAATTTAAAAATAAGAGTTTTACCTGGTTTTCCTTTTAAATCATTTTCATATTGCAGCTCAATCCCGCTTTTTCCAACAGCCATATGCTTTGAATTAAGGTCATTTTCTACATACCCAATTACCTGTGAACCAATTTCGTGTTTAGGATAATACCGAATCCATTCATCTTTAATTATTACATTATTGGGTTTGTTTTTGTTTATGAATGCAAGTTCATTCTCAGTTATATCAGAGTATAACGGTATATCATTCATAGTCTGCTTTTTACAAGATTGTTGTAATTGAGATTTTATGTTCTCTGTAGAAATATCATGTTGAAACTCGCTTGAAAATTGATTAAAAAAAGCTAATGTGTTTGATGTATCTTGTTTTGATAACTTTTCATCATTAGAAGTGCAATATAGAGACTTAACTTTCTTATTTGTAGCTAGTATTACACCATTTTGATCAAAAATCTTTCCTCTTTCAGCTGAAGAAGTTGCGATAGTAATTGAAATGAAGTTGATTTTTAATAAAATTAGTAAAATCAAACCTACAATAGAAAGAACCGCAAAAAATCTCCATCTTTTTGTATGTAACATATAACCCTCCCTTATGTAGCCTATTTCATCTTATATTTAATTATTTTTTTTGTAAATGTGGAACAACTTTATTGTTTAGGTTGTCTATTAAGTATTAAAGCATGAAGAAAGGAATAATTAGCATGAAAATTTACTAGCAAGTCTATATGTAAGTTTAATAAGAGTCATTATACAGTTTAGCACTTCTAATGCAAGCGGCAAAAAAATAGAGAGAAAACAAGAAGGGAGAGTTATTAATGCCGTAGCTAAACGAAAAGGAATGGTTGCTTACAAGGATTAATCAAAAAATTGAGGCGATATTTATAACCGATTATCGGTATCTAATATATAAGGAATGCTTTTAGTATTTGTAGCAATTCCTGAAAGGATTAAATGGAGGATTTATGAAAGAACAAAAAGGCAAGAAGCAGAAGACATATATATCTATTCGATTAAATATAATGTTCCTTTGCATATTTGTACTATTCTCAGCTATTATTATGCAGCTAGGAAAGGTACAAATCGTTGAGGGAGAGGCTTATAAGAACCAAGTGGAAAGTAGTCAAAATGCAATAACTAGTATTCCAGTTCCACGTGGACAAATTTTAGATCGAGAAGGGAAAACAGTTGTTAATAATAAATCTCTTCGCACAATTACGTATACAAGGGTGAAGGGAATTACGAGTGAAGATATTTTAAAAACAGCAAAAGACTTGGCGAAAGTACTTGAAATGCCTGAACAAGATATAAATAAATTAACAGATATCGATAAAAAAGATTTTTGGATGCAGTTGAATTCGAAACGTGCGGAGACAAAGATTACTAAGAAAGATATAGAAAGGTTTAAAGAAAAGGGTATAGAGGGAAAAGAGTTAGATAAAAAAATAGAAGACTTAAGACGAGGTCGTGTTACAGAGGTAGAATTAGCAGAATTAACAGCACAAGATTTAAAGGTGTTAGCTATTAAAAGTAAAATGAGTTCAGGTTATCAACTAACACCACAAATCATTAAAAAAGATGTAACAGATGAAGAGTATGCGCGGATAAGCGAAAATCTTGCGAATTTTCTAGGAGTAGATGCAACTGTTGATTGGGAACGTAATTATGTAAACGGTAATTTATTTCGTTCTGTATTAGGAAATATTACGAGTAGTGAAGAAGGATTACCGAAAGAAAATTTAGATTCTTATTTAGTACGTGGATATAACCGTAATGATCGTGTTGGAAAAAGTTATATTGAACAACGATATGAAGATGTATTACACGGCACAAAAGAAGAAGTGAAAAATATTACTGATAAATCAGGAAACATTGTTAGCACAGAAATAATCTCTAAAGGAAAAAGTGGTAATAGTTTAACATTAACGATTGATATGGAATTACAAAAGAAAGTGGAAGAAAGTATAGAGAAAAACTTGAGAGCTTTTAAGAGTTCAGAGCCACTGCTCGATCGAGCTTTTGTTGTCATGACGAATCCAAATAACGGACAAATTTTATCAATGGCAGGCAAAAAGATTGTAGAAAAAGAAGGGAAAATAGAGGTTGAGGATTTGGCATTAGGAAACATGACAACTTCGTATGAGCTAGGGTCAGCTGTAAAAGGTGCTACTTTATTAACTGGATATGAGACAGGCGCAATACATCCAGGAGATCAATTTTATGACGCGCCGATGAAATTTAAAGGTACACAAGCTAAGAAATCGTGGAATGTATCCGGATTTGGTAATATTAATGATTTACGGGCTTTACAAGTATCTTCGAATGTATACATGTTCCAGACAGCTTTAAAAATTGCGGGAGTTAATTACGTACCAAATGGCTCATTGGATATTAAACAAGGAGCATTTGATAAGATGCGCTATTATTTTAAGCAATTTGGTTTAGGTGTCCCAACAGGTATTGATTTACCGAATGAAATAATTGGACAAACGAGAAAAGTAGATAGTCAACCTGGGTTTTTACTAGATTTTTCTATCGGTCAGTATGATACGTATACGCCGTTGCAATTAGCGCAATATATTTCAACGATTGCGAATGGTGGTTATAGAATGCAACCTCAAATTGTACAAGAAATACGAGAACAATCAATAAAAGAAGAGGTTGGCAATGTTATACGTTCCATAGAGCCTGTCGTATTAAATCGAATTGATATGAAGAAAGAACATATCGATCGGATAAAAGAAGGGTTTAGATGGGTATTCCAAGAAGGTGATGGAACTGGCGTGAAGTATTTCAAAAACGCGCCATATAAGCCAGCAGGAAAGACAGGAACAGCCCAAACTGTATATGGTGGAGATGACCCGATTGGCAGAAATGCAAAAGGAGAACGTATGGAATGTTACAACTTAACGTTAGTTGGATATGCTCCATATGATAATCCAGAAGTAGCATTTTCCGTAGTAGTTCCATGGCTTCATGATGATAAAAATGGAATTAATTCTATAATCGGAAAGGAAGTATTAGATGTATACTTTGATTTAAAACAGCAACGTATACATGGTGAAGCTACTAGTACAGGTAGTTCTAAGCAAAATTAGAGTACTTTTCTCAGGGAAAGAACCTGTTCATATAAAGCCATTTATAAGTAAAAAAATGAAATATGAAATAGGAGATAGAGGCGTCGTAGCTACTATCTCTTATTTTGTTAATAACTCTCATACTAGCTATAATTTTTTTAGTTTATGGAACAAATTTGGTTCGGTGATTGTCTATTATGTGTACGTATAAAAAGGTGCTAAAAATTTGGAAGGAATGATGATTTTGAAAAATAAGAGGATGCTAAAAATAGGAATATGCGTTGGTATATTAGGTTTAAGTATTACAAGCCTAGAAGCTTTTACAGGAGGGGCACTGCAAGTTGAAGCGAAAGAAAAGACTGGACAAGTGAAACATAAAAATCAGGCGACGCATAAAGAGTTCTCTCAACTTGAGAAAAAATTTGATGCTCGAGTAGGTGTATATGCGATTGATACTGGTACAAATCAAACAATTTCTTATCGATCTAACGAAAGATTTGCCTTCGCATCAACCTACAAGGCTTTAGCAGCAGGAGTATTACTACAGCAAAACTCAATTGATACATTAAATGAAGTAATCACATTTACGAAAGAAGACTTAGTGGATTATTCACCTGTTACAGAGAAACATGTAGATACTGGAATGAAACTAGGAGAAATTGCTGAGGCTGCTGTTCGTTCAAGTGATAATACTGCAGGGAACATTTTATTTAATAAAATAGGCGGACCTAAAGGATATGAAAAAGCGCTTAGAAAGATGGGGGATCGGGTTACTATGTCTGATCGCTTTGAAACAGAATTAAACGAAGCTATTCCAGGAGACATTCGTGACACTAGTACAGCGAAAGCAATTGCTACGAATCTTAAAGCTTTTACGGTCGGAAATGCACTTCCAGCTGAAAAACGTAAAATTCTTACAGAGTGGATGAAAGGAAATGCTACAGGGGACAAACTTATTCGTGCAGGCGTACCAACTGACTGGGTAGTTGGAGATAAATCAGGTGCTGGCAGTTACGGGACAAGAAATGATATTGCTATCGTTTGGCCTCCGAATAGAGCACCAATTATCATCGCAATTTTATCTAGTAAAGATGAGAAAGAGGCTAGCTATGATAATCAACTCATTGCAGAGGCAACGGAAGTTATAGTTAAGGCTCTTAAGTAATAATCTTTCAATTCTTTATGTAATATAATTAAAAATAAGAACTTGGAAAGTGATTCTTTTTAATGTGAAAAGAATCGCTTTTTTATAAGCATGTAAACTATTTATACCTATGTATTATAAAGATATAATTAATGTAGAAAAGAGGGTGAATAGTTATGGAGAATGACAATCAAGTCTTTTGGAGAACAGATTGTCTTGTTTTGAGAAGGTTTAGTATTGATGACACTAACTACTTTCATTTTTATCGTTCTAATTCAGAAGTGGCTAAATTTCAGTCATGGGTTAATTATCAATATCATGAGGCTAAAACGTTTGTAAATGAACCTCGCATCGTAGAAATCGGATTTACTCTTTCTCCAGAATATTAGGGAAAAGGCTATGCAACTGAAGCTGTTTGTGCCTTATTGAGTTACATATTTCATTCATTAGGAAAACATAAGGTGATTGCATTTTCGGACGTTCGAAATAATAAGTCTATTTCTGTACTAGAACGAGTGGGGATGAGGAGAGAAGGTCATTTATTGCAGAATTACATGCTAAAAGGCCAGTGGATTGATGTATATCAATATTCAATATTGAAGTCTGAATGGAATGACGCTTCATAATTTTAAAATTTAGAAACAATGAAGGCACTTATTCATGAAATTGATGAAAATGCCTTTGTCACTGTATATGATGTTGCGGAAGTACAAGGCGGAAACTTTAAAAAGCATGATATCCATTAAGGGTATTAACTAAGTTAAATGTTTTATACATAGTTGATTATTGAAGAAGATAAAAAACTCATCACATATAGATAGACAAATGGTATGTACTAAGATGTACAACTGCAAGGTACATAGAACTAAAACTAAGATATTCATACGACCTCAAAAAGTCGAAATTCCTTAACTTGGGAATTTCGGCTTTAATGTTATATGATAGAGTTACGATTAGAACAGAACCGGGCATGTTTACTTCAACAGAGTGATATAAGTTCTTCAATTCCTGTAATAGAAACTTGTACTTGATTATCGTAGTTAAATCGATTTCACTTTAAAAGAGAACCGTTAGATAAAAAAAGAGAAATCTATTGGAATGTTTTTGAGAATTGTAGTACTGATTAAGGTTTTAGGAGGGAATATGAGCAAGAAGATTAAAAGAAGTGTATTACTTATTGCTACATTAGTAGTTTGTATTATCTTTTTATATTTACAGAACAATTTAATAAGTATAACTGAGGTTAAAATAACTTCTAGTAAAATACCCTCCTCTTTTAAAGGGTATAAAATTCTACAAATTTCAGACTTACACAATAAACAATTTGGCGATAATCAAGATGTGTTAATTCAAAAAATTAAAAGCATAGATCCAGATATTATTGCGATTACGGGTGATTTAATTGACAGTAAATCATATGATGCAGAAGTTAGTATGCAATTAATACGAGAAATTGTAAAGAAGTATCCTGTATATTTTGTGACAGGAAACCATGAACAATGGTCTGGAAAGTATAACAGTTTAGAAAAAGAGTTGAAGAAATATGGTGTCAATGTTTTAAGGAATGAACATGTAGGCATTCGAAAGGGTGAGCAAGAGATAAACTTGCTAGGTATTGATGATCCAGAGTTTGGTACTGGAAACCGTGATGAAGGAAATATTATAATAGATGAAATTAAAAAAGCAAAAATTGAAATGCAGCCAGATAGATATAATGTATTATTATCCCACAGGCCTGAATTTATAAAGGAATATACGAATGAGAGATTGGATTTGGTTTTATCGGGACATGCTCATGGAGGGCAAGTTAGATTGCCATTTATCGGTGGATTAGTTGCTCCAAATCAAGGTGTTTTACCTAAATATACAGCAGGTTTATATGTAGAACAAAATACATCAATGGTAGTGAGTAGAGGATTAGGAAATAGTATCATTCCGCAAAGAATTTTGAATAGGCCAGAGATTGTAGTCGTGCAGCTAAATTAAGTTGTACGATTTTTTATACAATAATGAGTAAAGGTGTTTTATGTATTTTGTAGGAGTTAACATTACAATTTTGTTAAAAATTTTCTACGTTACATAAAGTAACAAAATTTGACCCTGAGTGTTTGTTATAGTGTAAATAATCAAAAAACTTAAAATTTGTCGAGTGAAAATTGTGATAAGTAATTCATATAAAAAACTTAAAGGGGTGTACACATGCATAAAGAATATGAAATTGAAGAATACACGGCGATTGAGGAACAAATCCATTATTATTGTAAATGTTTATTAGTAAGTCATCCTGATCAAATAATAAAGTATTTAGAAAAAAGGTTAGAAAAATATGCAGAAACATTACAATATGCACATTTATATCCTGACACAATTATTTTACCGTTACAGCAATTAGTTATCGAATATTCTTTAGACGTTGCTAGAATTCGGAAGTATATGAATTTAAAAACGTAAAGTGAAATTTATAGTTTAAATGAAACAGAGTCGACTTTAGGAAATGAAATGCTAATGTCGACTCTGTTTCATTGTTTCATATCGTTGATTGAACATACATACTAATCAATGAAGTTTGACATATAATTAAGCAAGGGTAAAATAAAAGTGAGTACTCACTCATTTTATTGGAAAAGGAGGATGAAACGTGCAACAACCTTCAATTATTTTACAGACTGTATCAAAAAGTTTTGGGAAAAAAGAAGTGTTACACAATCTTTCATTGCAAGTTGAAAAAGCAGAGATTTTTGGTTTTGTTGGACCTTCTGGATCGGGGAAAACAACGCTCATTAAAATGATTGCAGGTATTAATGAGGCAACGAAAGGTGAAGTGCTTGTTAATAATACTAATATGCCTAATTTAAATGAAATGAAACGAATTGGTTATATGGCCCAGGCGGATGCATTATATGAAGAATTGTCAGCATATGAAAATGCAGATTTTATAGCAACGATGTATGGACTAAAAGGAAAACGTAAAAAGACAAGAATTGCAGAGGTTTTTGAACTTGTACAATTGTCAGAGTATATGAAAAAGCAAGTACAACAATTTTCAGGTGGAATGAAAAAACGCTTATCATTAGCAATAGCACTCCTCCATGAACCAGAAATATTAATTTTAGATGAGCCTACAGTGGGGATAGATCCGCTTCTTAGAAAAACGATTTGGGAAAAATTTTATAATCTTAAAAAGAAAGGTACAACGATTATTGTAACGACGCACATTATGGATGAAGCTGAATTTTGTGAGCGTCTAGGGTTAATTAGAGAAGGGAAATTAGTTGCGGTTGGAACAACTGAAGAATTGAAAAAACGCGTGTCATCTGGACGGATTGAAGATGTCTTTTTGCTGGAAGAGGTGGTGCCATCATGAGAGTTACTGGTGTAATCATTCGTATTATTCGTCAATTTTTTCGAGATAAACGTTCGTTAGCAATGATGTTTGGAGCACCGATGTTATTACTTTGGCTTTTGTCACTAGTGTTTACACAGAAAGACTATATACCGCAAATTGCTGTTGTTGATATGCCCGCTCAAATAGTAAAAGTGATGAAAAATCAAGAAGCGTCAATTTATGAATACAGTAAGGAAAAGGCGATTTCTGAGTTGGAAAAACAAAAGGTAGATGCAGTATTTCGAATAGAGAATGGAAAAATGAAACTTCTGTTGGAAGGTAGTGATTCGTCAAAAAATCGTGCTGTACTTCAAGTATTGCAAAAAAGCACAGAGAAGAATGATGTATCGATTATGAAACCTGAAGTAAATTATTTACATGGCTCTAAAGACTTTATGATGTTTGATGGGCTTGGTCCTGTATTAATTGGTTTCTTTACATTTTTCTTTGTATTTATATTATCAGGTGTATCTTTCGTAAGAGAACGTTTAAGTGGTACGCTAGAAAGGTTATTATCCACCCCAGTAAGAAGATGGGAAATAGTCGCAGGTTATATTATTGGTTTTGGAATCTTTGCCTTTATACAATCCATTATTATCGTAAGTTTTTCCGTTTATATTTTAGATTTATACGTAGCTGGCTCCATATGGCTAACGTTACTTATTACATGTATGCTCTCTTTAACTGCACTAACATTAGGTACGTTTTTATCGGCATACGCAAATAATGAATTTCAAATGATTCAATTTATACCGCTTGTTATTGTGCCACAAATCTTCTTTTCTGGATTGTTTCCAATGGAATCTATGAATAAGTGGCTACAAATGTTAGGGAAAGTATTTCCACTCACATACGGCGCTGACGCAATGAGACAAGTGATGATTCGGAATCAAGGGTTTACAGAGATTGCATTAGATCTTACTGTATTATTACTTTTTTCACTATTATTTGCAGTAGGAAATGTATTTGCTTTAAAGAAACATCGCAAAATATAATAATGACAAAAAGGAGCTTTATAAATGCAGAAGGATTGGCTGGAGGAATTAATAGCTGCAACTAATACGGATAAACGAAATGAACGTCAAATGCGAATATTAGAGGCGGCTGTTGATATGTTTGGAGAAAAAGGATACGCTTCAACTTCAACAAGTGAAATTGCAAAGCGTGCTGGTGTAGCGGAAGGAACCATCTTCCGCTACTATAAGACGAAAAAAGATTTATTACTAGCGGTCGTAATGCCAACTTTAACTAAGTTCGCTGCACCATTTTTCGTACAAACCTTTGCAAAAGAAATATTTAAATCGGAGTATGAATCATACGAAGGACTTTTAAGGGTTGTAATTCATAATAGGTTTAAATTTGCTCAAAAACACTTTCCTATGATAAAAATATTAATTCAAGAGGTGCCATTCCAACCAGAACTAAAAAATGAAATACAGCAATTAGTAGAAACAGAACTGTTTTCACATTTCAAAAAGTTGATTGTGAAATTTCAAGAAGAAGGGGAAATTATTGAGATACCACCATCTTCCGTACTACGTCTTACTTTATCAGCTGTATTAGGTTTATTATTAACACGATTTTTATTATTGCCTGAAGAAAAATGGAATGATGAAGCGGAAATTGAAAATACGATTCAATTTATATTGTATGGATTAACTCCACGATTTTAATCGTTGAAGTGTGAATTACATACATTACTTTTAAGTAAAAATAAATCGCCTTTAAAAAGGCGATTTATTTTCATTATATATTTTTGATAAATAAGTACTTGTTTACTAAAAACATTCTAAATCAGCGTGTTTCTTTGTCTCTTCTTCTAAGACCTAATAATCCTGCTAGTCCTAATAAACCAAGCCAAGCCCAATTATTATTTTTATCACGATTATCATTTAAATCATTTGTTGTATTTACATTTCGAGTTCTTACATCATTATTAACTCTGTCTAAGTTATTGTCATTTACTCGAGTTGAAATATCAGTGTTATTAACTCTATTCATATTATTTCCATCGTATTCAGCTTGCGTAGATGTACCTAAAAACATAATAGATAGTGCTAAAACACTTAAAATAGATGATAATTTCTTTTTCATAACAATCCCGCCTTTCTTAATCATTAATTTCTCCGGAGCATGTGTGTATTATTCATTTCACAATATCTAAACCCTCATTAATAGGGCGAACATTTATAGAAAATAGAATTGAATGATTGTTAATATATCATTGGATATATACTTCTCATAAAAATAAAGGAATCAAACTTTGCTTAAAATGTTAATCTTAGTACAATTTATATTATACGGGCTAGCAATAAGGAGGTAATAAGATGCGACAATTTGCAAAACCTACAATCGTCGTAAGTAAATGTTTAGAATTTGATGCTTGTCGTTATAATGGAGAGATGATTCCAGATGTAACAATACGAAATTTGCAGCCATTTGTTACATTTATACCTGTTTGTCCAGAAGTCGAGATTGGATTGGGGACTCCTCGTGAAACGATACGAATTGTAGAAGAAAATGGTGAGAATAGACTTGTGCAACCGTCGACACGAGAAGATGTAACTGAAAAAATGGAGCAGTTTTCAAATGACTTTTTACAAACGATACCGGATGTGGATGGTTTTATTTTAAAGAATCGTTCACCAAGTTGTGGTACGCGTGATGTGAAAATTTATTCTGGTTTTGAAAAAGCGCCAGCAAAGGGAAAAGGATCGGGCTTATTTGGCGGAGCAGTAGTAAAAAAATTTTCGCATCTTCCTATTGAAGAGGAAGGCAGATTGTCGAATTTTATTATTAGAGAGCATTTCTTTACAAGGCTATTTACAATCGCATATTACAAAATGATTAAACATAGTAAAAATATAAAAGACCTTGTATCGTTTCAGTCGGACAATAAATATTTATTTATGGCATATAATCAGGTGAAACAAAAGGAATTAGGGCGTATAATTGCAAATCAAAAAAATGAAAAGATTGAAGTGGTATTTGAAAACTATGAGAAGACTTTATACGAATTATTTATACGTGCGCCCCGTTATACATCGAATGTAAATGTATGCGAGCACATTTTTGGGTATTTTAAAACAAAGTTAAAAAAACAAGAAAAAGATCATTTTATAGAACTGTTACAAAAGTATGCAGAAAAGAAAATACCACTTAGTAGTTTACTTACAATTTTAAAATCATGGGCTATTCGATTTGATGAAAAGTATTTATTAAGACAAACATATTTCGAACCATACCCTGAAGCATTAGTAGAAATTTCTGATTCCGGAAAAGGTAGAGATTATTAAACAATAAATTACATAATTCGACACAAAACCTCCTATGTTGTTGTAGAACAATGTAGGAATTTTTTTGTGCATTAGTACAGAATCTGTTTTAAAATTAAGTTATGACAGAATTGTAGCAATTGTCTAACTAATATTCTTGTCTTTTAAGTTGTTATGTTTGTAGTAGAAACTCGCACGCTGTCGAAACTCAATATTCGATAAGGGGTGTGTAGCGGAATGGAATTTACTCTAACTCGCGAAAAACAAATGATTAAAGAAATGGTACGTGACTTTGCTGAAAAGGAAATCGCACCGAAAGCTGTATATTATGACAAAACTGCAGAGTTTCCATATGAAACATTTCAAAAAATGGGCGAACTAGGATTATTAGGCATCCCATTCCCAGAAGAGTATGGAGGTTCAGGTGGCGATACGGTATCGTATGCGTTAGCAGTTGAAGAAATTGGTCGCGCTTGTGGTGGCACCGGTTTAAGCTATGCTGCCACAATTTCATTAGGTGCTTCTCCAATTTATTATTTCGGTACAGAAGAACAAAAACAAAAGTATTTAGTTCCAATGGCGTCAGGTAAAACATTAGGTGCCTTCGGATTAACGGAGCCGAATGCTGGATCAGATGCAGGTGGTACTCAAACGAAAGCGGTATTAGATGGTGATGAGTATGTAATCAGTGGTGAGAAGTGTTGGATTACAAACGCAGAGTATGCAAATACAATTATTGTAACCGCTGTCAACGGTATTGAAGAGAATGGTAGAAAACGTATTTCTGCATTTATCGTGCCTACTACGAGTGAAGGATTAACGATTTCAAGTCCTTACGATAAGATGGGTGTTCGCGCTTCTAATACTTGTGAAATCGTACTTGATGGTGTTCGTGTACCGAAAGAAAATATTCTTGGTGATGTAAATAAAGGCTTTAAACAATTTTTATATACACTTGATGGAGGGCGTATTTCAATCGCTGCATTGGCAGTTGGTATTGCGCAATCAGCCTTTGAACGTGCATTACAATATGCGAAAGAACGTCAACAATTTGGAAAGTCAATCTCTAATTTCCAAGCGATTCAATTTAAATTAGCTGATATGGCGACTGAAGTAGAGCTAGCACGCAATTTAGTACATAAAGCAGCTTGGTTAAAAGATAACGATAAACCTTTCGGCAAAGAAGCGGCAATGGCAAAACTATTTGCATCGGAAGCAGCAAGCCGTATTGCGAATCAAGCAGTACAGATTCATGGTGGATATGGTTATATGCGTGAATATGAAGTTGAACGACATATTCGTGATGCGAAACTATTAGAAATTGGTGAAGGAACTTCTGAAATTCAACGTCTCGTAATTGCTAGACATTTAGGATGTAGATAAAAGGGAGGAATCACTATGTTTCAAAAAATATTAATTGCGAATCGCGGGGAAATTGCTGTTCGTATTATGAAAACTTGTCAAAAACTTGGCATACGCACTGTTGCTATTTATTCTGAAGCAGATGAAAATGCCCTTCATGTGAAGATGGCAAATGAAGCTTACTTAGTAGGTGGACCGCGTGTTCAAGAAAGTTATTTAAACCTTGAAAAAATTATTGAAATAGCTAAGAAGACAAATGCAGAAGCGATTCATCCGGGTTATGGTTTATTATCAGAGAATCCGTCTTTTCCGGTTCGTTGCAAAGAAGAAGGAATCGTATTTATCGGTCCTTCAGAAGAAATCATTACGAAGATGGGAAGTAAAATCGAATCACGTATCGCAATGCAAGCAGCAGATGTCCCAGTAGTCCCAGGTATTACTACAAATATTGAAACTGCTGAAGAAGCAATTGAAATTGCAAAACAAATTGGTTATCCCTTAATGCTTAAGGCATCCGCAGGCGGCGGAGGCATTGGTATGCAGTTGATGGAAACTGAGCAAACGCTCACCAAAGCGTTTGAAAGTAATAAAACAAGAGCGCAAAACTTCTTTGGTAACGGAGAAATGTATTTAGAGCGATATATAGCAGATGCGCATCATATTGAAATTCAGCTTTTAGCAGATACACATGGTAACACAGTGTATTTATGGGAGCGTGAATGTTCGGTACAGCGCCGAAATCAAAAAGTAATCGAAGAAGCACCTTCACCATTTTTAGATGAAGGTACACGAAAGGCGATGGGAGAAGTTGCTGTACAAGCTGCCAAAGCACTTGGCTATACAAATGCAGGTACAGTTGAGTTTCTTGTAGATGATCAGAAGAACTTCTATTTCTTAGAGATGAATACGAGATTACAAGTAGAGCATCCAGTGACAGAAGAAATTACGGGATTAGACCTTGTAGAACAGCAACTCCTTATCGCAAGTGGAGAGAAACTATCATTTACTCAGGATGATGTAAAACGTAGTGGTCATGCCATTGAAGCTCGTATTTATGCAGAGGATCCGAAAACATTCTTCCCATCACCTGGGAAAATTACAGATTTAACATTACCGTCAAATGTACGGATTGATCACTTCTTAGAAAATCATGTAACGATTACACCTTTCTATGATCCAATGATTGCGAAAGTCATTGCACATGGCGAGACTCGTGAAGAAGCAATTTCGAAATTACATGATGCTCTAGAAGAATTAAAAGTAGAAGGTATTAAAACGAACACGCCAATGCTACTACAAGTTTTGGAAGACGAAGTGTTCAAAGAGGGTATTTATACAACGGGGTTTGTAACGAAACAACTCGTTAAAAAATAAGATTTAACAATATTAAGGGGGAAAAAATGATGACGAAAGTATACGCATCGATGGCAGGAAACGTTTGGAAGATTGTTGTAGGAGTAGGAGATACAGTAGAGGAAGAGCAGGATGTCGTCATTTTGGAATCTATGAAAATGGAAATTCCAATCATTTCAGAAGAAGCTGGCACAGTTATGAAAATTAATGTGCAAGAAGGCGATTTTGTAAATGAAGGAGATGTATTAGTAGAAATTGAATAGGGAGATATAGGGGGAAGCGAATTGAAACTACCTAATTTTGCTGTCATTAAAGAAGTCGGGCCACGTGATGGCTTACAAAATGAAAAAAAGATTGTTGGCACAAAAGATAAAGTAAAATGGATTCAACTACTTACAGAAGCAGGATTGTCGTATGTTGAAGTTTCCTCATTCGTTCACCCAAAATGGGTCCCTGCATTAGCAGATGCAAATGATGTATTTTCTGAGCTGAAAAGGGATCCAAATGTTACATATGCTGCGCTTGTTCCGAATCAAAATGGTTTGGAACGAGCTTTTTTGCAAAATGTAGATGAGGTGAATGTTTTTTTATCAGCAAGTGAATCTCATAATAAAAGTAATATTAATAAATCGATTAAAGAAGCGTTAGTTGTAATTGAAGATATAACAAAACAGGCATTATTCGAAGGGAAAAAGGTAAGAGGCTATGTTTCTACTGTATTTGGATGTCCTTATGAAGGGGATATAAGTGTCACAGCAGTTGACGAATTATGTAATCAACTATTTTCATACGGCATTTATGAAGTTTCTCTTGGGGATACAATCGGTGTAGCGAATCCATTACAAGTAGAACAAGTATTAGAACATCTATTAAAGAAGTATGATGCTTCGCAGTTTGCCATGCATTTTCATAATACGTATGGAATGGCTCTAGCGAATGTAGTTAAATCATTAGAATACGGTATTAAAACGTTTGATAGTTCTTGTGGTGGACTCGGGGGCTGCCCTTATGCACCAGGAGCATCAGGTAATGTTGCTACTGATGACCTAGTACATATGCTCCATAAGTTAGGAGTCCAAACGAATATTGATGAAGAGAAGTTATTGAGAGCAAGTCAATTTATTCAAAGTAAATTAAATATCCAATTACCGAGTCATGTGTATAGAGCGCTTCAACATAAAACGATAAGTAGGTGAGAAGATGCTACAATTACAAAACATTTCAGTTGATTATGTAACACCTCACGTTGTAAAGATTTCGTTATATCGTGAAAGACAAGCAAACTCATTATCTTTAGCATTATTAGATGAATTACAAACTATATTAACTCAAATAAGTGAAGATTCAAACGTGCGTGTAGTTATTTTGACTGGTGCTGGTGAAAAAGCATTTTGTGCTGGTGCAGATTTAAAAGAGCGTGCCGATATGAATGAAGAACAAGTTCGCCATGCTGTTAGTATGATTCGCACTACTATGGAGATGGTTGAACAATTACCACAGCCAGTTATTGCTGCAATAAATGGAATCGCACTTGGTGGTGGTACGGAATTAAGTTTAGCTTGTGATTTTAGAATTGCTGCTGAATGTGCAAGTCTTGGTCTTACTGAAACGACACTTGCAATTATACCAGGAGCAGGTGGTACACAGCGCTTACCGAGATTAATTGGAGTTGGTAGAGCGAAAGAATTAATTTATACAGGTAGACGTATTTCAGCGCAAGAAGCAAAAGAATATGGTTTAGTAGAATTTGTTGTACCAGCTAATTTACTTGAAGAGAAAGCGATTGAAATAGCAGAGAAAATTGCTAGTAATGGACCTATTGCTGTTCGATTAGCAAAAGAAGCGATTTCAAACGGTATTCAAGTTGATTTACATACCGGATTACAAATGGAAAAACAAGCGTATGAAGGTGTAATCCATACGAAAGATAGATTAGAAGGATTACAAGCATTCAAGGAAAAACGCACACCAACGTATAAGGGGGAGTAAATATGTTAGATCAAAAACAACAATCGAATACATTTGAAGAACGAGTTGAAACGATTAAACAAGGCGGCGCACCAAAATATCATGAACAAAATAGAGCAAAAGGAAAATTATTTGTTCGAGATCGTTTAGCGCTTCTATTTGATAATGGCGAATATGTAGAAGATGCATTATTTGCTAACTGTGAACAAACAGGCTTACCTGCGGACGGCGTTGTAACGGCAACGGGTAAAATACATGGTCGTACTGCGTGTGTAATGGCCAATGATTCTACTGTAAAAGCTGGATCGTGGGGATCACGCACAGTTGAAAAGATTTTACGTATTCAAGAAACAGCTGAAAAACTACGTGTTCCGTTATTTTATTTAGTCGACTCTGCTGGAGCACGTATTACAGATCAAGTAGAAATGTTCCCAGGGCGCCGTGGTGCAGGGAGAATCTTCTATAATCAAGTGAAATTATCAGGTAAAGTTCCTCAAGTATGCTTATTATTTGGACCTTCTGCAGCTGGTGGTGCCTATATTCCAGCCTTTTGCGACGTTGTAATGATGGTAGAAGGAAATGCATCTATGTATTTAGGATCTCCTCGTATGGCTGAGATGGTTATCGGTGAGAAGGTAACTTTAGAAGAGATGGGCGGAGCTCGTATGCATTGCTCTGTATCAGGATGCGGAGATGTTTTATGTAAGACAGAAGAAGATGCGATTACACAAGCAAGACAATACATTTCATATTTTCCAAATAACTACTTAGAAAAGACTCCATTGGTTACACCTCAAGAACCGAAACAATTCGATAAAACGTTAGAACAAATCATTCCAGAAAATCAAAATGCTCCTTTCAATATGAAAGATCTCATTAATAGAGTTATTGATGAAGGTTCATTCTATGAAGTAAAAAAATTATTTGCTCAAGAGCTAATTACAGGCTTAGCACGTATTGATGGTAAGCCAGTTGGTATTATTGCAAATCAGCCGCGTATGAAGGGCGGCGTATTATTCCATGATTCAGCTGATAAAGCTGCTAAGTTTATTAATTTATGCGACGCATATCATATTCCATTATTATTCCTTGCGGATGTACCAGGATTTATGATTGGCACAAAAGTAGAGCGTGCTGGTATTATTCGCCACGGTGCAAAAATGATTTCTGCAATGAGTGAAGCAACTGTACCGAAGATTTCTATCGTTGTTCGTAAAGCATATGGTGCTGGTTTATATGCGATGGCAGGTCCAGCATTTGAACCAGATTGCTGCCTGGCATTACCGACAGCCTCTATTGCGGTAATGGGTCCAGAAGCTGCGGTTAATGCTGTATATGCAAATAAAATTGCAGCTTTACCAGAAGAAGAGCGTGCTAGCTTCATTGCTGAAAAACGTGAAGAGTATAAGAAAGATATTGATATTTATCATTTAGCATCAGAGATGGTGATTGATGGTATTGTTCATCCAAACAATTTACGTGAAGAGTTAAAAGGACGTTTCGAAATGTATATGAGTAAATATCAAGTATTCACGGATCGTAAACATCCTGTATATCCAGTTTAAAAGCCCTATTTAGGGCTTTCTTGCTCAAAAAGTTAAGGAGGGGAAAACATTGAAACAAGCAGTTTGGTTTCCAACAGAAGAGTACAAGGAAAAAACACGTTTATATGGTTGGATGAAATCATTGGGATATGAAGATTATGAAACTTTTTATAATAAATCTATTGAGGAAACAGCTTGGTTTTGGGGAGAGGCAGAAAAAGCAGTTGGCTATCAATGGATGAAACCTTATACAGAAGTATTAGATTTAGAAAATGGTACACCGTTTGCACAGTGGTATAATGGCGGAACATGTAACGTTGTAGAATCAGCTTTATCCCGCTGGCTTGCGGATGAAGAGACGAGAATACAGCCAGCACTTCAGTACGAAGGGGAAAATGGAACTTCAAAATCATTTACATATGAAGAGCTTGACAACTGGGTAAGCCGTGTTGCAAATGGTTTGAAACACGCGGGTATTGAGAAAGGTGACCGTGTAACAATTTATATGCCGATGATTCCAGAAACAGTTGTTGCGATGCTAGCTGTAATGAAAATCGGAGCAATTATTTCACCAATATTCTCAGGCTTTGCGTCTGATGCAGTTATGACACGTGTGCAAGCGGCAGGTTCAAAAATGATTATTACCGCAGATGGATTTTCACGCCGCGGTAAAATTGTTTCTTTAAAAGATGAAGTAGATAAAGCTTGTGAACATTGCCCAACTGTTGAAAAAGTTGTTATCGTTCGTCATGCAGGAAATGATTTTACACCACATAACTATGACTTTTCGTGGAGTACGCTAGAAAAAGAAAAACCATTCATACATGCCGAGGAAATGCAAAGTGATGATCCATTAATGCTCATTTATACATCAGGAACGACTGGTAAGCCGAAAGGAACAGTACACACGCATGCAGGATTTCCTTTGAAAGCAGCTTTTGATGCAGGATTTGGAATGAATATTAAACAAGGTGATCGTGTATTATGGGTAACTGATATGGGCTGGATGATGGGGCCGTTTCTATTATTCGGTTCACTCATTAATGGAGCAACGATGGTTATGTACGAAGGTGTTCCAGACTTCCCAGAAGCAGACCGGTTATGGGAGACAGTTGATAAATATGAAATTACTCATCTAGGTATTTCGCCAACGTTAATCCGAGCATTAATGGCAAAAGGTGATGAGTATGTCAATAAACATTCTTTAAAGAGTTTGGAAGTATTCGCATCAACAGGAGAACCTTGGAATCCTGATCCATGGATGTGGCTGTTTGAAACAGTTGGAAAAGGAAATGTTCCAATCTGTAACTACTCAGGTGGAACTGAAATCTCTGGTGGGATTTTCGGTAATGTTCTTATTAAGCCAATCGCACCGATTAGTTTTAACGCATCTTTACCAGGAATGGCAGCTGTCGTGCTGGATGATCAAGGTAAACCAATTCAAGATGAAGTCGGAGAATTATGCTTAGAGAAACCTTGGGTAGGTATGACGAAAAGCTTCTGGGAAGATGATGAACGTTACGTGAACACATATTGGTCGCGTTTTGAAAATAAATGGGTCCACGGTGACTGGGTCATTTACGATGGTGAACAATATATCATCACAGGGCGTTCAGACGATACGTTAAATATTGCAGGTAAACGTATTGGACCTGCTGAATATGAATCTATTCTTGTGAAACATAATGATGTAATCGAAGCTGCTGCAATTGGTGTACCTGACGAAGTAAAAGGTGAAGTTTGTCATTGTTTTGTAGTGTTAAGAGATCATGTAACATTCACAGGAGAATTAAAGAAAGAATTAATGAGTTTAGTAAACTCTCATATTGGAAAAGCGTTGTGTCCTAAAGACATCCACGTTGTAGAAGATTTACCGAAAACACGTAATTCTAAAGTAATGCGCCGTGTTATTAAAGCAGCTTATTTAGGAAAAGAATTAGGTGATTTGTCGTCACTTGTAAATCCTGAAGTAGTACCGTTTATTCAAGGGTTACAGTCTAGTAAATTATAAAATTAGAAAGGAGCTCTATATAAACAGAGCTCCTTTTTTATGTTTATAAAAAGAGAAGAAGTGAAGTTGATGAAGAAGAAAAATTCTACTATTGGTGTTAAGTATGTTTTTTAGTTTTAATCAAAATACGATATTATGGAATGTCTATTCAATGGAGAAATACTAATTTACAACAACAAGGTGATGACAAAGCGCGACTGCTTATATGCCGGTTTAAACCTTTACGTATTCATTGATAAAAAGCTGACTATACTAAGTCAGCTTTTTATATATTACATCCTAGTATTTATCTCGCTATTTGCCGAGCAGTAATGCCCCCACCTAAAAATTCAGCGAAAGCAAGGAAGTAGGTGAGGGATCAACTTTCCGGAAAAGCCCGATTGATTCCAAAAGACATATTTTTTCCTTTACGTTGACATTAAAAATATTACCAATTTTTTCTTTTACAATGGCAACAAATAAAGAAACATTTACAACGACACTTATTTCGTTTAAAACTCCAATCATCATCACGATGACACTTTTCTTTAGATTTCCACCAATCATCATTACAATGTTTTTCCTGAGAACTCCAATCGTCATCACAATGACACTTTTCTTCAGATTTCCACCAATCATCATTACAATGCTTTTTCTGAGAACTCCAATCATCATCACAATGATGCTTTTCTTTAGATTTCCACCAATCATCACAACAATGCTTTTTCTGAGAACTCCAGCAATCATTTTTCCAAGACATTCATTTCTACCTCCTCGTATGATTAAGTTAGGTTTTTTAGGGACGGGATGTACCTATAAACCCAAGAGTATCTATTTTTATGAGATACTTAAATTTGTAGATAGAGTGTTGCCGACCACCTCCTTGAATCTTTGTATTCGGTTGAAA
>NZ_PCOB01000038.1:0-25782 GCF_002975115.1 Bacillus sp. MYb78
GGTGTGGAGTGGGGGAAAAGGTAGAGATAACTTCAAATCCTTACCTATCACTAACAGAAAACGAAAGGGAAAGTGTTTTTGACGAGTTATTAAATTGAGTACATTCAACTATCAATCCATTTAGTAGCATAGAATTTTAAGTAGCTTATGTAATTTAATTAAAAAAGCGAAAGGAGATTCTAACATGTGGTTACTCACAGCAATTACGCCTGTTGTAATAATCGGAGGAATTGTAGTATATGTGATTAGAAGTCTTAAACATAAATATAACAACGGTAACTTAGGCAAGAAAAAATCAAAAAACGCTCAAGTTTTATTAGATAGTTTAATACCAATAGGAATGCTTTTAGGGTGTTTGATCGGTATTATTGTTGGCATATTTTCTCCTGATTCATTACTACTTTCAGTTAGTTTAGGATCCGGAATAGGCTATTTATTTGGTTTTTTTGCTTATGAAATTTATAGCAAGACAGGAAACAATTTTTCCTAATTCAAAAGGAATAAGCGGGACAGTACATAGTAATCATATAAAATATGTAACTGTCCTTTATTTTTGCATCAATGTTATCAATTTTTCTTCCACATCCTATACACCTTTTTTATTGATGTTTCTCTCCTCTTTCTTTCGCATATCCGCTTTTTTGTTCTTCTCGGCTCTATAACCAAAGTAAAGTAGCGCACATGTAGTAATAGAACCTACAATGTATCCTAAAAAGCCTCCTAACCAAAACATAAAAATTGCCTCCAATCCATTATAAATTTTATGTAGTAGACATCTGTAAACCGCTCTCGGTACCTCCGTTTTTTATTACAGATTGGAAAATCCCCCTAACTATTCCATCCATGAACATTCTGTCTTCTCTATTTTGATTATTATCTATAAAATTATTTATACCACTAATTCTTCCATTATCTCAAATAACAACTTTATTATAAAGTTTGCACTCACATTACATATATGTAGCATCACTGTCTCTTTTTCATTTTACCCTTGCAACTGGAGTTTACTTCTACAACTTAAAAACAAAAAACCCCCTCAAAGCATAAACTGAACAGCTCCCTGTCAAGTAGACAGTGGAAATAATAAAAAACACTTTAAGCGGCTTGAACCCTGTATTCTAATGGGCTTAAGCCGTTTAATTTTTCTTGGTAACGTTCATTATTGTAAAACTGGATATAATTATCTATCGCTTGTTGTAACGCTTCAAATGTCTCATACTTATGTAGGTAATACTTTTCACACTTCAACGTCCCCCAAAACGATTCCATTGGTCCATTATCTATACATTTTCCTACACGTGACATGCTATGAATCATTTTTGCCTTTTCTATCTTTCTCTTAAACCCATGTGACGTATATTGATACCCTCGATCACTATGAATCAATGGATGTTCATTCTCTTTTAATATAGTGATAGCTTGATCCAATGTTTGAAATACCAATTTATTATTGTTTGAATGTTCCAATACATAACTAATAATAGACCCATCATAAAGATCTAAAATGGCGCTTAAATACGTTTTCCTTCCGTTTCCTAATTTGAACTCCGTGACATCTGTTACCCATTTTTCATTGGGTTTGCTTGCAGTAAATTCACGATTTAGTCGGTTTTCAGCGACATATTGCGCAGTTGAGGGAACATAGCGCTTTCTTTTCCGACGAATCACGGACTGTAATCCAGCAATGTGCATTAAGCGATAAATGCGTTTGTGATTAAACTTTTTATGATACATTCTATTAATATTTAATTTCATTCTTCGGTACCCATAAATGCCTTCTACTCGTGCATAAATAGCTTGAATATCCAGAAGAATTGCTTCATTCTCTAATTCTCTAGCTGTTGGCGTACGCTGTAGCCATTTATAATAAGCAGCACGAGATACACCGGCAATTTCACATAAAAGGATTACTGCCAAATTTTCATGCGCATGTAAATCTTGAATCGCTCTATATTTATTTTGTAGACGAACGCTTGTTAACGACGCCTCCTTTCGAGTTCTTCTAACTTTTTTAAAAAAGCATTTTCTGCACGTAATCGTTCATTTTCTCGTTCTAAACGTTTCATTTCCAGTTTAAACTTTTCTTCAGCTGTTAATTCATATTCTTCTTTCTTTCGACCGCGTTTATCTTGTAGTGCTTCTTCACCATTTGCTTCAAACTTCTTGACCCATTGATATACTTGTTGATAAGAAACTTCATAACTTTCGGCAGTGAGCTGATAGTTTTTCTGATGTTGTATACAGTAATTCACAATTTGAATTCGTTCTTCTAACGTTGTTTTTCTTCTACTTGTCATAGAGTTTGTCATTCCTTTACCGGTATCATTTAGTTCTCTATGACTATTATACTTTTTAATCCATTTTCTCAAAACCGCAGTACTGGATATATTGTATTTTTGGATAATCTTGTTTAACGAATCGTGTCCTGATAGATAATCATTGACGGCTGCTAACTTTAGCTCTTTTGAGTAACGCTTCCAAGAAAGTGCTTCTTCTAGGCCGTCTTCACCATTCACTTCATACCTTCTTTTCCAATCTCTAATCGTCCCAGGATCAACAGAAAACTTTGCCGTAATGTCAGCTATTGAATGATGACCATCTTTATAAAGAGCTAAAATCGCCAATTTTTCAGCTTTAGAATATTTCATTCTAGCCATAAAAAATACTCCCCTTAGATAACAGATTTTTATTTTTTATCTGTCTACCTAATAGGGAGCATATCAAACTTCAAGGGGTGAGCCTGTTTTTTATTTACTTATATACGTACAGCTGTACCACTTACAGCAACCATTAACATTCCATCACGAACAACTTCGTAATCTACGTCAATACCAACGATAGCGTTCGCACCTTTTTGTTTTGCAAGTTCTTTCATTTCGTCCATTGCGATATCACGAGCTTCTTTTAGCTTACTTTCATAAGAACCAGCACGACCACCGACAACATCACGAACAGAAGCGAATAAATCGCGGACAATATTTGCACCCATAATAGCTTCACCATTTACAATATCGATATACTCAATAATTTCTTTACCTTGAATTCCAGACGTTGTTGTTACAATCATGACTGACACTCTCCTAATAAGTTGTAGTTTTAATTAGCTTTCTTATGTCTTTATTATGACATGGAACAAACAACTAATCTATTGAATTACCTTACAGGAATGTGACAGTTTTGTAAGAATGAAACGCGCATTATGTTTAATTTTAATAAAGAGCTTTATTATTGGGATACATAAACGATTCTCTATTTTCTTTCCAATCCTTTTCTACTTCTTTAAAAGTTGGTCGCCTTAATTCTTTGTTATTTTCATGTTTGCTAAACCATTTTTTCACATACTGGTCTCCATTTTTATTTTGAACTGTACAAAAGAAACTATTACTGCTATCCTTTAATATTTTTACAATCACGAAAAGGCACCTCTTCCCTTTTAAATAACATAATAGAACTTGATCTTTTACTATAGGCCCTTCCTCTCTTATAGTCATACGACTCCTCGGCCGCGCCAAAGTTGTAAGATCAAAAAACGATATTCACTTTGTTTACATTTTATTTAAAGAAATCAGAGTTATAGGCATTATGCTTATCAAATATTTTATAGATTTCTAACTTATCATCTAATTTTGCATCTACTAAAATTAATATATTGCCATCGTAAATATATTCTTCATACTTTTTAGCATGTTCTTCTGGAATTCCTAACCCTATAAATGCTCCTATTAAACTTCCAGCTCCTCCGCCAATACCGGCTCCTCCAATAGCTGCTGCGATCGGTCCTGCTGCTACGATTGGACCCATTCCAGAAACGGCAAGTATACCAAGACCTGTTAATAAACCACCGAGTCCGCCTGCTACACCTCCTGCTACAAGCCCTGTCGCTGAAAAGATATCCGCTTTATGTGCAGTTTCATGATTTACTTTTTCACCCGATTTTTCTTCAAGGTGTTCAATTTCCTTTTGATCTTTCGCAATAGCTGAAATGTTATCTGCTGAGTATCCTTTATCATTTAATTCATTAATAACGAGTGCCGCATCATCAATTGTTCTAAAAACACCTACTATTTTTCTATCTACATTCATAACTATTAACCTCCTAAAGTTTTATATAATGTATCTTTATTTTTCTTCATTTCTGTATACACTAATCTTCTTATTAACATAACCATTTACGAAAAAAGCGAATAGTAAAAGTACTACAAGTGAACTACTTAACAAGTAAATTAAATCAAATGTAATATCAATCATCATTTCATTCATGTATACCAGGCTCCTTTTTATTTAAAGTAAAAGTATATTTTGATAGACTAATCTACTAAACATAGACATCTTACAATTCATCTTCAGTCAATCTCTTTGTAGTATATGTATACCCTTCCTAACCTTTTCTAAACGTAAAAAACTATACTTATATTTTTTCTTATTTATATGTTTAACATTTTTTAAAACGGGTATGTTTATATTGTTATGCTTACTATATGGAAAGGAATATTACGATGAACGCCATTCACTCTACTACTATTTCTTATAATGAAACACCTACAATAACTCAGATTCATCATTTTTATGCTTTAATGACAACATTTCAAGCTAATTTGTTTATAAGTAAACATGGAACAATGACATCAATCAAAAATTTAAGCACTCTAGTATCCTTTTTCCTTACTGTAAAAAAGAAAGATCTTATATTATTTATTTTTGAAGGAATAGATGCAAAAAGAGCTTTAAGAACACTCTTCCCTTCTTAGAATGTTTGTTATCCTCTATTCCCTCGTTTACTACCTTTCATATATGTTTTTATATTTCAAAATGATTTCCTCTATAAAAAAAGAACCCCCTAATACAATAGGGGGATTTCTAGTTTGGCCTTATGAAAACTGATATAATATATATTACGTTTTTCATTCTTTAAAATAGAAAAGTTTTAATAACCTTGAAGGTAGGAATTTTTAATGAACTCGAAAGCAAAATTTAGTATTCGCTACAAAATTATGGCTGGTTATTTAGTTATCATTTTGTTCTTACTTGTTTCTTTCATTATGTTAAACAATGAGATTTCCAGCTTACAAAAATCTCGTAATTTTATTATTGATCACGATTTTAAAGTTCTCAATTTAACGAATCAAGTGGAGAAAGAGTTACTAACAATTGAAAATAAAGCGAAAGGGTTTATCATTTCTAATAACCCTAATTACGTGCAATCCCTTAACTCTGCGGAAAAGGATTACGAAAAACATTATCATGATCTTTTTGCTTTATTAGAGGATAACCCCTCTCAGCAAGAAAAATTAAAACAGATTAACGAAAACATTACTAGTTGGATTAATAAAGAGATTCACCCACTCATTACAAATAATAATAGTAATAATGTACAAACAATCGACACGACTCAAATTCAGTCCTTACAGTCACAGGTAACTAACTTCCGGAGCACTGAGGAGCAATTAACGAAAAAAAGAGCAGCACAATTAGATATTGAAAATAATAAATTAGAGATTTGGTTATACAGTTTATTGTTCTTACTTTCTTGTATTTCCATTATCGTTTCACTCTATATTTCGAATTCCATTACAAAAACGATTAAAAATGTAATTCAAGCTATTAAATCAATTTCTTCTAAAGAAAAAATTACGGAAAGAATTCATGTAAATACACATGATGAAATAAAAGATCTTGCTCATACAACGAACCACCTACTAGACGAAATATCGAAAAGAGAGTGGTTACAAACTGAGCTCGCAGAATTAATTTTAATGTATCAAGGTGTATCTTCTATTGAGATGTTAGGTAAAAAAATTCTTAGTGGAATTATACAAAAAACGCAAACTTCTTGCGGTGCATTTTATGTACGTGAAGAATATGAAGAAACTGTCTACTATGTGAAAAAAGCTTCTTTCGCCGATCAAGGTGCTGATATTGGAAAACCATCCATTAAAATGGGTGAAGGTTTCATTGGACAGTCTGCCTTAGAAAAGAAAAGTTTTATTCTCAGGGATATACCAGAAGAGTTTCGGTATGTCACTAGCGGAGTATTAGAAATACGTCCTAAAAATCTACTAGTCATCCCTATCTTATTTGAGGATGAGGTGATTGCAGTAATGGAGTTAGTAAGTGTAACTGAGATTTCAGACTTACATCAAGATTTAATTCAACAAACTATTAATAATCTAGGTTTAACAATCCATAGCATTATAGGACGTATGCGAATTCAAACTCTTTTACATGAATCACAAGCAATGACAGAAGAGTTACAAGTTCAATCAGAAGAATTACAAACGCAAGCTGAAGAACTACAAATGCAAGCTGAAGAATTACGAACAACGAATGAACAATTAGAGTCTAGAACTGAAGAAGCTGAACAAAAGACAGCTGACTTACAAATTACCAAATCAGAATTAGAAGAAAAAGCAAGCGAGTTGTTACGCAGCTCAAAATACAAATCTGAGTTCCTAGCAAATATGTCACATGAATTACGCACACCGTTAAATAGTATTTTACTATTATCTGAAATGTTAAGAGAAAATCATGATAATCATTTATCGGATGATGAAATTGAACTAGCAACTGTCATTCATTCATCAGGGAAAGACTTACTTACTTTAATTAATGACATACTAGATTTATCTAAAGTAGAAGCAGGCAAACTAGACATCATTTTTGAAGCAACGAACATAAGTGACATGGCAGCCAATATGCATCAAAACTTTTTACATATAGCTGCACAAAAAAATGTCGAATTTACGATTGAAGACAGTGATACGATTCCTAATCTGTTTTATACAGATGCAAAACGGATCGAGCAAATTATTAAAAACTTATTATCCAATGCATTTAAATTCACAGAAAAAGGATCCGTTTCTTTACATTTCGATTCAATAGAAACAACCAATTTAAGTCATGATATGCAGTCTATAAGTAAAGATTGGATTACAATTTCAGTAAAAGATACTGGTATTGGTATCGCTAAAGAACAGCATCAACTTATTTTCGAAGCCTTTCAACAGGCAGATGGAGCAACGATTCGAAAGTATGGTGGTACAGGACTAGGTTTATCTATTTGTAAAGAGTTTGCTAGATTGTTAGGTGGTTGGATTACGTTAGAGAGTAATGTAGGAGAAGGTAGTACTTTCACGGTATTTATTCCTAGCCTTCCAAATGGATTACATGATATACAGTTATCCAATTTAGAAGTCGCAGCAACGATAGAAGATGTTATTCCTGCTGAAGTTGTTGAAGAAACTATCGTTACTACCGAAACAAATAACGTCTTCCAAGAGAAAACCATTTTAATTGTCGATGATGATCATCGAAATATATTTACGTTACAAAATGCATTAAAAAAACAAAATGCCAACATTATTACTGCCCAAAACGGCTTAGAGTGTTTAGAAATACTAAAAAGTAATACAAATATTGACCTTATTTTAATGGATATTATGATGCCTAATATGGACGGTTATGAAACGATGGAAAATATCCGAATGAACTTAGGGTTACATGAAATACCTATTATCGCATTAACTGCTAAAGCAATGCCAAATGATAAGGAAAAATGTTTATCTGCTGGCGCTTCAGATTATATAAGTAAACCATTAAACCTACATCAACTCTATTCGGTAATGAGTGTATGGTTAATAAAATAAGTGAGGTTTAGTTGGAGTGGAAAATAAGTATTATAATTTTGATCCATCAGTAGATACGGATGAGCGCACGAACTTAGAAATTGAATTATTATTGGAAGCGGTATTTAAACTATCAGGATTTGATTTTCGCCAATATGCTCGTACATCTATTTATAGAAGGATTTGTAATCGAATGCAGCTCTCTAATATCCCAACCATTTCAAAATTAATTGAAAAAGTAATTCACGAGGAAGGGGTTTTAGAACAGTTATTAAATGATTTCTCGATTAATGTAACTGAGATGTTCCGTAACCCTGCCTTTTTTAAAGCACTAAGAGAGCATGTTATTCCTGAATTGAAAAAGCAACCTGAAATTAGAATTTGGCATGCTGGATGCGCAACTGGTGAAGAAGTATTATCGATGTCCATCTTACTTCACGAAGAAGGATTAAGTGAAAAGTCGGTTATTTACGCAACAGATATGAATACAAATGTGTTAGAAAAAGCAAAACAAGGCATCCTCCCGTTAAATAAAATGCAAACTTATACGAAAAACTATTTACAAGCTGGCGGTACACAAGCATTTTCTAACTATTATTCAACAGATAATCGTTTTGCTTATTTTAATCCTTCACTGTTACAAAACATTATTTTTGCACAGCATAATTTAGTAACCGATCAATCTTTTAACGAGTTTCATATTATACTTTGTCGTAACGTTTTAATTTACTTTACAAGTAAACTTCAAAATCAAGTGCAGCAACTATTTTATGAAAGCTTAAGTCACAATGGATTTCTATGTTTAGGAAATAAAGAAACTCTTCGTTTTTCAAAGATAATGCCACATTATACCCAATTTAATCCTAGTGAACAAATTTATCAAAAAATACAATAAAAAACGTATGAAATCCTCTGTTTGGATTTCATACGCTTTTTATTTCGCATTCGTTTGTATCATAATGAGACACATATCATCTGATTGCGCTTTCTTTTGTTCTTCCTTGTAAAACCCTTCTATCTCGCCTTCTAAATCTCCCCATTTTCTTTCTGTAAAAGTACGTAATTTCTCTTCAGACTCAAATTCATCATTTGCAATTGCTTCAAGAACACCATCTGTAAACAATAATATTTGAGCGTTCTTCTCAAAAGGTATAACTGTTTTTTTAACTTTTATTTCATCAAAAAATCCTACCGCACAACTCCCGCGATCTAGTTCAACTACATTTGTTTCATCAACTAAAACATATCCAGCAGGATGCCCTGCATTTACATATTCAACTGTTCTATCTTCTGTATTAACAACTAAGTATATGGCCGTAAAATAATAAGGAATATTATCATTTTCATTATGTAAAAGGGTCATATATTTATTTAACTCTTTAATAACGAGTTCTGGATCAATTAAACATTTAATTGTTTCACGTAATACAGACGAAATAAACATACAAACTAATGAAGCAGATATACCATGTCCCATAACATCTAATAATATAATACCGTAACGATTTTCATCGATTTTGTACCAATAATACATATCTCCAGCTAGTTTGAATGACGGTAAGTAACTTGCTTCAATTTTTATATGATCTTCTCTTAATGGGCTACTTAATAAGTTTCTTTGCACTTGTGTAGCTAAATCTAATTCATTACGAAGATTTTCTTCTTGTTCTTTATGCCAATTTAATTCTGATTTTAAGCGTAATGCTACACGCATACGTGCTAATAGTTCAACTTTATTTATAGGTTTCGTAATATAATCCATTGCCCCCATATCAAGAGCTTCGGCCAATTTATTTGCATCCTCTAAAGCTGTAACAAAAATAATAGGGATATCTTTAAACTTCTCCTCTTTTTGTAATCGCCTACAAACTTCAAGTCCATCAATTTCAGGCATCATAATATCTAATAGTATTAAGTCAATTTCATTATGCCTGGAAGAATCTTTTCCAAACTGTATGTATTCGAAGAGCTCTTGTGCAGAATTGAGCGATACAAGATCATGATATCCGGCTTGTTTTAAAATCTTCTCAATTACAAATATGTTAACCGGATTATCATCAACAATTAAAATGGACACAAGTTATTTCCCCTTTTCTTATTTAAAATGTAAATCTATTATCATTTTCTATTTTTCTAGTATTACATACTCAGTTACAAAATGAAAATTTCTTACTCAAACATATTTATACAACAAAAGAACAAACCCCTAGAAATAGGAATTTGTTCTTTCACTCTATAAATTTCTACTTTTAATTTAACACCATTGCTTTATCATTTAAAAGACGATCTAATTCTTCCATATGATTAGTTTCATCTGCAATCATATCTTCTAGTTTTACAACTAACTCTGTCATATTTAATTTCGCTGCCTGTTCTTTTCTCGTTTCATAACGCTTAATTGTTTCAAATTCTGATTGTCTAGCGGATTCTAACATTTCTCTAACATCTTCTACTTGTTTCACTGGTAAAGGGATCGTAGTAGGTGTACCACCTAGCGTCTTAATTTTCTCCGCTAAATATAGGGCATGTCCTTGTTCATCACTAATTTCAGATTCAAAGAAAGGTTTTAACACTTGTCTATATATACCAGAAACTGTAGCTGCATTATGGTTATACATAATAATTGCTGAGTATTCTCCTGCTAAATCTTCATTCAATCCTTCGATTAGTTCTTTCACATCGTGTGACATTTTCATATCTCCTCCTATACTTAATAAGTACCCCTTTTCTCATGTTTTAAACATAATTATTTTAAATTTTTATGTATCTAAAAATGCGGCTTGCTTCAATTTACTTATCGCTTGTCTTTTAATACGAGAAACGTGCATTTGTGAAATACCTAACCGTTCCCCTGTATCTTTTTGATTTAAATTTTCTCCAAATATATAATGAATAACACTCTTTTCCGTATCATTTAATACGTTAAAAATATCCTTTAAAACGAGACGCCTTTCTGTCTCTTCATATCCTTGCTCTACTTCACCTACAGATTCAATTCTCGCTACCGAACTTCCATCAGATGAATTTTCAACTACATCATCTAAGGAAGATACTCGATAATTATTTTTCGCATCCATAATCTCTAGAACTTCCTCTTCCGATAGTCCTAAATGATTTGCAATTTCTATTATCTTCGGTGAACGTTGCAGGTGATCTGTTAACTCCTCTATCGCAAGTTTAATTTTCCCGCCCAAATCTTTAATTCGTCTTGGAACGTGAATGCCCCAAGTTTTATCGCGTAAATACTTCTTTATTTCCCCTACTATCGTAGGTATTGCAAAAGGCTCAAAAGCATTCCCTATCGAATAATCATACCTTCTTATTGCACCTAAGAGCCCTAACATCCCTACTTGTATAATATCCTCATGCATCGGCCCGCCTTTTGAATAGCGATATGCAATGGAATATACGAGATTTTTATAATGATCAACTAACCTTTCCTGCGCTTCATTACATTGGTTTTGTTGGAATTCTGCAATTAGCTTAATAACGTCTTCTTTAGTAAGAGTTGTAGGTTGAGATTGGATTTCCATCATTCTCCACCTGCTCTCTTTGTATATATTTTGTCATTAAAACTGTCATGCCCTCATCATGCATAATTTGTATATCATCCATTAATGTATTGATTAAATATAAACCTAAACCATTTTCCGGCAAATGTTCTACTGGTTTACTAATATCATACGGACCAACTTTTCTTTTTAAGTTATTAAAATCAAAGCTAACCCCATTATCCGCAACCATAATTTCTAATCGATCTTCATATAGCCCAAAGACAATTGTAATTTCTCCAACGTCTTCTTTGTATGCATGTTGTACAATGTTTGTACACGCCTCACTAATAGCAATTTTCATATCTTCTATATCGTCATAAGCAAAGCCCATTCGATTCGCAACACCAGCCATTGTTAAACGAATAATAGCCACATATTCTGCCTTTGCAGGAATTTTCATTTCTATCTTTTCAAATCTCTCCATCATCCCTAGTCACCTTCTTTCTACTTTTTCAAAATCGGAATTCAAATTTAATATTTCTGTTAACCCTGTAATATCGAATAATCTTTTTAATCTTTTAGATACACCGATAAACTCTAGTTTTCCATCATTTTTCTTAACTGCTTTTAATAGCGCTATAAAAACACCTAAACCAGTACTATCCATATAATCTACGTTATGAAAATCTACTACGATATGAACCTCTTTTTCGCTTGTAATAGGCATTACCTTATTTTTTAAATCTGATGCCGTATACGCATCAATCTCACCATTAAGTTGTACCGTATAACCTACATCATTTTGCAAAATATTTATTTCCAAATTCATCATTTCCGCCCCCTTATCTAGAACTTTTACTATTTAATTACCCATAAAAATTAGTTTTAAACATATTTTTTTATTTTTATTATAAATAAAGTGAAACTTTAATCAGTGGGGGTTTTCTTCATCCCCCACTGATTATTAGTTGAACCAATCGGACTTTTATGGGCAGTTGATCCCCCACCTAATTTCTTTGCTCTGCTAAATTTTGAGGTGGGGGTCTTACTGCCCGTTAAAGCGGGATAAATTTTCTACACCTTTCTCGGCTTAACACGTAAAAAATACTATCAAATGTTTAAAACTTATAAATTTGTGTATGTATAATGTATAAACATTATTTTTAGGGGGATCTATCTATGGAAGAGCACAGCTTTAAAAAGGGAGATTTCGTTCAATTTTCTTATCGACACGATCATGCTACAAAATTAGTTGGTTCCATTATTAACATACTAACGAATACAATTGTAGTTGATATAGGTAATAACGAGAACTTATCTCATATAGAACCGAGGCAGGTCGTAAGAATAAATAATTGTGAAAAAGTAACGACGGTTTAATACATAATAAAAAGTGTAATTTCAATGAGTGGGGGGCCTTCATCCCCCACTCATTCCTATGTAGATTACATTAAAAAAGCATCCAAATTAGTTTAATTGGATGCTTTTTTATGTATATTTATCAGTTCATTAATTTTATAGCTATATATAATAAACTTAAGATTACTATTCATTATCATACTTACGCTTTCCGCAACATTCTAGAGAAGAATGTAACGATTAAAATAAAGACGATTGCACCTAATAACGCTGGAAGAACGAAAATGCCTCCCCATTCAGGACCCCAATGACCAAATAACGCACTACCTACCCAAGATCCAATTAATCCGGCAATCACATTACCAACTATACCTAAAGGAAAGTCTTTTCCCGTAATCATTCCAGCTAACGCACCAATAAGTCCACCTACAATACACGTAATAATAAGTCCCACAATTAAACCTCCTATATTGTTTTTATATTTGATTTATCAAGCTTTGGTATGTAACCAAAGCTTGATAAACATGTATTATTCTTTATTATCCAATCCATCACTTATCTTTTGTTTCACTTTTCCGACTTTTTCTTTTATAGTTCCCTTCGTCTTCTCCCACTTCCCTTCATTTTTCAACTCTCTATCTTCTGTAACTTCACCAATCCCTTCTTTTACTTGTCCTTTTTTCTTTTCAACTTTACCCGTAATTTGTTCTTTTAGACCGCTCTCACTCATATTTCCCATCTCCTTTTCGTAATAGATTTATAGATTTAAAGGATACAAATTTAAAGAGAATACGTGCATCTTCTTTCTTGTAACCATTCACCGACTCTTTCTAAATCTTTAACGAATAACAAGATTTTTCCTTCATCCAGCTTTTCTTCGTAGAAGTTTGCTTCTTCCTCATTAAGCCCTAACTCCTGCATCTTATTTCTTAACTGATCTCCCGTTTTTTGAAAGACATTAATAATGCTTGTCCCAAGTCCTTCCTCTTTTATTCCAATCGTGTTCACGTCTGCATTATCTGCGATTCTATCTGTCCTCTCTTTCTCATGTGTTAACACGTAAATATCTTTTTGTTCTATTCCTTTCTTCACTAGATCATTCGCCGCATTCATGACCTCTTTCTCCGTAATAAATTCATATACAAAAGGTTTACTATACTTCGTTTCCATCTTTAACTTCCTCCTTTAAAATGAATTATTTGTTATATTATATGTAGTACACCTATTTTCGAAATGTTAAACATAAAATATGAAAAAAATTATGTGAATTTTAATTTTAATAGAAAATGAACAACATCATTTACCACTTTAAAACATCTTCTCCTTACAATAACTACCTAAATTAACAGAAAATTGTTATAATTAAATTTAAGGAGGGATACTATGAAAAAAATCATATCTATATGCGCTCTAACCGCTCTATCTTTCACTTTAATAGGTTGTACAAGCACCTCGGCTACAGATAAAGCTTCACAAGTTAAGCAAGAACGCACACAACATACCTTTCAATTAAACTCCGCAAATATTTCAGACATTGAAATACTAAAAACAACAAATCATACTACTTCCAAATCTCAAACAGATAACGAAGAAATGATAAAATCTATCGTTTCAGCAGTTCAAAATGGAACACCTAAAACAATCACTTTAGATCAAAAAAAGAGAGAATCTGCACATTCTACTATTACCGTTACATATAAAGATGACTCAAAAGAAGAATTTCTTGTATGGGTTGATAATAAAGAACAAATTACAATCGCTAAAAATGAGAAGAAAGATAAGGTAGACAGTGTGATAGTGAATATTAAAGATGCTAAAATGATGAAGGATTTCTTTTAAAATTCTAGTTAACGTTAAAAAAAGAGTAGGATTACATCCTACTCTTTTTTTAATCATGCTCAATAAATAGACTTTTATAAAAGCTATTTAAGGTCTAATTTTGCTAAATCATGTTGTAAAACATTATTTCCTTCTTGTGGGTTAAATACGATTGCACTAAGACCAAAAACATTCGTAACAACATCTCTATCTTTCGGACGAATGATTCTTACTTCATAAGCAAAAAGTGCTGGAGGAAGAGCTGCTGAACGAAAAGTAACATATCGATTAGGTGGCAATGTTTGCGTTGAAGGGTCTATTAATGGTAACAATACCGGAGAACCAGATGACCAATCAAACATTTCAACAGTTACTCTACGAGTATCGTCGGGATCAACATTCATAGCATCCACAGTAAGAAATAACGTAGCGGAATGTCTACGTAATATACCCGTTGATAAAGTTTCATTATGATGTTCACAGCATTTTTTTGGAGGGTGACCATAGCCATAACTCATACCAATTCCCCCCTTTCATTTACAATTAAGGACAAGTATTCCTTATAATATATAATGCTAGTATTCTTTTATTGAAAGGTATAAAAGCGGATTTCTATCTATATTTTTGGATATTTTATTTTTCATTTATTCGCTTTTAAAGAATGATATAGACTCTCCTATTTTGCCTTTGAATTCCTTCTAAGAATATATTCTGCCCTCATCAATCGAGGTCTTACTCCCCGACAAATAGCGGGATAAATCTATTTTGAAAAGGACCTGCTCCATTCATTCGTAAAAGCATACAGTAAATGGAATCCGTTAAAACACATGAGTGACCCCTTGGTTTTCCCTTCCTATTAAAAGGAGGAACTGTTATGGGCTTTGGTGGTAGTTGTGGTGGCTGTGGCTTCGCTGGAGGATTTGCTTTATTAGTTGTATTGTTTATTTTATTAATCATCGTTGGAGCTGCTTGCTTCTGCTAAAAAACTATCGGAAAAGACACTTTTATATGAGTGTCTTTTCTTCATAAAAAATACGCAATGTGCAGTTTAAGTGTAAGATGTAGTATTACATCCCCCTCCAAAATGAACTTCGATACTTTAAATTTCGTTTAGGTTCAATCTTAAAATTTTAGTTTAATAGCAATATGGTGAAACTCTATTCCATATAATATTGCTATTGCAGAAAAATAAAACAAACTGGACAACCTAGATTTCAAACTGTAAGATTAGATGTTGGTGAAATCGGGCAGCAAAGCATATATAGAAAATAGGTGTTAATTTTGAAAATCAATAAAAAATTTGAACCATTAATTTTTAATATCTTAATGATTTTAGGTATATCTAGTATTATCTCTTTCGTCATGGTTTCAATGAATGTTGGATATACAGCTTTATTTCTCAAATCATGGATGAAAACATGGGGAATTGCTTTCGTACTTGCATTTTTAGCTTCTAAATTATTACCCTTTGTAGTGAAAAAGATAATGAAAATCTTCACTTTTGTTGAGAATGATGCTTAAGAATAAAGTGATGTACTGCGTAGGTTCATTCCAATTAAAAGAGTTCATTATCACAAAAACTTAACCTAGTAAAATGTTTCAAATCGAAGAAAGACACCTTAAAGGTTGTCTTTTCTTTATAAGTAAAAAAAGCCCGCCTATTTCCGTAGGCAGGCTTTATCTTTATTACACAATATGAAAGTATACTCTCTTTTCCACTGAAATTTTATGTAATTGTACATATTCATGAAAGTAGAAGAATTAAACTATGCCAAAATAAAAAATGGGCTAAACCCCCTAAATAGCTATATAGAGATGAAGTTGTTATGACAACATATTTTCCACTTTCAACTTAGTTATCCTTAGAATGCTTTTCTACAAAATCAAGGATCCTAGCATTAACCTCGTTAGAGAACTCACCATTGATTGCGTGAGATGCATTTTTCCAATTAACTATATCAATATCTTTAACGTATTTTTTTCCAGTTTCAACTGCTTTTACCGAATTGTGCATTGTACTTTTTTCAGCCATAAGTGCAAGCACTGGAATATCAATACTTTTTAAGTCTTCTTTACTAAATAAATCAGGCGCTGGTGTTTTCAGTTTATAGTTACGCATACCCGACTCGATTAACTTAGCGATAGGCTCATCGTCACTTGCTTCTGCTCCTCCAGAAACATAGCTTAACATCTTTTCTCTTAAAAACTTAGGTACAATAGGAACGGAAGCTGGAATAGATGCCAGAATCATTTTTATGGATATTTGCGCAAATACAAAGACTGGATCTAATAAACTAGCCGTAGCAATATGCTCAGGATTATATCTAGCCAAGTTCATTGTTGTCCAGCCTCCAATGGAGACACCCACGATATGCACTTTTTCTAAACCTAATCCTTCAATTACTTCATTTAGCCATTCTGCTTGTTGCTTTTGGTTTTCAATCACCTTCGTTTGCACACTCATCCCAGGTTCACCGAGTAAGTCTATCGTATAAACAGGCCTTTTCTCCCTTAGCCCTTCTAAATTTGGGACCCACATTGGAGTAGATGCACCACGTCCAGGGAGTAAGAGTATTGGTTCCTTATGTTTGTTTTCTTCTTTAGTAAAGTAATAAGCACGAATTGTGCCATATTTAGTTTTTATATCTTTCGTTTCGTTAGGTTTTGGAAGGAGTGCCATTGATTCATCGTAGGCAATTTGAAAATCTTCCTTTCCTTTTTCAGATATAAAGTGACCAATCTTATTATCATCTCTCTTCATTTGAATTCCTCCTTTCTACAAATATATGGATGAACTTTATCTATATATTCATCGTAATCATCCATTGAAAATTTATCTTCTTTAAGGCAAGACTCTTATTTAGAAAAAAGAAAATCGTACGTTTAAATGCAATTTGGCAACAAACTAACTGTTTTCTTGTACATTAATAGACAACTACTGCAAGAGTTATAGTTTTTATGTTTTCATTTATCTTTTAATCAGATGAATGCTTTTTTAGTACATAATAAAAAATATAAAAAAATATCCAGAAAAACTGTCACAAAATCTGTTTTTCTGGTTTCTCTATAATACAGGTATCAAATTGAAAGTGAGGTCTAAACGAACATGTTAACCATAGAAAATGAAGAAAGTCATGCTTCTGATATGACCTTTGAAGATTTATTTAAGCAGTACTATGCTTACGCTGTGAAACAAATCATCTGGATTGTTAAAGATCAATCTATCGCTGAAGAGTTAGCGCAAGAAGTATTTTTACAATTATATCGTAGCGATTGGAAAGGAATTGAAAACATACCTGGATGGTTGATTAAATCTTCTACTTATGTAGCCTATAACCATTTTCGATCTGAAAAAAGGCAACAAGCGAAGATTGATAAAGAAATCCAATACCATGAAGTACAAAATGTTTCATCATTAGACGATGATTGGATAAGAAAAGAAGAAATTACAAAGGTCCAAACGATACTAAATAAAATGAATGATCGAGAACGAACCCTTTTACTAATGAAATTCTCTGGTTTTCAATATAAAGAAATTGCAGAAGTACTTCAAATTGAAATATCTTCTATTGGAACATTATTAGTCCGAGCCAAAATGAAATTTCGCAAGATTTATAAACAAATGGAGGAGGCATAACAAATGAAATGTTATGATATCGGGTTTATTCAAACATATATTGATGGAGAACTTTCTCATGATATAAGAAAGGAATTCACAAAGCACCTAGATACATGTGAAGCATGCCAAGATTTATTAATAGAAATTAGTAAATTAAATCAATGGGAAAACGTAATGCTAGATGAAGAATCTGCAAATTCACCACAAGAAATCAAAATTGATATAGAACAAGCATGGAAAACATTTGAAAGTCGTTCCAAGTTAGACAATGTTTCTAATATAAATCACAAAAAGCAACAAAAGAAGGGAATCTTTACAAACATGAGTAAAAAATCAAAACGTTTCATTTATACAGCAGTAGCTGCAGCAGCACTTTTCACAACAGCAATGATTCCACAAGTACAAGTAGCGGCTACAAATGTTGCTTCATATTTTTCTGATGCAATTACAAATGATAAAGTTGTAAATGAAGGAATAGGAGATGAAAATGGTGTCATACAAGATATGATGAAGAATGGTAAATATATTCCTATTGATGAAAAAATTACAGATCAAAGTATTACTGTACATCTCAAAGAATTATTTATCGCAGATTCACGTATATCAGTTCATTATAGAATGGAAAAAGCTGACGGAAGTTTAGTACCATTCGAATTTGATACATCAGGATTAGATCTTGAAAGTGATGGTAAAATTAATGGACAACAAGAAGAAAACCCTGAGATTAAAAATGACGGGAGACTATCATTTATCCATGATTCAGATGATCGTCTTCCTTTTGAACTTATGGCAGCAGGTAAAAAATTAAATGATGTAGGCATTCGTGATAATGATAAACCTGAAGGTGTTGCTACATTTGTTATAGATTCTAAAGGAAAAGACGCTTTTAAACAGCCCCTTACTTTAGACGTAAATATAACTAGAATTGGAAAAATAATTGGATCTTGGAAAGCTCAAATTCCAATTGATACTTCACATTTGAAAAATAATGCGAATTAACATGAAACAAAGAATAGAACAATATGTATCTAATTCTCAGTTTATATGTTTTCTTGTTTTCGTGACATTTATTTCTTATATAGTTTTTACTCTATCTTTTATTTATGATTTAAGACCATTATAAGAAAAGGCTCTCTAAAAAAGTAGGGAAATAAATAACCGGTTTCTTAACGTATAAGGAATCGGTTATTTTGTATTTAAAATGCGTCTAAACGTACAATTTTCTTTTTATAAAAAAGAATAGACACCCTAAGGTGCCTTCCTCCGACTTGAACCATCTTAATTTTAATAATATGTATTGGACTCCCGTCCAACTATTATTTTACCACGTTAAGTTGTTTTATTTATTGAGAAATACAATAATTTATTTATGCTGGCCCTCTGTATTAGTTCATTTTGTAGTCCATGCAGCAATTAACAAAAGAACAATAGTAGTGAAAATGTTGATGAGCATTTTTATTAAACTACGCATAGGTAGAAAAGCAGATATATACTTCTCTACCTATCTTAATGTTATTCTTGTTTTAATTATATATATAAAGAAATTAAACCGGCTATAACAATCAATGGAAGGATTACTGCAAGTTTATTTTGTAGAGGGACACGTTTGTCTGGGACTCCTGGATGGATAACAAAGGCAAGTAAAACAATTGCTCCAATAATACCTAAAAGTATATTAATGATAATCATCCTCCTAAGGAATATTATCAAAATGATATCATATTTAAACATAAACAAAAAGGAATTAATGTTAATGATTACCAAATCCCCTATTTATACATTAAAAAACCCTCAAAGTATCTACTTTAAGGGGATTTCTCCTATCATCTTCTCTCTTCATACAATCGATTTGCTTTATACGAGCAAACGAAAAACATACATGTCGCAACGGGGATAAATGTCAAAAAAAGTCCTCTCATTAATGCAAATGGCGTTTCAAATAACAATGACCATAGAAATGATACACCTTGCTTATCCCATAATCCTGGCGTCAAGTATAGTTCTTTCGGATTTACAAAGGCTCCTAAATTCATTGTATTACTATACATAAATAAAAATAATATCGGCAAATAACAGATCGCTAATTCTAAAAATGTTTTAGATAGACGCTTATACTTCCCTGCCCGTGACATTGGATCTGAAAAAATGTCATCTTCACTTTCTTCATCTACCTTTTTAAAATATTGCGTACCTGACCACCGATTACCAGCTATATGCTCCCAGCCACTATCTTCAAATAATGTGCAGTAATTAATAAAGTCACTTTTTCTACTAAATACTCTATGGTCTATTTTAATCGTCGCATCTTCTGGTTCTGTATATCTAAATGTATAACCAAATGTATTGCTTTCTAGTTGATAGCCTTTCCAAGCCATCTCTTCTAACCATTTTTCCTCTTTCTCAAAATCTAAAAAGAATTTCAATCTCCACATCATCGTTTCCCCCTAACTATACGTGTAATAAACTTTTTGTAACCGCAATAATGTGCTGCATTCTCATAAAGTCTAAGTGTAATACTTCTTTCCCTCGTTCCGTAATGACATACACTTTTCTTCGTTTATCTTCACTTTTTACTGATTCTATTAATCCTTGTTTTAATAAATTTTCAACCGCGCCATACAGTGTACCCGCTGCGATTTTCACTTGATGATTACTCAGTTCCTCTACCTTTTGCATAATTAAATAACCATGGGCTGGTTCTAATAAAGCTAAAAGAACGTAATACGTTGTTTCCGTTAATGGTAAATTTTTATCTCTATTCATAAAGACCTCCAATGTAACGATAAGTATATAGCTAAACTATATAGTTCAACTGAATAGTTCCATTTTATACAGTTAGACTGTATATGTCAAATGTAGGAATAACTTTATAACCCAAAACAAAAACGCTACCTTTTTAAAAGATAGCGTTTTTGTTTTACCCTTGCTTATTCTTCGCCTTCATTTGCTCTTCATAAACAAACTTCGCGGTCATAAAGTCGTTAGAAAAATCTTTCAATGCATTCTTCATTACATTTAATTCTTCTTGTGATTTAATTTCAATACTGTTTAAGAAATCAAATGCTTTTGATTGTTCCTCCGCAACAAAGTTTTGTGTCATATAATCATCTTGGAAATCTTGCTTCGCTTTTTCTTTTACTTTATTCATTGCCTCTGTTTTGTTTATGCTTTTCATAGGGTTTTCGAATGCTCCAGTAGGTTGTTCCGGTTTTGGCTCTTCTTTCTTTTCCAGCTGTTGCGCTGGTGCTGGTTGTTGTGGTTCTTGCTTTGGTTGTTCTTGTTGAACCGGCTGCTGTGCTACTTGTTGCTCTTTTTTCGCTAACTCATCTTTTAACTTCTTCACTTGCTCATCAAGAGATTTTTTTTCAGTTTCTAACACACTCATATCACTTTTCAACTTTTGCGTCTCTTCAAAATGTTCATCTACTAATTTATTATATTCTTTCTCAAAGTACATTTTTTCACTGGTTGATGTCGTTTTCTCTTTCGTAACAACTACATTAATAATTATAAATAAGGCTACAATTCCTATTAACGCAGCGAAAATCTTCTTTTTATTCATGATTAATCCTCCAAAATGTAAAATTTCAAAAATTATCATAACAGACCAATTCGTTTTCACCTGTCATATTTTGTCGAATCAATATAATAAAAAAAAGCATCTGAAACAGATGCTTTTTTCTCATTCTTAATACGTAAACGTAATTGTCACTAAAGAATACCCTTCTTTCGCATTGTAAGGCTCCGCTTTATAAGAAACTCGATTTGCCCCTTTCGGATAATCGATTTCGCCAATTGCCTTTTTCACATCTTGCAGTGCACCATTCATTGATTGCTTGTACAGCACTTCAATTTTCTCTGGTTTCGCACTATAGCGCTGCTGCATTTTATTTTTTAATTCAGTATAGTTGTTTACGATATATTCATTTCCTAAATAGTTTAACTTTGTATCTTTTAATATTTGCTGATATGCAGGCGTTTTCGTACTACCTGCCGCAATTTTGTTTGTCAGTGTACTATAATAATTTGTTGTAGCTTGCGGATAGTCTCCGCGGTTCCACTCATGATTTCTTGCGATTTGTTCATCTGATAAATTGAAATACGAATACGTTACGCGGCCCTGTTCATCTGGCACCGGATCATCGAATGTTGTATCAAGGTGATACCATTTGTTTTCGATTTTCACTAAATTCCAAGCATGAGGTTGTCCGTCCCCAGTTCCTGTCACGAAATGATTTTCAATTCCTGCTTCTTTTAATAATTGATAAGTTAATAGTGCGTAACCTTGGCAAACCGCAGAACGATTTACTAGTGCTTCATATGCTGTGTAAGCTTTATAAGACGTATCATAAGAAACATGTTTTACTACGTAATCATGAATCGCCTTCACTTTTTCGTGATCATCCATTCCAACTTGAGTAATAGAAGAAACGATTGCTTTCGCTTGTTTCATGACATATTCCGTCTGTTCTTTCGTTTCACGATATGTAATCTTAAGTGTAAATGTATAATTTCCAGGTGATCCAGAAAGTCCATATGAAACATTCGATCTATTATTATTTGTATACTCATTTTTACTTGCAACTTCTTTATATGCGTTAAAAAGTGTATTCATCACTTCGTTTGTATTATTGTTTTTCGTTTTATATGGAAGTGTAATATTTGTCTCGTATGTATTAATACGCTTTTGTACTTCCTCTTTAAAAGCTGTTAATAATGCCGCATCTCCTGTGTCTTTCACATCAGCATTTTTATACTTCAAAGTTTTATATAAAAACTGCGCATACTGTTCACGTGTTACTGTGCCATACGGTTCAAAATTCCCGTTCCCTGTGCCATCTGCGATTCCATTTGACTGCACTGCACTAATTGCGTTTTCTGCCCAAAATGGATTTGGAACATCCTTAAAGGTATGTTTTTGTTTTGCCGCAAGATGGAAAGCATTTGTAAGAATTTGTGCCATTTCCGCACGACTCACAGAAGCTTTCGGTCTAAATTGGCCATTTTCATCACCTTTAAAAACTCCTAAATTCGTTAAAGTTAATACCTCTTCTGGAAACATTGTAGAACTTTGATTAATATCACCGTAAGGATTTTTAAACGTAGACCCATCCTTTAATACGTAACGAGTTCCATCATTACTAAACGAACCGCCTTGTTTATTCGGTACTAACACTCGATAAATTAAAGCCGCAACTTGCTCCCTTGTCGCAACATCTCCAAAACCAAATATCCCATTTCCATAACCGGAAATAATATTTTTACTCGCTAAATCTTTAATCGCAGGATATGACCAATGTGATGTCGGCACATCAGAAAAAACACCCACTTCAGCAGCTTTTACATCGCTACCATTTGTATATAACAACGCACCACCAATAAGTGATAATGATGTAATTGATTTTAATAGTTTTGTATACATAATGTCTTCTCCCAATACGCTCTCTATTTTTGTTGGTTTATGTCGAAAAATCTAAAAATATGACAAAATATATTATACAATTAAAAGTTTTTGAGGGATATATTGAATTTTAAAATATGCAAAAATTCATATTGCTATAAGGATTCATAGTGATATTATGTTATTTTACTTGCGAATATATAAATAAAAAAACGCTCATCTGAGCGTTTTTTTATTTATATACTTATTAATTACTTTTTCTTCACTTAGAACTCTTCTTCGGTAATCATCCTTCGATCTAACAACTCTTTATACTTCAATATTTCTTCAGCCCCACGGCTCTCCATGCGTATATTGTATAACACTTGTTGTATTGACCTTTAATTGGTCCGTTGAAACATTTACTCCATTTAATAGTATGACCGTAATTATTAATCCAATTGAACTGCTGATGATCCTTTTCATTTTAAAGCCCCTTTCTGAAAACCTTTTTCTTTTTCTTTATATCCTAAATAGAAGTATTCACTAGATTTTATTGAATTTCCTTCTTCATGATATTTAACCGCTAATTTTTCAGCATATTCCTGTACATATTGCCATAAACCTACTTCATTAAAGAAATAAATTCCTTTAGAAATGGCTAACTCTAATTCTTCAGCAGAAACATTCTCATTCATTTCTTTTAGAATTGTAAAATGATGTTCATATTCTTTTTGTTCCAGTTCATTACAAATTATTAATCCTTTTTCAATTAAGGACGCTGCAAGCTTTGTCTTTCCTAACTTTAAATTCTCTCTAGCTTCCAAAAAAATCGCTCTAAAGTGATTCGGAATTTTTTGTGATACTTCTGATAAGTAACGAAGTGCTAAATCAGATAGGTTTTGCTCTGCATACATAACCCCTAAACTATGTCGAACTCGTAACATTAGCTCCTCTTCATTCTGCTTTTTCAAAATATCCAGAGACGACATGAAATAAACTTCTGCTTGTTCAAATTCATTTAGCTTTACACATGCTAAACCCAGAACATTGTCACATGCTGCCACCTTCCTGCTATACCCGTACAACCCTTCAAATGTATTCCTTGCTCTAGTTGCATATTGAATTACTAAAATAGGCTGGCAAACGTGATAATAATAGCTTGATAGCTTAAAGTTAAATTCTGCTTTTTCGATTGGATCCTGAATATTTCCCAACAAAGATTCTGCTATTCCATAATGCTTTTCAGCCACTTTAAAATCACCGTTTACTGTAGCATGAGAAGCCTTAAAGAAATGGTAATAATATAATAAAGATTCATCTGATGGAGCTTCATCTAACTTCATTTTTCTTAGATCATTCTTAGATATGTCAGATTGATGGGGATAAAACTCTGCACTTAACATTTTAAATCTAAAATCTACAAGTGAATAAAACTCTGTATTCTTTCGATCTTCTTCCATACTATTAACTTTTGTATCAATACTTTGTTTTAATTCCTTTGCCTTAGAGAAATTCTGTGAACGAATTTCTCTATACCACTCATGTAAAAGTAAATTGATTTCTTCCTTTTTTATTACATGTACACTCATATAGCCCCTTCTCCTTTGTCTATAGATTACTAACATAATAACAAAAATCTTCCAGTAAAACTTTTAATTTTCTGAATATTATTGTTTCAAAAAAATTTCTCAATACAATCCCACCATTTTATCCCTTTAAACTATAACTTGTTCTGTTCCTTATTCGTTTCTATGTAAAAATAACACATCATTATTAATAGTGATGACACATGAAAGTCTATCCTTTCATAAGAAAGCCTCTTTTCTTTTGTACATTATATCCATTAGGGCTCATTTATTTTTTACAAAACCCACCCTTTTGCTTACAACGGCGACGAGGAGCGGGTTTTTTGTTATCTTTTTCTAAAATTTGTTTCCTAAAAACATACGCAGAAACTTTACGTACAATGGTTTTCAAAAATACTTTTAGAAGTTCAAACAAAACTCCATTAGAGATAGTTTTATTAAATTTTTCACTACTAGCCGTAAAAATATCTTATAATCTCTATATAACAAATTAATGTATTAGGGGTAGATAAAATGCCAGTTACACTCGAACTTATTCTTTTCATTCTTATAGCAATTAGTGCTGTTGGCTATTTAATAAAAGAATTTCAAAAAACTAGGAAACGAACACTTGGAATTTCACTAGAATTTTTAGTTCTTTTCTGGTCAATATGGAGAATATCAACTATCATAATCTAATTTATAAAATATGAATTCCTTCGAATGAAGTGAAACTCTAATCAGTGGGGGTATTACAGGATAAATTCACCAGTATTTTTACCACAACATCCATGTTAAAATCCCTTGTGAGTACGACATAACTCGACCTTATGAAGCTCCGCAACTTTTATCGCGGAGCTTTTTTTATATAAATGCTAACTTAAATATGTACATTAACGCTTGAATAAATATGTACATTTTC
>NZ_PCOB01000039.1:0-24049 GCF_002975115.1 Bacillus sp. MYb78
ACCTTTGACAACTTTAAACTTTGTTATTTCTCAGTTGACATACTACCGCAGGTCTTTCTAGTAATCTACTATAGTATATGAATAGAACTTTAAAATGTAATAGTTAAATTGTTGGATTTAATAGAATTAATAGATTAACCCATTTAAACTAAATAAACGAACACAACGAAAGGAAACAGAGATGGATGTATGCCTCAAAAAACATAGCTTTTAAGACATGTAATGGGATATGAAATTCATCATATTGGTCAGCTGTCTGTATGGGCGAGGAAGTTAAACTTGCAACCGGTTTCAGCAAATTTGATTGGAAGAGGATGATAGAATTAAAAACCGACTTGCATCTTAAGCGCAAGTCGATTTTATATATATAAGAAGATTTTTTAATTGAAATCCTCGGATTTTTTCTGACGTATATGTAAAAACATTAAGGTGGTAATGATTAAAAAAATCATTATAGTTTGTATAATTAAATTTTTAAACTGAAGCAATATTGTCCAAGATGTAAGGACGTCTTTAAAAGCTTGGAGTGCAGAGTACGAGGAAGGATCAAAACCATACTGTAGCAACTTTTTTGTTTCAATAAATGAGATGTTTTCTTCATCTGCATCTAATATTACTGAAATTAGTCTAGTATCTCCTAGTTTTGCTGTACTGACAAAACTATAATTACCGTTAGTTGAAAAACTAGTTTGTAAGCCATCAACACCTTGAAGTTTAATGTTTTCATTAAGGGAATATATCATTTTATTCGTATTGAAAACCTGGGAATCTTTGAAGGTAAATTGGTAAGAGGTTAGTTTCGTAATATTCAATACATCTGGAAAATCTTTTACTAATCGTGCAGCTAGTTTAGCTGCGTCTATTGCTGTTGTAGTTGATTGTTTATTTGTATCATGATTAATTCCAGTAGAGTTTAGAAATGGAGATGGTTGTAATAACTGTAGTTCTTTTGCTTTTTTATTCATTAATATTGTAAAGTTATCTTCAGTTCCAGCAATGTGTTCTGCTAGAGCGAGTGCAGAACGATTATTCCCTGCCAGTAGCAATGCATGAAGTAAATCACGAACCGTTGTTTTATCATTCGATGTTACTTGTATAGGGCTTGTTTCTACTCGGAAAACTTCGTTACTTATTTGTACGAAGTCATCTAACTGTATTTTTCTATCATTTAGTTGTTCCAATACGATATATTCCGTCATTAATTTAGATAAAGTAGCTGATTGTACTGGGGTTTCTTCATTTTTTTTATAAACAATTTCACCTGAATTAGCATTTATTAAAATAGCTGATTTAGCTTGAATAATCGGACCATTTACATAAAGATAAAAATATAAAACGATAAGTGCAGTAATGAAAAAAGATAATAATAAAATAGCGAATTTTTTTAAGAATTGCATAAGTGATCCTCCTATTATGACATCAATAATAGTATTGTAAAAAGGAATGCTTAATTAGGAAGAAAGAAAAGGTAAAGAATTTCTAAAGAATTATAAAGGATTATTAAATTTAGGGAAATAATAGAAAAAGTTCAATTTCTTATATGATAAGAAATTGAACTTTTTATTTGTAATATTAACATTTGTATGGAAGTAGTTTTACAGTGAATGTTGTTTTTTCGTCATCACTATATACTTCAATTGTTCCTTTATGCAACTCGACTATACTTTTTGCAATTGCTAATCCAAGTCCAGATCCACCAGTGTTTGTAGAGCGAGATTTCTCAACGCGGTAAAAACGTTCAAAAATATGAGGTAAATCCGTACTAGGAATAGGTTGTCCGTAATTTGTTATATCAATTGTAATCATATTATTGCTTTCATAAGCAGTAAGGTCAATATAGCGACCTTCGCTTCCATAAGCGATAGCGTTTATAATAAGATTTTCAAACACACGCACTAATTTGTCACCATCAGCTAATACCATAAGCTTTTGAGACGGGAAAGAAGGCCGACATTCTATATTAGCTTCTTGAACCTGTATGCGGAATTGAACAGTTAATTGTCCAAGTAACTCTACAATATCAATTGGAACAGAATACAAGCTTAATTCTTTATTTTGAACACGTGTATATTCGAACAAGTCATTCATTAATGCATTAAGACGAGTTACTTTATCGTAAATGACTTGAATATAGTATCGCAATTCCACTTCATCTCTATAATTATCATGATGGATTAAATTTACGTATCCAACTATAGAAGTAAGGGGGGTGCGTAAGTCATGTGATACATTTGTAATAAGTTCACTTTTTGCTTGTTCCGCTTGTCTTTCTTCATCAATTGAGACTTTTAATTGTTCAACAATTTCATTGACCCCGATTGCTAATTCTTCTAGATAATTATGATTTACAATAGAAACTTTATGATTGAAGTTTCCATTTGCAATATAACGAATTTCTTCTATCATTTTTTTTATACAAGTTTCATAATAAAGTTTTTTCTCGTGACGATAAAAAATGTAAAGATAGGATGAAAAAATAGAAAATAAAAACAAATAAGATACAATCATCATCCATAAAGACTCTTTAATCCCTTTATACTTTTCATAACCAAAAATTCGAATGAATTCTTTACCGAGTTCAGTTAGAGTAAGTGAACTCTCAATTACACTCGTAACGAGGCGATAAATAATTAGTTCAGTAATAGGAGTGAGTGTGATAGCTAATAAAAGCCAAAAAATAAGTTTCCATTTAGGAATATCTTTTAATATATCAAATGCTTCATTTCTCAATTTTATAGCCAACTCCCCAAACAGTATGAATCAATTTTTCTCCATTCATTACTGTTTCAAGTTTATCTCGTAAGTTGCTAATATGGACCATTACCGTCTTATTTGAACCATAACCATCTTCATTCCAAACGCGTTCGAAAATTTCTTCTGAACTAAATACTCTTCCTGTATTACTCGCAAGTAAATATAAAATATCGAATTCAATAGAGGTTAGTTTAATATACTCTCCATTTACTTTAACTGTATGATTATGTTTGTGTATTTCAACAGAGCGAATACGAATAATACCATCTTCATTCTTTTGCGAAGTAGCATTTTGGAAAGAGGATCTTCGTAATAAAGCTTTCACTCTAGCTACTAATTCTAATGGATTGAATGGTTTGATCATATAATCATCGGCACCTGTCATAAGGCCTAATATTTTATCCATATCTTCTGCTTTTGCACTAAGCATTAGAATTGGTACAGTATTATTTTCACGTACTTCCTGACAAACTTCTAATCCGTTTCGTTTTGGCATCATAATATCCAAAATCATAAGGTCAACTTCATATGTAGAAACCTTTTGCAATGCTTCATCGCCATCATAAGCTTTATAAATGTTATAGCCTTCATTTCGCAAATAAACAGCAAGTAATTCAACAATTTCTTTATCATCATCAATAATTAATATGTTTTTATTCATTGTGTAGTTCCTTTCCTTACAAATCATCAACATTACTATAATATCAAACATTTATGTACTTGTAGCGATGATTCTGTATAAAATTTCATGTAACGTATTAAAAAGGAGTAAAAAGATTAATATCGAATATAAAATAAAAAGGATATTTAAATTCTACATTATAATGGAAGTTAGTTATAAGGGGGATTTTCTATGTTATGTAATGATATATATTTATTTACTCCAACTGGAAAAATAGACAATGATATTAAAGCTTTTCTACTAAAATATAATAAAGAGTTTACATATAAACATTCAATTCGTGTGGCAAATGAGGCAAAAAAGATTGCAGAAAAGTTTCACGTAGATAAAGAAAAAGCAGCAATTGCAGGATATTTACATGATATTAGTGGCATTTTTCCGAACGAGGAGATGATTGCAGTTGCTGAAGAATTTGGGGTAGAAATAGTGGAAGCAGAAAGAAAATTTCCTATGATTATTCATCAAAAATTATCGAGAGTAATCGCAAAAGAAATATTTAAAGTAGAAGATGAAGAAATTTTAAATGCAATTTGTTGCCATACAACGTTGCGTAAACATGCAACGAAAATGGATTTAGTATTATTTGTTGCAGATAAAATAGAATGGGATCAAAAGGGGACACCACCATATTTAATAGAAATAAAAAAAGGATTGGAAAAATCTTTGGAAAAAGCAGCTTTTGTATATATTTCATATTTGTGGGAAAGGAAAGATACATTGAAAGTTATACACCCGTGGCTAGAAGAAGCATATTGGGATTTAAAAAGAATTGTACAGTAGAAAGGACAAGGAAATGCAATTAAAAGAATATATGAATCAAGCATTTCCAGGAGTTACATTAGGACCCTACTTATTATCTCAGTGGGAAAATCATTTACAATTTGATTTCGGAAAAGATAAAAATCAAATTGTAGAAGGAACCGACGATTTAAATATGGAATACTTTTCTCAACTATATACATATAATAAATTCTTATTTGAAGACATATTTTCAAAAGAAGATGTAGTATTTGTAGTGACAAATGTTTATAGATTTAAAAAGGAAAACATAAAAACTCCACAGAAAATAAATGTATACAATAAATATATTAAGAAAAGAGATTTAAGATTTCATATAAGACAAGAAACGTTACCGTTTCTATTTGAAGATGAAGAAGCAGATTTATATTGTACATATCATTTTTCTTTAAAATGTCTTGCGGAAGATATTAAGTATGAATTGCTTATACAAGCTGCTAATCACGAGGATTTCTCTGTTCTGTATCCTCGATTTGGACGAAAAAAAGAAATTTCTTATCCAGATGTATTTCTCATAAATGCAACGAAAGATATTGTCATGTTTATGTGTGATGATAGAGGATGTGAAGTAATTGCGAAGAATAAAGAAATAATACGAGATTTATATAAGAAATACAAAGAATGGATTCCAGATTATGAACGAGAAAGTATAGATAACTTATTTAAATGACAATAGGGGAAGTGAAGCGTGTAATGAAACGTATTGCAATAGTATCTGCATGGGAACCAGAACTGACGTATTTGCATCAACATTATCCGAGTGAACGTGTTGAAAAAAGAGCAGCTTGGGAATTTCATTTTCATACTATTAATGAGCTGGAAATTATATCAGTTGTTACTGGTGTTGGTAAAGTAAGCTGCGCTAGTTGTGTACAATTGTTAATTAGTGAGTTTCAGCCAGATGAGTTGTTTATGACAGGAATATGCGGAAGTTTATCAAACAAGGTGAAAAACGGTCATATTGTAGTGGCACTAAACGCAATACAACATGATGTTACTGCAGCTGGCTCAGGGGAAGATGTTTTTAATTTATATAACGGTAGAACAGCACCTATTGAAACAACAAAATCACTTGTAAGAAGAATAAAAAAAATACGATCATATGATCCAATACATTTCGGTACATTTTTATCCGGAGATCAACGTATTCGTAGTTCAGAAATGAGATATTTACTCCATACCGTATATGGAGCATTGGCAGTTGATCAAGAAGTAGCAGCTTTCGCCTATGTATGCCAAATAAATAAAAAACCATTTCTATGTTTAAAAGCTGCTTCAGATCAAGCAAATGATAAAACGAAAGAAGAACAAAAAATCTTTAAAATGCTAGCATGCGAAAGAGCATGTGAGCATTTAATTGCTTTTTTGCGTGTTTATGAGATTAATGTAGTAAATAATAGATAGTTTGTTATAAAACAAATTAATAGTGGGTTATATGTAGGAAAATGTCCGTTCATTTCAAATTAAGAGCTGAAATTTATAATAGATGGAATATATTATATGGGTACATGTTGCGGTTAATACAAGCAATTGGAGGGCAATTTTATATGATTCAATATAAAAGATGTAGTGAAGTAAATATTGATTTAGTATATGAAGCTTTTAAAGATGGATTTTCCGATTATATTATTAAGATGGAAGTTTCAAAAGGTGATTTTATACACCGTTTTTTGGGACCAGAAGGTAATTTGCTAGAACATTCTTTTCTTGCTTTAGACGGTGACAAATCAGTTGGCGTAATATTAGGTGGTATAAAGGATTATGAAAGTATAAAGACTATGCGCTGTGGAACATTAGCGGTTCATCCTAATTACCGCGGTATTGGTGTCAGTCAAAAATTATTTGAACTGCATAAAGAAGAGGCGATTCAACATGGATGTAAGCAACTTTTTCTCGAAGTCATTGTAGGAAACGACCGAGCGATTCATTTTTATAATAAGTTGGGCTATGAAAAAGTGTACGATCTTTCTTATTATAATTTAAATGATTTGACTAAAATAATGAATAAAGATTGTAAGGATATTGAAGTAAAACAATTAGAATTTCCAACTTTTAAAGATGAAATTCAGAAATGGTTAAACTTCCATATAAATTGGCAAAATGATGTTGATTATATCGAAAAAACAAATAATGTATTTTATGGTGCATATGTCACTAATGACTTAAAAGGCTCTCTATGTGTAAATGAACAAGGTAAAATTAGTTTTATTTTCGTAGATAAAGATTATAGAAATATTGGTGTTGGGATGAAATTATTAGAAGTAGCAAGAGAAGAATTACATTTATCAAGTTTATCAATTGGGTTTCCTAACAATAATTTACTGGAGGGTTTTTTAAAGAAATGTAGATTTGAAAAGAATTCTTTAGCACAATATGAAATGTATTTATTACTCTAAGAGCGGAAAGATTTATTCTTTTTGCTTTTTATTTTGCTGTTATGTTGGTAAATGCTCCGTAACTATAATTTATAATGCGAGGGAGTTTGTTTATCCTTAAGTTATTTTTTTAATTGTCAATTTCATACTAATAATTTTCTTTGTATAATATTCTAATTTTATGTAGAATAGATACGATGGGAGGGGATGAAATGAATAATGGATTAAAGTTTAAGATTTTTGAATTGCATTGTCTCGTTCAAAAGACTTATTCTGATATTAAAATGGCATGTGATATTGCTATTTATCAAGAAAACACTTCTAAATATTTAATTTCATTAGGATTTTTAAATAAATCATATATGACTTATATAGAAGCAAAAAGATTCTATCGCGAAAATGAAGAGCTTGTAAGTGTAGAATTTGATAATTTCTTTGATATGTATGATAAATTAGAAAACGAATTAAAACAAGTTATTTCAACTGAAGATAAAAATCCTTCATCGCTACATAGCAGACTTGATCAGTTTCAGCAGAAAGTTGAAAATATAAATGACCTAATAAAAGTATTGCAAAATGCTCGTTAATGAATGCTTTTTTCTTTTTGTATAGAAATTATGTATTAAAAACATTTTAGGGATATTACATATTGAAGAGGTGGCTTTTGTAGATTACAAAAGTCATCTTTTTATGTTAGGAATAGATTGTATACATTTTAGCAGTTTCATATAAATAATAGAAATTTATACGAGGTAAATATCATGGGAAATAAAAAAGAAATAGCTATAGTTGCATTAACAACAGGATTCGTTTTAACAAGTGTAACACCATATGGAGTAGGTCATGCAGAGGAACCTGGTCAAATGCAAGTTGAAATTCAAGAGGATTCGTTCCGTACAGGTGATCTTACACAACCATCAAAAAAAACGCCAGAGAATGTAGTGAAGGATGCACTTAAGGAAAATACGGAGCATGCTTTGTCTCCAAAACAAGTTAGTGCAGAAACAGGAGTAGATTACAAGGTTCTTCAAAAACGTGGTTCTTATGATGGAACTACACTGGTGCGCATGCAACAAATATATGAAGGAAAAGAAGTGTATGGCCACCAGTTGACTGCTCACGTAGATAAAAAAGGTATTATTAAAAGCATTTCAGGAGCTAGCGCACAAAATTTAACACAAGAAGATTTAAAGAAACCTATTAATTTATCAAAAGAAGAAGCGAAACAATATATTTATAAAAAGTACGGAAATGACACTAAATTTATTTCTGAACCAGAAGTTAAGACGGTTATTTTTGTTGATGAAAATCATGGGCAGGCTAGCAATGCATATCAAGTTACATTTGCTGCTACAACACCAAATTATGTATCTGGAACTTATTTAGTGAATGCTCATAATGGTGAAATGTTAAAAGATATGGTACAAGAATCAAGTTTGAAAATAAGTGAAGAGTATGTTCAATCCGTTAAGGAAAATAAAACTAGCAATTTCACATCATTAACTGGAACAGGAAAAGATGATTTAGGCGTAACTCGTACATTTGGTATTTCTAAACAGACCAGTGGGAATTATGCGCTTGCTGATTACACAAGAGGACAAGGAATTGAGACATATGATGTAAAGTATAGAGATATTACAAATGAAGAAAGTTATTATCCTGGTATACTAACAACTAGCGCTTCAACGACATTTAATGATCCAAAGGCGGTAAGCGCTCATTTCTTAGCAACAAAGGTATATGATTTTTATAAAGAAAAATATAAACGTAATAGTTTTGATAATAAAGGGAAAAAAGTAGTTTCAGTGGTACATGCATGGGATTCCGGAGGAACAAATGATCCTGAAAATTGGGAGAATGCATTTAGTACTAATATTAATAACATTAGTATGCTTTTATATGGAGATCCAATGGTAAAAGCGTTCGACATAGCGGGTCATGAATTTACACATGCGGTTACATCTAGCGAATCTAACCTTGAATTTTCAGGAGAATCTGGGGCGATTAACGAGGCATTATCTGATATTATGGGAACGGCTATAGAGAAATACATAAATAAGGGAGAATTTAACTGGACAATAGGAGAACAAACGGGATCGATTTTTCGTAATATGAAAAATCCAACTGCAATTAATTTTTCAGAAGGACTACCGTATCCTGATGATTATAGTAAATATAATGATTTAAATGGAGAGGATTATGGAGGCGTTCATTTTAACTCAAGTATTATTAATAAAGTTGCGTATTTAATTGCACAAGGTGGTACTCATAACGGCGTAAATGTAAATGGTATTGGTGAAGATAAAATGTTTGATATTTTCTATTATGCAAATACTGATGAATTAAACATGACTTCTGATTTCTCTGAATTGAGATTGGCATGCCTTACAGTTGCAACTAATAAATATGGAACGAACTCAATTGAAGTTCAAGCAATCCAAAATGCTTTTGATGCGGCAAAAATTACAGGAACAGTGAAAGAAAACGAAAAAACAGTAGAAAACCAAGCTCCAGAGTTAACTGTACCGATTACCATTACACTACGTGTAGGTGATACGTTTGATCCAATGAGAAATGTAAAAGCTGTTGATAAAGAAGATGGTGATTTAACAAATAAAGTAAAGCATAAAGGCGATGTAGATACTTCAAAACCAGGTACATACATTGTGGAATACTTGGTCGTTGATTCCCAAGGGAGAAATACAACGGCTAGACAGACTGTAATTGTAGAGAAAAATGGAGAAACATCAGATTTAGAACCTAAATTAACAGTGCCTGTTGGAGCGACAATTCATGTAGGAGATTCATTTGTTCCAATGGCAGAAGTATTAGCTATCGATAAAGAAGACGGTGATCTCACTTCTGAAATCAAAGTTGATGGTGAAGTAGATACATCTAAAGCCGGTACTTACATATTAACGTACACGGTTACAGATTCTAAAGGTCATGAAGTAACGGCGAAGCAAACTGTAACGGTCAAAGTTAGAGAAGAAGTTAAAAATGATAAACCAATACTAAAAGTACCTGCTACAACTTCAATTACTGAGGGTGATCAATTTGATCCGTTGGTAGGAGTATCAGCTACTGACAAAGAAGACGGTGACCTTACTTCTAAAGTAGCGTATGAAGGAACTATAGATACAACTAAAGCTGGTACTTATGAAATAATATATAGTGTAAGAGATTCCGTGGGTAATGAGGTAAATACAATACAAAAAGTATTAGTGAAAGATAAAGAAACTAGCAAACCTAATGGTCTTGCTAATAAGACAAATAACAATAATATCTCAAATAACAGTAATACCGATAAAAAAGAATATACATATAAGGAGCTGCCAAAGACGGGTGTAAGTACAACTAACAGTGCAGCAATCGGCATATTGATGATTATTGCAGGTACAGTACTCACTTTGATTCGCAAATTTAGAAAGATACAAAAATAATAGTAGGGATTATTCGTTTGAAGAAAAGAGTTGAGTATTCAAAAGAAATAAAGTAGAAAGTAAATAAAACGGAATATGGATTTTTTACTTATTAAGATTTTAATAGTTAAGCGGTACATTTGGCTTTTATAAAAATTTGCAGTTGGATACTATTCTGTCTACAGAACTATATTACATATAAAACACGTTACTATTCTTTTATTTTAATGAGAATAGTAACGTGTTTTTTGATTTGAAAATAGCATAAATCCTATAGCTCATGAATATAGGAGTACTTCTAATTTGCCATTGATAAGTTACTGAAAACACTTTGTTTTAATGGAAGTGTCACTCTAAATGACAACATGAGATTTTCGGTATTTACCAGGTGTTTCATGGGTGAATTTTTTAAAAATTTTAGTGAAATAACTTTGATCGCTAAAATTAAGCGAAGCGCATATGTCTGATAAGGGATAGGTGGTGAAAGTTAATAATTTCTTTGCTTCTTCGATTCGTTCACGTTGAATGTACTCAATTAATGAAATACCGACTTCTTTTTTAAATAATATAGATAAATAATCTGAATTCACATTTGCAAATTTAGCAAGTTGTTTAACAGATATTGGATTGTAAATGTTTTTAAAAATGTAGTTTTTGCAAATAGCGATAGTCTGTGAATGTTGCTGTGTTTTTTGTGCCTTTACACGGTCTGCAAAGGTACAAAAAGCATTTTTTAATAAATCCCAAACAGATTCTTTGTCTTTTAAATCTTCTGTTCTTTGAATATGTAAATCATAAATTTTGTAAGCAATCCCAGATGGAAGTCCCCCTTTTATCGCATATCTAGTAGCGAGCGTGATGGATGAAATACAAATGTTTTTATGACGTCTTAATTGATGGAATGAAGATAAAGATGAAAGAGTCTCTTGTTGGAATTCGTAATAATATTTGAGTACGGTTTCTTTATCCCCGTTTTCTATAGAACCAAGTAGTTGCTGCTCTATATATAAATTATGATAAATGGATTCGTCTTTTTGCATTGAAATATATACATCTTCGTTTAAGATTCTGCTATGACTTATATGAAGTGAGTCACTGTTATTTGAAAATGTGCTTACATCTGAATTTTTTTTATAGAGAATGTTATAGAACAATATTGCTATATTTACAAAGAAATTTTGATCTTTGACTGACAATGAAAAATAATGGTCTCTTGTTCTTTTATAATTTGGAATAAAATTAAGTTTACTATCCGCTTTACTTGTAGAAAAATTTACATGTGCCAAGGGCCCAATAATAACAGTACCGTTCACCATATAATCGCTCTTTATGTGAATTAAAATAAAGTGCCCTAGATGTTCGTGAGTTCTGAAGATGGGGGAATTATATGTATCATTTCTCTGAAAAAGCACATGTAACTGTTCTATTTTTGATGTATAGAACGAGTGTGAATCATTTTTTGATGTGAATTCTAAAAGAATATTTTTGTTACAATCTAAAAAACAAACTGGAATTTCAAAAGATTGGAAAAACATATTGCAAATGTACTCTATCTCAACTAGACTGAGCTTTTTAGTCATATTCTTCCTCCTTACAGTTATGCGTAATAGTTAAATAAACATATATTCCTTTTTTCATAAGTAGAAACGGAAAACCTTTATTAATAAAAAATATAAATAAAAGTTATAAACTTCTAAGAATAATACCATAATTTAACATGAATAGCACATATTATTCGAATATACAGGTAATAGTTTTGGACAGTAGCGTAAAATATGAATCGTCACACTTATTTGTTGGTTATTACTTATATGTATTAAAAAATGATTAAGATTGGATTTTAAATAGGGATAGGAAGTGAGAAATTAATAGATTGACAGTAAGTGACTAGTCGAAATTAGTAGTGAAAGCTATTATGTAACAAATGTAATGATTCTTGAAATAGGGATATAAGTGTAATTTAGGGGAGAAAATTACATATATCATGTGGAGAGACAACGTAATAATAGAAGATAAGAAAAGTGAATAAGTGATTGTAAACAATGGATTGTTGGACGACTATGTTTTATGTTATTCGTTTAAATCTGATACTTGGCACACTATTGCTTTTAAGAAGGTAATAGTAATAAAGAGATTTTTAAAATGATAGAAGTAGTAAAGGGGATAAGAGAAATGAAAAAAATATTTAGTGTGCTTTTAGTGTTTTTCTTAACATTTTCTACATGGTCTAGTGTATTAGTAAAGGCGGATTCACCATCTAAAGGTACTTTAACGATTCATAAGTATGAACAAGAAAAAGATGGAGCGCAGGGACTAGAAGGTGACGGTTCTGCAAATCAAGAGGTGCCAAAAGATGCGAAACCATTAAAAGGTGTAACGTTTGAAGTAAAAAGGGTTGCTTCTTTTGAAAAAATTTCAAACGATGGGAAAATCGTAAAAGAAGACGTGAAACCTGTAATGGGAGCCACTCCAAATCAAGTAGTAACAGATGATAACGGACAAGCTGTATTAAAAGATCTTCCGCTAGGACGTTATGAGGTGAAAGAAGTGGCAGGACCTCCACATGTTAATCTAAATCCCAATACGTATACAGTGGATATCCCATTAACGAATAAAGAGGGTAAGGTGCTAAACTATGATGTTCACATGTATCCTAAAAATGAGGTTAAACGTGGTGCAGTTGATTTAATAAAAACTGGTGTAAATGAAAAAGCATTAGCAGGTGCAGTATTCTCTTTATTTAAAAAAGACGGTACAGAAGTGAAAAAAGAGTTAGTAACAGATGCTAATGGTCATATTCGCGTGCAAGGATTGGAGTATGGAGAATACTATTTCCAAGAAACAAAAGCTCCGAAAGGCTATGTAATAGATCCAACTAAACGTGAGTTTTTTGTTAAGAACTCCGGAACAATTAATGAAGATGGAACTATTACTTCTGGTACAGTAGTTAAATTAGAAGTGAAAAACTATGAAGAACCAACAATTGATAAAAAGATTAACGGAAAATCGGAAGCGTTACCAATCAATCCGTTAACTAATTATAATTATGATATTAAAACATTAATTCCAGAAGACATTAAGGAATACAAAAAATATGTGGTAACAGATACTTTGGATAATCGTTTAGTGATTCAAGGAAAGCCAATCGTGAAAATTGATGGAGCAGAAGTAAATACAAGCATTGTAGAGATAGCTATAGAAGGTCAAAAAGTAACAGCTACAGTAAAAGATTTCACAAAATTAGATGGTAAAAAAGAATTTCATTTGCAAATTAAATCTCAAGTAAAAGAAGGAGTACCATCTGGTTCGGAAATTTTAAATACAGCAAAAATTGATTTTACAAATAAAAATGATGTAATTGGAGAAAAGGAATCTAAACCTGTAGTTGTTGTTCCAACAACTGGAATAATTGAGTTAACAAAAATTGATGGTGCTAATAAGAATAAATTAAAAGGTGCAGAGTTTGTACTTAAAGATAAAAATGGAAAAATAGTTGTTGTAGCAGGAAAAGAAGTAACAGGTGTATCAGATGAAAATGGTGTTATTAAATGGTCTAACATTCCATATGGAGACTATCAAATTTTCGAAACGAAAGCTCCAACATATACAAAAGAAGATGGTACAAAAGCTTCTTATCAATTATTAAAAGATCCCATTGATGTAAAGATTAGCGAAAATAATCAAACGGTTAAATTAACGATTGAAAATAATAAAAGTGGATGGGTTCTTCCGGTAACGGGTGGCATAGGAACGACTCTTTTTACTGTAATAGGTCTTACGTTAATGGTTACAGCGGCATTTGTTTTCTTTAGAAAAAAGTCTGCTAATAATTAAGATTTTAGGAACATGTAACTATGGGAAAAGGGGAGAAGCAAAATGCTTCCCTCTTTTCGATATTTAAGCATATACAGAGGTGGAAATATGAAACGAAATCTTGTTTTGGGAGGTATTTTTTTATTTGGATTAGGTGTTTTTTTATATCCTACTATTAGTAATTGGTTGGCGACTCGTGCACATTATTCTGAGATTAGCTCTTACGATAAGAATATCAAAGCATTACAAAAGAAAGAAGTCGAACGTAGGGAAAAAGAAGCAGCCGAATATAATAAACAAGTTCACACTTCCACGAAAACATTTACTGATCCATTTTCTGAAAAAAAAAGTAATCATCAAGCATATGCTGATGCGTTAAATTTAGGAGATGTAATGGGGTATATTGAAATATCGAAAATTAATATAAAACTGCCAATCTATCAAGGGACATCTGAGGAAGTATTGAGCCGCGGGATAGGTCATTTAGATTTTTCTTCGCTCCCGATAGGTGGAGAAAATACGCACACTATTTTAACAGGGCATCGTGGTTTACCATCAGCAAAATTATTTACAGATTTAGATAAGTTGAGTGAAGGAGATCTTTTTTATATTCATTCTTTAGACAAAGTTCTTGCTTATAAAGTAGATCAAATTAAAGTAGTGTTACCACACGAAACGGACGATCTACAAATTGTAGAAAATAAAGACTATACAACTTTAATTACGTGTACGCCTTATGGAGTAAACACCAATAGGTTGCTAGTTCGAGGTGTGCGTGTGGAGTTAAACGAGAAAGAAAAACAAAAAGTGAGTACAGAGATATTTATATTTAATAAGTGGACTGTAATAGTTCCAATCCTATTGTTATGTGTGTTTCTAGTCGTAATTTATAAGAAAAGGTTAACTCGATAGAATATATTTATTTATCCTGCATTAATGGGAAGTGGGACCGGAAATTCAGAGATAAGTAAAGAAAGTATATAAGGGATGAAGTAAATCCTCATTGATGAATATGTCATTTTATTCGACTATAGAAAAAATACGATAAAGGTGGGAACAAAGGAATTGAGGCTACGATTAAAGCTGGTAAGTATTCATTTTATTGTTTTGTTAATGTTAAGTGTAAGTTTTGTCGTATATGTACCAAAAGAAGCATATGGATCCACGACAAACTTAGAAGGTCTAGGTGATATATCGCGTTATAATGCTGTTGTCTTTGGTAACCATAAAGCAATAGGTGGCGACATTGAAGGAGCAATTGCAGTTCAAGGTGATATGGATGCATCGGGGTATACGATTGTAGGTGCTGCAGCGGGAACATCTAATATAGTAGGTGAAAAATGGGTTGATGAGGGATATCCGTCCTTGTTATTGTCTGGAAAATTTAAGAAATCAAGAGAAGAATCTTTTATCATTCAAAACGGAATAGTCGTAATGACAAAAGAGAGTGATCCAGATCGCATCATACAATCCTCTTATGATCGTATCGTTTATAAAGAAAAACTAGAAATTGACGCGAAATTTAATGAATTTCGCAATATAGTGAACCAAGTCAGTAAAAATGCAGGTCAATATAAAACGAATACCCCAATTCCAAATATGAGTCATGGAATCGGAAAAGATATAAACAATCCTAATATTTATGTTTCATCAGAATTGACAGGGGAAATTAATTTAGATATAAGAGATGTATTTTTACCAAATGCTAAGGACAAAGATTTTATTGTTATGTATTCGGATGTAACAGAGGTTACATTTAAAAATGGGTCTATTCTATATGACACGAACAATATTGGAAGGGCTACAGATATAGTTCCTACATCACAACCATATTCTCCTAATTCCCCGTTTACTGAGCTATACGGGAAAGTGATTTGGGTTTTTCCAAATGCGAAAAAAATTACAACAGAGGGATATGGTGTCGTTGGGAGTGTGTTTGCCCCAAATGCTGTATTAGAAACAAAAGGCGGCTCGATTAATGGACAAGCATTTGTCGGCGCGGTACAACAAACTGGTGGATTTGAATTTCACAATTTTAAATTTAACTGGCAACATTGGAACAAGCCTAGTACTGGAAAAGTAAAAATAAAAAAAGTTGATAGTAATAATGATAATAAAAAATTGGTGGGAGCAAAGTTTCATATAGAAGATTCAAAAGGAAAAGTAGTTGGAGAGTTAATAACAGATGAAAAAGGAGAAATGATATCAAAGGACTTACCAATAGGAAACTATACCTTAGTGGAAGTAGAAGCACCTAAAGGTTACGAATTATTAAAAGAAAAAATAACTGTAAAAATAGAAAAAGATGCAGTAGTAGAAATTAAAATAGGAAATAAGAAATTGCCAGATCCAATGGGGAAAATGAAGCTTGTGAAAGTAGACATAAGTGATAAAAATAAAAAGCTAGCAGGAGCAAAGTTTAAAATTGAAGATTCAAAAGGAAAAATAGTTGGAGAACTAGTAACAAATGAAGAAGGAGAAGTAATATCAAAAGACTTACCAATAGGAAACTATATCGTAGTGGAAATAGAAGCGCCTAAAGGTTATGAATTATTAAAAGATAAAATAGCTGTAAAAATAGAAAAAGATACAGTAGTAGAAATTAAAATAGGAAATAAGAAATTGCCAAATCCGACTGGGCAATTTGAAATTGAAAAAGTTGATGATAAGGATAGTGAATTAAAGCTAAAAGGCGCTGTATTTCAAGTGTTAGATAAAGAAGGGAAAGAAGTTAGTAGATTAATAACGGATGAAAAAGGAAAGGTAATTTCCAACCAATTAGCAATTGGAAAGTATACGATTAAAGAAATGAAAGCACCGAACGGATACACGTTACTTAGAGATCCAATAGAAATAGAAATTACAGAAGCAGTAAAGACACAAAAAATAACAGTGAAAAATACGAAGAATAATTGGGTAATTCCTAATACTGGTGGGAGCGGAACAACAATTTTTTACGTAATTGGTATTATGCTAATGTTTGGTGTGCTATATTTCTGTAAGAAAAATCGTATATTATGAACTAATTTTATAGAGTTAGACAGATCGTTGCGTTAGAGAGTTTTTAGGACATGAGTTCGGTATTGTACTGGACGCATGTTACTAAATTTTGAAGGAGGAAGGATAATAGTAAACATAGAATATATTAATGAATTAAAATATTTAAGAGGTGAACATGGTGGCGATAAAACAAGACGAAATTAAAGTAGTTGTCGGAGCTGGAGTGTTTAATAATAATCCAGGTTGGATTCAAACGCAAGAAGATGAACTTAACTTACTAGATAAAGCTACGTGGGAAGGAAGATTTGAATACAACTCTATTTCAGCTATTTTAGCTGAGCATGTATGGGAACACCTTACTTTTGAAGAAGGTGTAAGAGAAGCTGAAATTTGTTATGAATTTTTAAAACCATCTGGTCATATTCGGTGCGGAGTCCCTGATGCATTCTTTCAGGATGAGGCATATCAAAATATAGTTCAAATAGGGGGACCCGGTCCGAAAGATCATCCAGCAGCAAGTCATAAAATCGTTCATAATTATATAACATTAACGAAAATGTTTGAAACTGCTGGATTCGAGGTAGTTTTACTTGAATATTGTGATGAAAATGGTCGGTTTTATTACAACGAATGGGATGCAAACGACGGTGTTATTTTCCGTTCGAAAAGGTATGATTCTAGAAATAAAGGCGATAAACTTGGTTTTCCATCGCTAATTGTCGATGCGATTAAGCGTTAATCATTAATCATTCCACAAAAACAGGATTTAATCCTATGATTTCATAAGTCGCAAATGCGGCTTTTTTTATTTGTACGTAAATCTATATTTAATTTTCAATATTATATAACTCGATTTAGAAAATATTTAAGTTTTTCTCAGCACCATTCACTTTAAATTAACACTTCGTTGTCATAAATATTTATTTTATATTTATATTCGTGTAAAATGAAGTGAGAACATACATTCTATATAAGGAGGCAATCAAAATGATAGCTGAAATTGGAAAACTAACTGATGGATATATTGTAAAATTTGAACGCGAATTTCCATATACGGTAGAGGAAGTTTGGTCTGTATTAACAGAAAACAGTAAGCTGAAAAAATGGATGTCCAATTTACAGATTGAAAGCCTTAAAACTGGTGGAATAATAAAGTTCGACATGATGGACGGTTCATTCATAAACATTGATATTTTAGAATATGAACTAAACTCAGTACTTGAATTTACTTGGGATAAAGACCGTGTCCGATTTGAAATACATAAAGAGGAGAATGGTACTTTGTTACTTCTTAAAGAGTACATTCATGAATTAACAGATCATACACCGAGAGATATAGCTGGTTGGCATATTTGTTTAAATCTTTTTTCTTACGTTTTAAAAGGAGAAGAGAAAGAATTTTCTAAAGATGAATGGCAACAATGGTTTGAAATATACAAGGATAAGATTCATGAAGTGAGAGGATAATTGCATAACAGGTAATATTCATTATGTAATTATTATATTTTAAAAATGCTTTTGTGAATAAATAAGAATAGAGGTTAATATGAAAGTAAATCAATTAATTGCTAATAACATAAATAAATTAGATGCAACTATACCGTTTAATAAATCGTTTGGAATTGCTGGGTTATCTGGATCGGGTAAAACAACTTTTTGCCAAACAATTGGTGAAGAGTCAAAAAAACGATTAGTTTCTTTATTACCAAAGGCTGAATATCAATATTTATTTCCTAACATTATGGAAACAAATTTTAGTGCCATTAAGATGGAAGAAATGCCTTTAGTACTTTTTCTAGGAAAATCATCGATTTCGTCTAATCCGCGTTCAACGATTGGTACTCATACTGGTGTTTTTACAGAGATTCGGGAAAAACTTGCTGAAGTTTTTAATCTTTCTCCAGAGGTCTTTTCATTTAATAATCAATTAGGCTGGTGTACTGGTTGTAAAGGCCGTGGTACTACAAAAAATGTTGAGTGTAAAAAATGTAAGGGAAAACGTTATAGTGAAGAAATTGAACAACATGAAATTGATTTGTTGGACAAGCCACATTCAATCTCAAATATTAATGATTTAAGTATTGAATCTATTCTTTCACTAGCAAAAGAATTAAATATTAGTGAAGAAAAACAGCATATACTGCAAAATATTATTAATATGAACATTGGTTATTTAACATTAAATCGAATTATGGGTACGTTGTCAGGTGGAGAGTTAACACGACTTTATTTGGCTGAATTCATGGCAGTAAGTGAAAATGCTGTAATTATTATTGATGAGATTTCAGTTGGACTTGATCATGAAACTTTATTACAAATTTTAGAAGAAATTAAACGACTAGGGCGTAAAAATCAAATTTGGCTTATTGATCATTCAGATACAGTACTAGATACAACTGATGAGCAATTGTTCTTTGGACCTGGTAGCGGAAAATATGGCGGGAAAATTGTGGAAGAATCACCAAGACCAAAGTCAATACTGTGGGATCGAAATAAAGAAATACCAACAGAATATTATACATTCTATGATTTATATTGCCGTAATATCCAAATGGCTGAGTTTCAAATTCCTAAAAACAGGCTTGTAACAGTTACAGGAGAATCGGGATGTGGGAAATCTACACTTGTCAATGAATGCCTAGCTACAGATTTTTTGAAACGATATCCAAAAGATAAATTAGTTATGGTAGGACAAGACCGAAATCAATCAATTACAAGTCGATCAACTGTAGCAACTTTCCTAGATATTAAAAAGAAACTGACAAAGTATAGTGAAGACATTGATGATATTTTTGAGCGCTCGATTGAGGATATTATTGATGAACTTCCAAATGAAGATATCGCTTATAAACGTTTGAGCCTACTAATTAAATTAGGGCTTGGCTATTTAACATTAGAGAGAAAAACACAAACATTATCGACAGGTGAGTTTCAATGTGTTCATTTAGTTTCGGAATTATTTGCAAACACTAGAAATCCACATACATTATTCATTTTTGATGAGCCTTCAAAAGGTTTATCACAAAATATTTTAAATCAATTTATCGATAGTATTAGAGGTATTCTGCAAGATGAATCAGTTTCAATCATTATGATTGAGCATAATCGTTACATGTTAGAAAGCTCTGATTATATAGTTGATTTTGGAAAAAGGCAGAATGAATCTGTAGAGCATTTGGATGTTGTTAATCATGAGGATTACTATCGTCAAAAAAGTAATGTGAATAGCACAGAGAAAATAAACATCTCTTCAATGCTTAAGCAGAAAAAAGGAGTTCACTATTTAGAAGGGAATCATATTAACTATTTTAAAAATGCCGAAAACGTTTATAAGGGCGGTATTTTAAAAAGTTTATCATCAATGGCTAGGTTAATTTATGGTGAATATGAATCTGATACAATCGCACCTGTTATTGCTATTGATCTTGAAAGACATTTATATAGTCAATTTAGCTTCTTATATGAGATTGGTGGATTAATTAATCATATTGTAGCTGCTCATCCAATTAATAAAGATACGAGAAGTTTTGATTTCTATTCACAGGACAATCATTGTCCATCTTGTTCTGGACGTCTTCAAATTGAAGTTTTTGATAAAGATATTGCCATTCAAGATAAAAGTGTTCCATTTTGGGATGGGCTATTCGATCCAGAAATCATGAAGGTATTAAAATTTTATCAGCATGAAAAAATAGAATTTCTATTCGACGAAATAAAAAATGAGCTTGGTCACGATTTGTCAAAGAGCTATAATGATATGTCAGAAGAAGAAAAGCATACGTTTTGGTACGGGTATTTTGAAAAATCATTTTATGATAAAAAAGGAAAGACACGCAGAACATGGGTAGGGTTTAATACAATTATTGGTGGATATATTGTTATTTCAAAAGCACCTATTAAAGAAGAAATTAAGAGTTCAAAAAAAATGATGAAATGTCCAATTTGTGAGGGGACGGTTTTAAATCATCATAAACCACTTAAATTTGGTAACGTAGATATTCGTGAAATAATCAATCAGCCTATTAATGAAGTATTGAAAACAGTTGGTGATTTACCGGCACTTGTTAAATTGAAGTCTATTGTTGGTGGCGATATGGTATTGACAGAAGATGTTTCTTTATTGCCAAGAAAAGCACAAGTTGCATTGAAAATGTTTGAATTAGAACAAGCAAGCTTTTCAAACTATGAAATGGTGTTACAAAATGTTTTACCATTCTGGGGTGAAATAAAAGGAAATATCGAATCCATTAGTGTTAATAATCAAGTAACTGTTTGTGATTTCCCTAATGTTTATGAAACGAGAGAAAACATTATAAATAAATATTTCACAAATGGTAAATATAAAAAACTTACGTATGTATACGAAGCGTTTGGATACAAAAAATTAGTTACCCAAATTAATAAAATTAAAAAAAGTAATCCATGTCCATTTTGTAAAGGTAAGAAAGTGATAACCGAAGATAATCTACATGATGGTGTCTTTAAACTAACAATTCCATGTGTAACTTGTAATGCAAGTGGTATTAATGACGAAGGGTTAAAAGAAGTTGTCGAGGGCGTGGATGTACAAACGTGGTTAACTGGAAAAGTAAGTGATGTTGTGAATGAAAGCTTATTAACAGAAGCTGTTGGGCAAATACCAATTTTTAATCGTATTCGTGAGTTGGATAAACGAGATATGATGGCGGTTTATGAATGTCTTGAGAAAAATAACTAGTGATGGATTGTCAATTGCAGTAGTCATAAAAACAGGAATATAGGTTTTTAATTATATAAATATAACATGTTAAATTGTTATTTAAATCGTTAAAAATAGTTGACCCTCACATAATGTCATTGTTTATGATGAAGTTGAGCTTCAAAGTAGATGTAACTTATAGGAGGAAATCATGTTTAAAATAGGGGATTTTTCGAAACTATCTTCCATTAGTATACGTATGTTGAGACACTACGATAAAGTGGAATTATTACAACCAGTAAAAGTCGATGAGCAGAGTGGATATCGATTTTATTCAGCTGACCAATTAAAAAAGGTAAATCAAATTCAAACATTAAAAGCTATGGGGTTTAATATTGCTACCATCAAAGAAATAATAGAATGCGATAATATAGATAGCATAAAAGAGCAATTTTTAAATCGTAGTGCTCAAATTAAAGAAGACATGAATAACCTCCAAAAACAATTACGTCTCCTCGAAGACTCAATGAAAACGATGAGAGAGGATGTTGTTGAGATGAATTATCATGTTTCAATAAAAGAAATTCCAGAAAGAACTGTAGCTAGTGTTAGAAAGATTATTCCATCGTATAATTGCGAAGGTGATTTATGGAGTGTATTAATGCAAGAAATTCAAATGAAAAATATTAGTATTGCCCAACCGAGTTATAGTATTGCGGTTTTCCATGATCGTGAATACAAAGAAAATGATGTAGATATAGAAATACAGCTAAGTATTCTAGGTAAGCACGAAAATACAAAAGACGTTACATTTAAAAATATGGAATCAACCAATGTAGTTTCTATAACAGTTAATGGAAGTTATGAACAGATGACAGCTGTAAATGAGGCTGCGGCAAAATGGATTGAGACGGAAGGTTACAAATTAGCAGGCCCGATGTTTAATATTTATCATGTGAGCCCAGCGATGGAATCGGATCCTAATAAGTGGGTTACAGAAGTTTGTTATCCAGTTAAATGATGATAAAGAAAAAAGGCATTAATTATATGCCTTTTTTCTTTATAAACTTATCCATAAATATCAAGACAAATTACTTCGAGATTCGATTCGTCAACTACTAGCACAATTTTATTTGCAAATGTACAAAATGAGCGGATTGTAATGAATCATCTAAAAACCAACCAGTTGGTACTAAAGTAATGTAATCATCTATTTGGAAATTTCAGCAATGTTTAAATGAGCAACAAAAACCATCGTAATAAGGGGCTTCTGTCTTAAATAATTTAATGATATGTGTACCCTCCATCTGGAAATAATACATTACCCGTAGTAAAACTATTTTGCATTAAATATAGAACAGTATGTGCAATTTCATTATTATGGCCAGGCCTTTTTACAAGAGAAAGAGATTTATAAGATTCATAAGCAGCTAGTCTATTTTCGTTTTGTTCATTTTCTTTTTGTATTGTTCCAGGAGAAACCACATTAACTCTAATAGGAGCTAATTCCACAGCTAAAGCCTTCCCTAAACTTTCAATAGCACCATTGCAAGCTCCATAAGCAGGTGCGCCTTTAAGTGGTCTTTGACTAAATGCACCAGACATTAACACAATCGATCCAGAGTTTGAAAGAAAAGGAATTGCATATTTTACGGCATAATATTGAGGCCAAAACTTTCCGATGAAGCTACTTTCAGCAATTTCCTCTGTAGAGGTAATTGGTCCAAGTGTATAAGAGGCTCCCGGTGTGAATAAATGATCAAAGTTCCCAACTGTCTTGAAAAAATTTTGTAATTGCTCTTTATTTTGATTATCCAATATATAAGTTTGAAGATGATTGTTATTTATTACTTCTCGAGCAACTTTTAATTTTTCTTCCGAGCGTCCGGCAATAATAACATGTGCACCTTGTTTAATTGCTTGTGTTGCTGTTGCTAATCCAATACCAGAACTCCCGCCAATGATAACAATACGGCTATTTTTTAATGTAGTAATAGACATATTTTAGCCACTCCTTTAATAAAAAATTTAGAATATAACTAACTGTGCTATGCTTTTATTATTCGCTAAAAGGGAGCAAGTGAAAAGTACGCACTTTATATGTACATAGTCGCAAATTTCGTACTAATCGCTATACATGCGGATAAGTAATAGGAAAAATTTCTAAATATGGTTTATCCCGCATTAACGGGCAGTAAAACTCTCACCTCAAAGTTAGGAAAATGCAAGGAAGTTAGGTAAGAGATCAATTGCCCGTAAAAGCTCGATTGGTTCAACTAATAATCAGTGTGGGATGAACAAAACCCCCACTGATTAAAGTTTCACTTTATGATATCTGAGGAGAGGTGAGAAAAATGGATTTACAAGAACCGAAGTTAAAAGGGGTAATAGCAACATTACAAATAATCGGTGGGAAATGGAAGTCACTCATTTTGTTTATTTTGCTAACAGATGGAATGAAACGTTTTGGTGTATAAATGCTAACTTAAATATGTACATTAACGCTTGAATAAATATGTACATTTTC
>NZ_PCOB01000040.1:0-18512 GCF_002975115.1 Bacillus sp. MYb78
TGACGTTTCACGTTGTTTGTTTCGTTCAGTTTTCAAAGAACTACTTGGTCGCTCACTTGCGACTTCCTTATGTTAACATTTCTATTTTGTAATGTCAACTAAGTTTTTCATTTCGATTGCCGCTTTCGACGTTGTTTTCATCAGCGACTCGTATAATACTACACCTCTAGACTCTAATCGTCAATATGTTTTTCTAAAAAAATATAAAAAGACTTATTTCTTTTTAAAATAAGCCTTTTTATCATGTAGCACGCTATCGTTTATTATTTTTCTATAATAGGTAAAGAGACGATAAATCGAATAATACCCTCCTCATATTCAGCTCGAATACTACCACCTTGTAACTCAACAATACTTTTCGCAATCGCAAGCCCGAGTCCAGAACCTTCTGTTACTCTACTTCGAGATTGATCCTTCTTATAGAAACGTTCAAACAAATTCGCTAACTCTTCTCTCGTAAACTCTTCACTATGATTCGCAATTACAATTTGTATATCCCTGCGCTGCCTTTGAAGAGAAACTTTTATCTCCCCATCATCTTTACTATACTTAATCGCATTCATTAGTAAATTATCAAATACACGAACCATCTTTTCCGAATCAATCGATGCATAAGCACGTTCCTCAGGAAACTTCTTAACAAACGTAAGTCCATGCTCTTCCGCCTGCGGTACTAATTCTTCTATTAATTGCTCGAGTAACTCATTCATACAAACTTCTTGTTTTTCTAATACAACTTGTTCATTTGTTAACTTCGTATACTCAAATAAATCTTCTATTAAATTCTTTAGCTGCTCCGACTTTGCAAAAGCAATTCTCGTATACTCATCATGTTGTTCTTGATTTTCATATTTAGAATCTCTAAGTAATCGCAAGTAACCCATAATAGAAGTCAGCGGTGTACGTAAATCATGAGATACATTCGTAATAAGCTCATTTTTCTGCTTTTCTAATTTACGCTCTTTTTCTATATTATTCATAAGCTCTTCCGCCATATTATTAATATTCTCAGTTAAAGACGCAATCTCATCTTCACCTTTCTTCTCAATGCGGTACGCTAAGTTTCCTTTTTCTATTTCCTTTACACCTTCTGCCATTGCTTCAATCTGCTTCATCTTTCTCTTTGTTATATAGAAGAAAGAGAAAATGAATACAAGGACACCAATTAAAAATGGGAATGGTCCTTCTACTTTATAATACACTACCTCCCCTTGAGGAATCCCGCTTACAAACATATATAAGTTCTTACCTTCAATTGTAATAGGCGAGAATGTAATAAACTCTTTTCTTGATCTTTCAATATCATTATTATTTGAATAATTGATAGCAAATGAAGTCGCATTACGAATTGTATTATGCAAATTAATTTGTTCTTCTTGCGCTTGCTTCGTTTTATACAAAACTTTACCATTTTCGTCAGTAACTAATATTTTAAAGGCATCATTCCCTTGCTCTAAATTCTCATTTTCTAGTTCTATCATATTTTGTACAGCATCTAATTTATTTTCAGCAACCATCATTTCCGCTGTACTTTGAGCTTTACGATTAATTTGCTCCATACCATCTCTATAATTAATCTCAGCATGCTGGCTAGCATCTTCAAAAATAGGTGCTACTATCTTCGTTGATACAAAGAGACCTAATAACGCACAAGCAGTAAACGCCGTAATAAGTTGAATCCTTATACTCCGTTTCACGCTCTTTATTATCTTCCCAATTAACTCTCGAATTTTCCTAACATAAGTAAACGGATTAAATATCTTTTTCAATCTTATACCCCACTCCCCATACTGTTTTTATATATCTAGGCTTCCTTGGATTCTCCTCAATCTTTTCACGTACTTTTCGAATATGCACCATTACAGTATTATCAGACTGGAAAGATCGTTCGTTCCACACCTTTTCATAAATTTGCTCCGCACTAAACACCATACCTGGATTTCTAGCTAGCAATTCTAAAATTGAAAATTCCCTCGGGGTTAGTTTCACTTCTTCTCCCTCTACAATAACTTTATGGGTCGAGATATTTATTTTCATCTCTCCAATTTCTAGCTCGTCCTCATTTTGAATAGCAAAACCATTCATTTTCATATAACGGCGTAACTGAGATTTAATTCGTGCAATTAACTCTAATGGATTAAAGGGCTTCGTTACGTAATCATCTGCTCCTGTTGTTAATCCTAAAATCTTATCCATATCTTGCGTTTTCGCAGAAAGCATAATAATAGGCATCTCTTTCGATTCTCTTACTTTCATACACATATGAATACCATCTACTTTCGGCATCATAATATCTAATACGACTAGATGCACTTCATTTTCTTCCAGTAAACGTAGCCCTTCTTCTCCGTCCCCTGCTTGTAATACTTTATATCCTTCATTCTTTAAATAGATTGTAATTAAATTCCGAATTTCTTTTTCATCATCTACGACAAGTATTGTTTCGTGTGCCACAATATCTCCCCCATTACTTTTTTAATCCCTAACTTCTATTATAGGAAAACTTCTGAAGAAAAACGCTCGGAAATCCTTAAGTTTTTCTGAAGACGCAAAAAAGGTCTAGACTCCCCTTAAGTCTAGACCTTTTAAAAAACCCCTTTTATTTACGAACGTAGATGAAATATAGTACGAATAAAACTCCCATAACATACATAATCGGATGAACCTCTTTACGACGACCACTCACAACCATTGTAATTGGATAGAAGATAAATCCAATCGCAATCCCAGTTGCGATACTATACGTAAGTGGCATAGAGATAATTGTAAAGAATGCTGGCACTGCAATCTCGAATTTCTTCCAATCAATTTCCCCTAAAGAAGAAACCATCAAGATTCCTACAATAATTAAAGCTGGTGCCGTTACAGCTGGCGTTACAACACTTAGTAATGGCGAGAAGAATAGTGCCAGTAAGAAGAATCCTGCTGTTACAACTGCTGTAAATCCAGAACGTCCTCCGGCTGCTACCCCTGCAGACGATTCAATGTAAGACGTTGTTGTTGATGTACCCAAGATCGCACCAATTACAGTCGCAATCGCATCTGCAAATAATGCTTTTCCTGCACGTGGTAATTTATTGTTCTTCATTAATCCAGCTTGATTCGCAACCGCTACAAGCGTACCTGCTGTATCAAAGAAATCGATAAAGAAGAACGTTATAATAACAATCCCCATTTGAACTGTAAAAATATCTCCGAAGTGCGTTAACGCCACGCCGAACGTTGGTTCTAGACTCGGTATTGCTCCCACTACAGCTTTCGGAGTATCAATTAATCCTGTTGCCACTCCTAAGATCGCTGTAAGAATCATACCGTAAAATACAGCACCATTCACTTTCTTAATCATGAAGATGATTGTCGTAACAACCCCGAAGATTGCTAGTAACGTTGTGCCCTTTGTTAAGTCCCCCAACCCAACAAGAACAGCATCATTTTTCACGATAATTCCAGCATTTTGGAATCCAAGGAATGCAATGAACAATCCGATACCTGCTGCTACTGCAAACTTTAACTCCGATGGAATTGCATTAATGATTTTTTCACGAATACCTGAAGCAGTAAGAATAATAAAGATAATACCTGACATTAATGTTCCGGCAATGGCCGTTTGCCACGGAATACCCATCGTTAACACTGCTGTATAAGCAAAGAACGCGTTAATTCCCATACCTGGCGCTAAAGCAATTGGATACTTCGCGAAAATACCCATAATTAACGAACCGATTGCTGCCGCTAATGCCGTAGCAACGAATACTGCACCTGGATCCATCCCTGTACCTGCTGGTAACCCTTTAACATTTCCAAGCGACAGCGTAGCAGGATTGACAAATAGTACGTAAGCCATAGATAGAAATGTTGTTAACCCCGCTATGAACTCAGTCTTATAATTCGTACCGAGCTCATCAAACTGAAAATAGCGTTTCATCCTACGTTTCCCCCGTTATATGATTACTCGCCGTAATCTCCCTAGCCCTCTTTTATCTATTAAAAATAAAAAAGGCTTCCATTGCATATACATGGAAGCGTTCTATGAATAAAGACAAGTTTCCCCTCATCTTTATCTAAACGCCTCGTAGTCAAGCCATTTACGGTAGCTAGGTAGAAACTTTCGGGCCATATCCCCGATATTATACGACGGCATAATATTCACTTTTCGTTTGAATTACATACTCATATTAACTCTTGAATGTATTTTTGTCAATTTAAAAGCGAACATTTTTATATTTTTTTATATTTTCGTTCGTATTAACAACGAAAACAAAAAGATCCATCTATTCATGAATGATAGATGGATCTTTTTTATTACAATACTATTCCCACTCAATAGTTGCTGGTGGCTTACTCGTTACATCATACACGATACGGTTAACGTGTTTTACTTCGTTTACGATACGTACAGAGATTTTCTCTAGTACGTCCCAAGGGATACGTGCCCAATCAGCTGTCATACCGTCAATAGATGTTACTGCACGGATACCTACTGTGTAATCATAAGTACGCTCGTCACCCATAACACCTACGCTACGCATACCAGGAAGCGCCGTGAAGTATTGCCAGATTTCGCGGTCTAATCCTGCTTTAATAATTTCTTCACGTAAAATCGCATCAGATTCACGAACGATTTCTAATTTCTCTTCTGTGATTTCACCTAATACACGAATACCAAGACCAGGACCTGGGAATGGTTGACGCCATACGATTTCATCAGGAATTCCTAGTTCAGATCCTAATACACGTACTTCATCTTTAAATAACGTATTTAAAGGCTCAATTAATTTGAACTGCATGTCTTCTGGAAGTCCACCAACGTTATGGTGAGATTTAATTGTTTGTGCAGTTGCTGTACCACTTTCAACGATATCTGTGTAAAGTGTACCTTGTGCTAAGAAGTCCATACCTTGTAATTTAGATGCTTCATCATCAAATACGTAAATGAATTCGTTACCGATGATTTTACGTTTTTGTTCTGGATCTTCTACACCTTTTAACTTGTTCATGAAACGTTCTTGTGCATCCACTTTAATAACGTTCATATGGAAGCCTTCGCTAAATGTTTTCATAACGCCTTCTGCTTCACCTTTACGAAGTAAACCGTGGTCAACGAAAATACATGTTAACTGATCGCCGATTGCTTTATGAATTAATACTGCTACAACAGAAGAGTCTACGCCGCCACTAAGTGCACATAGTACTTTTTTGTCTCCAACAGTTTCACGGATCTTTTCTAATTCTACTTCGATAAAGTTCTCCATGTTCCATCCTTCAGAACAACCACATACGCCGAATACGAAGTTTTTAATTAAATCGTTACCGTGCTCAGAGTGACGTACTTCTGGATGGAATTGTACACCGTATAAGTTTTTCGCTTCATTGCTCATACCAGCAATTGGGCAAGACTCACTTGTTGCGTCTACTACGAATCCTTCAGGTAAACCAGTTACTAAGTCGCCATGACTCATCCATACAACTTGCTCTTCTGGAAGGTTCGCATATAATTTTGATTCGTTCTCTACTTTAAGAACAGCTTTTCCGTACTCACGGTGGTTGGCACGCTCTACTTTACCACCGAAGTGTTGTGTCATAAGCTGCATACCGTAACAGATACCGAAGATCGGTAAACCTAGTTCGAAGATTTTTTCATCACAATGTAATGCACCTTCACCGTATACGCTATTTGGTCCACCAGAGAAAATAATCCCTTTTGGATTCATTGCTTTAATTTCTTCTGCAGTAATTGTATGTGGATGAAGTTCACTGTATACACCGAACTCACGAATTCGACGTGCTATTAACTGATTGTATTGACTTCCAAAATCTAAAACGATAATTGTATCGTGTTGCTTCTTCAAAATAATCACCCCAACGTTAGTTCTCGTATATAAATATTTTCACCAATTTGGCGAAAAGCATTACTAATATAATAAAAAAAGCCAGTCCTCCGCCTCTAGTCTCATAACAAAGAAAAGGCAGGGGTCTGGCTTTATAAAGAAAGATAGTCTCCGCTCTTTATAAATATAAGACACACTGCCTTCATAGTCAGGTTGTTTACGGTAACCCGGTAGAGACTCTCAAACCATATCATTGAGGATATATGAAGGATCGTTTTATATTATCTTCCTAGATTCTAACAATGAAGTATCTATATGGTCAAGAGAGAAAGCGACAAAATTCTACAGAAATTCATTTCCTTTTCTAAAAAACATCCATTTCTATATAGAAATGGATGTTTTTTAGAAAAGAATTACATCATCCCACCCATGCCAAGCATTACCGGTGTAATTGATTCTAGTTTGTCAGCTACTACAGCTAAAGTCGTATCATCAGTTTCTCCCTATTTTTTACCTATCCGTATAAAAATTTCATCAACCTGTTCTAGCTCTTACGCTGGCATGAATACACACAAACAAAAGAGTTAATAGACACTATAAAAGCCTATGCAAGTTATACATAAGCTTTTTGTTATTCACGATTAGCTATTCTTCAAGTCCTAATCCTTAAAGCAATTATTAATAAGATTAAATATAATAATCAGGGTTTTCGTCCATTTTAATTAAAAATTCTTCTAAAGAATCCGCTATTTTTATGTTCTCAGAGTAGATGGGACACTGTCCTAATTCATTTTCTTCTTTAAATTTAATTGTTAAAAAGTTAAGTTCTGTTGCTTCAAAAAATACTAATGATTCATCATCATCTACATCATCTAGGTTTGGATTATATTCGTAAATATCCTGTCTTAAGCGAAAATCCGCAACTGAAATCGGGTCCATAAACCTGTTGAAAAACATTCTTTTATCAGACTTTAAAAAACCACAGCCTATTTCTTGATAAAAACGTTGCAGTTCTTTTGGGAGTTCCATTTGTAATAAGTTTTCTGCTTCATCTATCTCTTCTTGATATATAGGATAAAAAATAGGTTTTTGTTTAGAACGTACACTTCTGTCTGCTACAACATATTTTTTCAAAAAGTTAAACATAGCGTTAATACCTCCGTTATTTACTTTTTCTTAAAAATCTCTTTTGAAATACCTTCCTTGCCATGAATCCCACCTTGATGTTCAGTAGGAAATTTAGCTGGGTGTATATTCCACCACTCATGTTCTCCACCGTGTGCATTTTCAATAAAATGATGTGCATCATACGGGTCATCTACATGCCTTAGCGGTATTCCTCTTCTAGAAAGGATTTCTTCTTCATAAGTAGGCCATTTTTGATTAGTCTCCAGTTCCCACTCTTCTCTTAAATCATCTTTTAATCTACCAAATTCGCTTCTTCTTTTTGCAACTTCTTCTTTGCTTAATCGTTCATAACTATTATTTTCTATGTGTTCTTGTAGTAATTCCCTCTGTTTTTCAGGGATTTTTCTATTTGTAATTTCTTCTACTTGGCTAAGGTATTCTTGGAATCTAGGTGTATTTAAATTACCAGGGTCAGCAAACATAAATGTATTTCGTGCTTCTTCTAAAGAATTAAAAGAAGTTTTTGGAACATCTCTAAAATCACCAACATATGCAAAGGGGTCTCTCATTTTTAATTTATTTGAAAAATGAGAAATACTCTGTTCTGCTTTTATCCCTAATGTAGTCACTTTCCCTACTCTGCTTATTCCTTTATCCCCAACCCATCCCAATCCAAGTCCCATAAAAATACTTGTGCCCCATTTTGTACGACTTTCCGCATCACCATGCCAAAAATCATTCATAAATGAATCCGAAACAGTATTCCAAGCAGTAGAAACTGTCTCTATAGGGTGACCTATAGCATACTTAACATTTTCCTTTGCTACTGTATCATCTAATGAATCAAATCCTTCTACAAGCTCCCCCAATAACTTGCCCAGAGCCAACGTATATACCATCCCAAATTTTTCTCAGCATAGATTTTTCAGGGGGTTTGTCGCCCATTGCTCCTGCTTCTATCTTTTCATTAGATAAACTTCCATCAACTAAATTACCATCATAAAGTTCATCAGCATTACGAAACTTTTCAGCAGCATGCATTAGTTCTTCTGCAATCTTATCAAATTCCCTAAACACATTAAACATTTGAGGTTTTGTTTCATTAAACATCTGATAAAATCTTTGACTCGTTGCACCATTCCACATTGAAGCTACGTATTCCGTTTGGTTATATAAATCTTTATGTATTTGTTCTAACCTATTTTTAGTTTCAAGAACAAGCTTTGCTGACTGTTCTAGCCGTTCTGGCGTAACCTTTATTTGCGTCATGCTACCCCTTCTCCATACAATATTTTACACAAAAATTATATCACGTGAAGCTATTTCACCGTACTAAATATTCGGAATTTACTACCAAAAAATTATCCCCCCCCTTTTTAAGAAGTTGAAACGCCGCTGTCTAAATAAACACGCGAATCCTATCAAAATATATCTTCTCTTATTAACTTTCTCTTTGCAAAATCAAGTATCCCTCTCACTTTTTCAGGATGATTTATTCCACGTAAATGCCCAAATACACTGTAACTTCGTATTTATTGTTTTAGCTGTATTACCTTTATCTTGGAATAACGTACATAGCTTTTCACATAAAGAGTTTTAATTTCTTCAACATTCAAAATGTCATTATCGTGACAGTAATTGATAAAACTACCTAATAGAACCTCATAATTTTGATATTTACCCTCGTTATATTCCCGAACTTACGGTCTTCAAGAAATTCCTTTTATGCAATTTTAAAAAACATAAAAAAGACTACCTCCTCTCATCAAGGAAGTAGCCTTCTTCTAATTAACTATTTATACATTGCACAGCTTCACAGAGTGATGCTTATTACATCATTCCGCCCATACCGCCCATGCCCATGCCGCCCATGTCAGGCATTGCTGGTGCATTTGGTTCTGGCTTGTCAGCTACTACAGCTTCAGTTGTTAAGAACATAGCTGCAACAGATGCTGCGTTTTGAAGTGCAGAACGAGTTACTTTAGCTGGATCTACGATACCAGACTCAAGCATGTTAACCCATTCGCCAGTAGCTGCGTTGAAACCAACGCCTACTTTTTCGCCTTTTAGACGCTCGACAACTACAGATCCTTCTAGACCAGCGTTGATTGCGATTTGACGAACTGGCTCTTCTAGTGCGCGAAGTACGATGTTGATACCTGTTGCTTCGTCGCCTTCAGCTACGATAGAAGCTACTTTCGTGTATACGTTCATAAGTGAAGTACCACCACCTGCAACGATACCTTCTTCTACTGCTGCACGAGTTGAGTTAAGTGCATCTTCAATGCGAAGTTTGCGCTCTTTCAACTCAGTTTCAGTTGCTGCACCTACTTTAATTACCGCTACGCCACCTGCTAGTTTAGCAAGACGCTCTTGTAATTTTTCACGATCGAATTCAGAAGTTGTTTCTTCTAATTGCGCACGAATTTGACCGATGCGAGCTGCGATTTGCTCTGTATTTCCAATACCTTCAACTACAGTTGTGTTTTCTTTTGTAACAACAACTTTACCAGCGCGTCCTAAAGATTCAACTGTAGCAGATTTTAAGTCACGACCTAATTCTTCAGTGATTACTTCGCCACCAGTTAAGATTGCGATATCTTCTAGCATTGCTTTACGACGGTCACCAAATCCAGGAGCTTTAACAGCTACTACATTGAATGTACCACGAAGTTTGTTCACTACTAATGTAGCTAAAGCTTCGCCTTCTACATCTTCAGCAATGATAAGAAGTGGTTTACCTTGTTGTACCACTTGCTCTAATACTGGTAAGATTTCTTGAATGTTAGAAATCTTTTTGTCAGTAATTAAGATATATGGGTTATCAAGAACTGCTTCCATTTTGTCAGAATCAGTAATCATGTAAGGAGATGCATATCCACGATCAAATTGCATACCTTCTACTACGTCTAATTCTGTTGTGAATCCTTTAGACTCTTCTAAAGTAATAACGCCGTCGTTACCAACGCGCTCCATTGCTTCAGCGATTAATTGACCTACTTCTTCGTCAGCTGCAGAAATAGCAGCTACTTGTGCGATAGAAGATTTGCCTTCGATTGGTTTAGAAATCGTTTTTAATTCTTCAATTGCAGCAGTAACAGCTTTTTCGATACCTTTACGAAGACCCATTGGGTTAGCACCAGCTGTTACGTTTTTAAGACCTTCACGAATCATAGCTTGCGCTAATACAGTTGCAGTTGTTGTTCCGTCACCAGCTACATCATTTGTTTTGCTAGCAACTTCTGCTACTAATTTTGCACCCATGTTTTCGAATGCATCTTCTAATTCGATTTCTTTTGCGATTGTTACACCATCATTTGTAATAAGTGGTGAACCGAATTTTTTCTCAAGTACAACGTTACGACCTTTTGGTCCAAGTGTTACTTTTACTGCGTTTGCAAGAGTGTCGACACCGCGAAGCATCGAACGACGTGCTTCTTCACTAAATTTAATATCTTTTGCCATAATAATTGACCCCCTTGGATTTTTTAAGATTTATATAATTAACCGATAACTGCTAAAATGTCACTTTCACGTAAAATCAAGTAGTCTGTACCTTCATATTTCACTTCAGTACCTGCATATTTTGAGAAGATGATAAGATCACCTGCTGCTACCTCTAAAGCAACACGCTCACCATTTTCAAGCACTCGACCAGTACCTACTGCAACAACTTTACCCTCTTGTGGTTTTTCTTTTGCGGTATCTGGTAATACGATACCACTTGCTGTTTTTTCTTCTGCTTGAACAAGCTCAATTACAACGCGATCACCTAATGGCTTTAGCATGAACAATAACCTCCTCATTTTGTTATGTAAATTTTATTTATTAGCACTCAAGTCATCCGAGTGCTAACACACTTATAATAATAAATAATCTCAATTTCTTTTGCAAGTAAAAAAATCATAATTTTTTCGCAAATTACTATATAAACTTTCTATATAGAATACTGCCTTTACTATATGAATCGTTGTTTCCCCAACTCGTATGTTACAATATGAAAGACACCCTAAGTTGTTTTCGCTAAACGTACAACTTTTTCCTGTCTCTTACTTCAATTTCAAATATGTATTTACAAAAAAATCATAATTCGGATGAAAGTTTATATCGTAGATAACATATTTACATGTTATCCTACCTCATCTCATACACTAGAGTTAGAAAGGATGGTTAAACCATTTGAAGAAACAATACTGGTGGATTATCGTTACATACATTTTAATGCAGTTATCTGGCGTTGTTGGATTACCACTTCTCCTAAAAACAGGACTCTATGATAATAGAGGATTTACCATTGAAGAAAAAGGACAAATTATAACGGGACACTGGGCAATCATTAGCTTCTTTATTGCATTATGTATCGTGCTTTGGTTACTTAGAACAGATATTCGTGACAGGCATTTAGATCCAATGCGCTCTTCTGTTCCAGCTACTATTGGATGGATTTTCATCGGGTTCTTCTTAGCAATCATCTCACAATCCATTGCAGGTATGATTGAAATGTATGTATTTGGGGTTCCACGTGGATCTGAGAATACAGACAGACTGATGGACATCGCAAGAACGATACCTTGGTTCCTTATTGTTGTATCTATAATTGGACCTATCTTAGAAGAAATCGTATTTAGAAAAATTTTATTTGGTACACTTTATAAGAAGTTTAACTTCTTTATCGCAGCTATCATTAGTTCGCTTGTATTCGCAGCAATTCATTTTGATTTTACTCACTTATTGGTATACACTGCTATGGGGCTCGTATTCGCCTTCTTATATGTGAAGACGAAACGTATTATCGTTCCGATTGCAGCTCATGTTGCGATGAATACATTAGTCGCTATTGGGCAAATTTTTATGAGCAATGAGCAAATTCAAGAAATGATTAAAGAAGCTGAAAAAATGCAAGGCTTTATCGGAGGATTTTTTGTATGAGAAACTCACCATTGTTCATGGCTGCACTATACTTCCTTCTTGGATGTATCTTTACACGCTTCGCCATTACGAACGTGACAGATACAATCTGGAATATGTGGACAATACTATTTGCAGTTATGGCAACAATTGATTTTAATTTGGCACTTCGCCTTATATTAGTTAAATTCACAAAGAAGAAACAATAATAAAACGCAGAGGTCGCTTCCTCTGCGTTTTATTGTGGATAGTTTTTCAAAAAGTAAACTAATGTTTGTAACTCTACAGCTAAATCAATATGATGAATTCTAATATTCTCTGATACGTTTAATCGCGCTGGTGTGAAATTCAAAATACCATGCACGCTCGTTTCAGCTAATCTATCTGCTACAGCTTGTGCTACTGTAGCCGGTACTGTTAATATTGCCACTTGTATATCATTTGATAATCTCTCTTCTAATTCATCTAAATGGTATACAGGAATGCCCCCGATTTCTGTTCCAACTTTCTCTTCACTAACATCAAATGCCATTTCAATTTTTGTATTATTGTTTTTCGTGAAATTATAATGTAAGAAAGCGGTCCCTAAATTACCTACTCCAATAAGTGCTACACGCGTTATATCATCTTGATCAAGTGTTTCGCGGAAAAATGATAATAAATAATTTACGTTATATCCATATCCCTTTTTCCCTAACGCTCCAAAATACGAAAAATCTCTTCGTATTGTTGCGGAATCTACTTTTACCGCTTCACTCAATTCGGCCGATGAAACACGCTGCTTACCAGAAAGAGATAAGTTTTGGATAAATCGATAGTATAGAGGCAATCTTTTAGCAGTGGCTTGTGGAATCTTTTGCTGATCCATATGACCTCTCCTCTCTTCCTATCTTTATTCATATACTTTAATCAAATACAGAAGTTTAGCACTCATTAAATTCCTTGTATAATAAAGAGAAGAAGTATTCTCTCTTATTTTAAACTATACACTATTTTTAGTATGATTGAGAAATATAAACATGGCAAAGTTAAGAAATTATTTGAGGTGAAAACATTGATTTTATTACAAGTAAATGGACTTTCGAAATTATACGGTGCAGAAACAATTCTTGCAAACATAAAATTGGAAGTACAAACAAAAGATCGTATCGCATTAGTTGGAAGGAATGGAGCTGGAAAATCTACATTATTAAAAATTATCGCTGGTGAATTATCACATGATGGTGGCGAAATTATAAAACCGAAAGATGTCTCAATCGGGTATTTAGCTCAAAATACCGGCCTAGAAACGTCTTTAACAATTTGGGATGAAATGCTAACCGTCTTTACCCACTTACAGCAAATGGAGACAAAACTTCGAAGGCTTGAGCAAGAAATGGGAAAAGAAGAAAACTTTTCAAACGAAGCTATATATGAAAGATTGTTAGCTGATTATGACCAATTGCAACTCAATTATAAAGATCAAGGTGGATATCAATATGAAGCGGATATTCGCTCCATTTTAAGCGGCCTTGGCTTCCCAGTTGAAACGCACCAGACGACGATTTCTACTTTAAGCGGTGGGCAAAAAACAAGATTAGCTCTCGGAAAATTATTATTAACAAAACCAGACTTACTTATTTTGGACGAGCCTACAAACCATTTAGACATCGAAACATTAACATGGCTTGAGCAATATTTACAAGGTTATCCTGGCGCAATATTAATCGTTTCACATGACCGTTATTTCTTAGACAAACTTGTTACACAAGTATATGAAATTTCGAATAAAGAAAGCAGACGATTTGTTGGTAACTACAGTAAATATTTAGACTTAAAATCAGCATTATATGAGCAAGAAATGAAACGTTACGAAAAACAACAAGATGAAATCGCAAAACTTGAGGACTTCGTTCAAAAGAATATAGCTCGCGCCTCTACAACGAAACGTGCTCAAAGTCGCCGTAAACAACTAGACAGAATGGAATTATTAACGAGACCATTAGGGGATTCTAAGTCAGCATCATTCCACTTCGATATTGAAAAGCAAAGTGGAAATGATGTTTTACAAGTAAAGGATGCAACCATTGGCTATGATGAGGACCCTATAATTGAAAACGTAACTATGCGCTTAACTCGCGGAGATAGTGTTGCTTTAGTTGGTCCAAACGGAATTGGGAAATCCACATTATTAAAATCTATTGTGAATAAGTTACCACTATTAAATGGTGATGTTTCTTTCGGATCAAATGTATCTGTTGGTTATTATGATCAAGAACAAGCAAACTTAACATCTTCTAAACGGGTTTTAAATGAACTATGGGATGAATATCCACTGCAACCTGAAAAAGAAATCCGTACTATACTCGGGAACTTTTTATTTACAGGAGATGATGTACTGAAACCAGTATCTTCCCTTAGTGGTGGACAAAAAGCTCGATTAGCTCTTGCGAAACTTATGATGCAAAAGTCAAATTTATTAATTCTGGATGAGCCTACGAACCACCTTGATTTAAATAGTAAAGAGATTTTAGAGAATGCTTTAATTGATTATCCAGGGACTCTTCTATTTGTCTCACATGATCGCTACTTCATTAACCGTGTAACAACGACTGTGGTTGAGTTATCAACAGAAGGTGCACAGGAATATTTAGGGGATTACGATTACTATGTGGAGAAGAAAAATGAAATGGTTGAACGCGCAGCATTTGAACAACTTGAACAGCAAGAAAATCAGGCACCTGTTCAAAAAACTGTAGCTCAAGAAAAATTAAATTATCTCGAAGAAAAAGAGCGTAAACAATTAGAACGTCAACGCACTCGAAAAATTGAAGAACTAGAACAAAACATCGTAAACTTAGAAGAAGAAATTGCTACGTTAGAAGATCAACTTTGCTTACCAGAAATATATGCAGATTATGAAAAAGCGAGTGAAATTACAACTAAAAAACAAACGCTACAAGAACAACTTGAAACTTGTATGGCAGAGTGGGAAGAGCTGCATGTATAAGAGTATTTAAATAAGGAAGATGTCTCATTAGTCATGATTTTTGACTATGTGACATCTTTTTTCTTTAAGTACATAAATAATTTTTTGAATATATCAATGGTAACTCGGAATATATCAACCAATTTTCAAATACATCTATTGTCACCCTATATATATAAACGATTCGACACGAAATATCGATTTACCGACAAGGATTGACAATATCAGCACCCTCTATAATAGAAGGATATTTCAAAATGTTTTTCAGGGATATCTTCTTACTTTTTATTTCCCGAAAAACAATATATTCAAAGGTCAGACTTCATCTAGTTTATCCACAAACTTATACACATATCCACCTTTATAAAATAGCTAACAAAACAACTTTTCCACATTATCCACAACTAACAAAAAAGATATCAACACTTTATATACACAACAAAACCCACATTATCAACAGATAATATGGGTTTTATCCACAAGCTGTGGTTAATTATGTGCATAACTATGCTTCAATATCTAATCCTGGATTCGCATTTAAGGCTAATGTTGCACGCTTGCCTTGTTCATACGCAATTGTCCCTGCCGCTGCAATCATTGCTGCATTATCTGAGCATAAAGATAGCGGTGGAATAATTAGTTCAATGTTTTCTTTTTGTGCAAATTCTTCTTCTAATCGCGCACGAAGTCCTTTATTAGCAGCTACTCCACCAGCAAGAAGTAATTGCTTTACATTATAAGCTTCTGCTGCACGAGCTGCTTTCGTTACAAGTACATCTATTACACTTTCTTGGAAACTTGCCGCTAAATCTTCTGGTTTAATTTCTATACCACGTTGTTTCGCGTTATGCACAGTGTTGATAACTGCTGATTTCAATCCACTAAAGCTAAAATCATATGAATTCGGTTCTAGCCATGCACGAGGCAAATCAATTGTTGGTTCTCCTTCATGTGCAAGACGATCAATATGCGGACCACCTGGATATGGCATAGATAACGTACGAGCTACTTTATCATATGCTTCTCCAGCTGCATCATCTCGCGTTTCACCAATTACTTCAAATGAACCATGTTCTTTCATATAAACAAGTTCTGTATGCCCACCAGATACAACAAGTGATAATAGCGGGAATTGAACTTCTTTTACTAAACGGTTCGCATAAATATGACCTGCAATATGATGAACACCGACTAGCGGAATATCATGTGCAAAAGCTACTGCCTTCGCTGCATTTACCCCAATTAGAAGTGCTCCTACTAAACCAGGCCCTTCTGTTACAGCAATTGCATCAATATCATCAAATGTGATATTTGCTTCTTTTAAAGCTTCTTCTAACACAACTGTAATTTCTTCTACATGATGACGGGATGCAATCTCTGGTACAACCCCGCCAAAACGTTTATGACTTTCGATTTGTGATGCAACGACATTCGCAATAATTTCCGTTCCATTTTTAACAACCGCTACCGCTGTTTCATCACAGCTTGTTTCAATCCCAAGTATAATCGTATTTTTTTCCATTATATATTCACCCACATTACAAGACCATCTTCCTGATTGTCTGCATAGTATCGTTTACGAATTCCACCATTTTGAAATCCGTATTTTTTGTACAACTGCTTTGCTACTTCATTTGATACACGTACTTCAAGCGTCATTGTTTTTACTCCTAGTTCTTTCGCTTCTGAAATAACTGCTTTCAATAAGGCATCTCCCAATTTTTGACCTCGGTATTCTGGCAAAATAGCTATATTTGTTATATGTGATTCATCAATAATTATCCACAATCCACAATATCCGATTACACGACCATCTTTTTCTAACACAATATAATGTGCATGTTCATTCATCGTTAATTCACGGTGAAAGGCATCTGCAGTCCAAGGAGTTGAAAAAGATACTTCTTCAATAGCTACAATTTGAGCAATATCATCAAGTTCCATCTTTCTAAATATCATATCCATCTTCTGCAAGGCCCCTACTTGTTTTGACTTTCTAACCACTTTGTTTCAGCTTCAGCTAAACGAAGATAGCTTGGAACAAACGTATGCACATCTTGTTCTTCTTGTTGTAATCCTAAGAATGCTAGCTCACTTGGTCTTGGATTATTTTTAGTAAAAGGAGCGAATACAGCTTGATCACCTAAATGTTCTATAATTGTTTCTTTATGCAATTTAACATCATTACCGATAAATAAAACAGGCTGTCCTTTATCTTTTAACATTTGCAACCAGTCCACAATAAGAATAATTCGGTCTTCTTCTATTGAAGTTAACTGCTCTCCTTCATATGTATATAATCCAGTATAAATTTGCCCACGTCTTCCATCAAATAAAGGACAAATTAACCCATTAAAGTTAGCACCGTTTGCAGCTACTACCTCTAAACTTGATACACCTACAATTGGTATTTGAAGTGACCAAGCTAATGTTTTTGCCGCTGTCACGCCTATGCGAACACCTGTATATGATCCAGGTCCAGCAGCTACTACGATTTTAGTTAATTCCTTCGGTTTTACACCACATTCTTTTAACAGTTGCTCTACAGCTGGCATAAGACGTACAGAATGGTTTTTCGTCAAATTTGTAATGATTTCCCCAATCACGTTTCCTTCCTCAATAAGGGATACACCCATTACGTAATTTGAAGTATCAATTGCTAGTACTTTCATCTTGTAATAGCTCCTCACATAATCTAATATAGCGATCTCCAATTGGCTCGAGTATAATTTTTCTTGTGTCATCTCCCGCATGGAATAAACTAATTTGTAACTTTTCATTCGGTAAATATGCTTCTATTAAATGAGCCCATTCCACTACCGTAATTCCTTCACCGTAGAAATACTCATCAAAGCCTAAGTCCTCTTCGCTTTCTGCTAAGCGATACACGTCCATATGATATAGCGGTAATCTTCCTTTATATTCTTTAATAATATTAAAGGTAGGACTATTTACAACTCTTTTCACTCCAAGACCTTTTGCTAGTCCCTTTGTAAAAGTCGTCTTACCAGCTCCAAGATCTCCTTCTAAAATAATTACATCTTGTGCTTCTACGAGTTCACCTAGTTTTTCTGATAATCTTTGTGTTTCCGCAGAAGATTTTGTTGTTACTTCATATTTTCTCACAGACTTCACCTACTTTACTCACAATGTTCTCCGCTCTTTATTATACAGGTTTTGAATATATAAAAAAGTCCTTAGGAGTTGTCCTAAGGATAGTTTGACTGTCTTTATTAGTTTTTTGTTAAAACAAATAAAAAAATACGAAACAACTTGTTTCGTTCTTTTCTTTATATAAAATGGCGGTCCCGACCGGGGTCGAACCGGCGATCTCCTGCGTGACAGGCAGGCATGTTAACCACTACACCACGGGACCATTTGGTTGCGGGGACAGGATTTGAACCTGCGACCTTCGGGTTATGAGCCCGACGAGCTACCGTACTGCTCCACCCCGCGATGATATAAATAGCTTGGCGACGTCCTACTCTCACAGGGACAAGGTCCCAACTACCATCGGCGCTAGAGAGCTTAACTTCCGTGTTCGGTATGGGAACGGGTGTGACCTCTCTGCCATCATCACCAAACTATGAAGGCATATTCCTTCAAAACTAGATAACATTTGCTACATATTATATGGTTAAGTCCTCGATCTATTAGTATTCGTCAGCTCCACATGTCAC
>NZ_PCOB01000041.1:0-14840 GCF_002975115.1 Bacillus sp. MYb78
TAGTTTGTCTAGCATCTAAAAATAAAAATTGACGTTTCACGTTGTTTGTTTCGTTTAGTTTTCAAAGTTCAATATCGCGTTTCAGCGACTTTTATAATTTAACATTTCTCATTAAATCTGTCAACAACTTTTTTCTTTCGTTCCTGACGACGCTTATTAATTTACCATATTAATCATTTAATAGTCAACACTTTTTAAAAAAATGCCAAAATAATTTTATCTTGGCATGATATAAAGCTTAATAATCACTAATGCCGCCACACCTGGTAGGCCTAATAAACTCGTTATTGCCGCTGTACCCATGTTAATTGGGATATGAAAATCAAAATATGTCCCTACAACATTTACGATAAAAAGCAATGCTATGCCTAGAGTAACATGAAAAATCACCTTTCCTATAAAACGTAATGGCTTAGAGGCAACACCAAAAACAAGAAAAATAAACACTAAAGTAAGAATGCCAACAATAATAATTGTAGAATTCATTTTTTCCTCCTTATGAATGACCTATACATCTATTTGTATGGGACAAGACAATAAAAAAGAACAGTTATCATAAACGGCATCTCTTTCATATAAACCTAATAAAACAACACCTCAGCATTTAACAAATAAAATAAAAAGGCCTGCTCAGAAAGCAGAACCCTTTACCATTGTTCCATTTTTACAGGACGACGCTTTGCTTCTTTCAACAAGAAGAAATATTTCGCCTCTGCTATTTTCAAAGAACAAATGACATCTTGAGATGGTTCTACACTTTGTTCGACCATTCTCTTCTGACGTAACCACTCATTCTTCACTTTTTCCAAAAGTACAATTAACTTATCATCATACTCTTTACGCAATTTACCCTTTTTTTGAAAGAACATTTTTGTTTCTCCTCTTATACTTCTCTGCGACCTTCTAATGCTTTCGATAGTGTCACTTCATCTGCATATTCTAAATCTCCACCAACTGGCAGACCATGTGCAATACGAGTTACTTTAATGCCTGTAGGTTTTAAGAGGCGGGAGATATACATCGCTGTAGCTTCCCCTTCAATATTAGGGTTTGTTGCTAATATTACTTCTTGTACCGTTTCATCATGTAGTCGCTTTAAGAGTTGCGGGATATTAATGTCTTCCGGTCCAATTCCCTCCATAGGAGAAATCGCACCACGTAACACATGATATACACCTTGATACTCTTTCATTTTTTCCATCGCGATTACATCTTTCGGTTCTTGCACGACACAAACAACTGATTGATCTCGATGCGAATCATTACAAATATAACAAGGATCACGATCAGTAATATGTCCACATACAGAACAATACGCTAAATCTCGCTTCGCATTTACAAGTGCTTTCGCAAAACCTAACACATCATCTTCTTTCATATCTAATACGAAAAATGCCAATCGAACCGCTGTTTTCGGTCCGATACCTGGCAACTTCATAAAACTATCGATTAGTTTTGATATTGGTTCTGGATAATGCATGTATCAATATCCTCCTAGAACATTCCACCTGGTAAGTTTAAGCCTTTTGTAAATTTACCCATCGTAGAGTTTGATAGCTCATCAGCCTTTTTAAGTGCATCATTTGTTGCAGCTAACACTAAGTCTTGTAACATTTCGATATCCTCTGGATCTACAACCTCTTCTTTAATCTTCACTTCAAGAATTTGCTTGTGACCATTTGCAATAACTGTAATCATTCCGCCGCCAGCTGTACCTTCAACTGTTTTTTCACCAAGCTCTTCTTGTGCTTTCGCCATGTCTTTTTGCATCTTTTGCATTTGTTTCATCATGTTATTCATATTTCCCATTCCGCCACGCATCATAATTAATTCCTCCTAATTATTATTACTCTTTTATTTCAATGAGTTCTTGTCCTACTAATTTCACTGCCTCTTCTATAAGAGGGTCTTCCTTTTTCTCCGGGCTTTCTTCAGACTCTCCACCTTCACGTTGTAAAAAGTCTTCACGGATTTTACCCCATTCACTTTTTGGAATGGCAATCATATTTAACCTTTTACTTAGCAATTCAAATAAAGCTTGTTCTACTGTATCCATAGCTTCTCGATTTTCGCTCGCCATCTTACAGTGAATCTCATATTGAAATGCTAAAACGTAAGTGTCATCTGAAGCTGCCACTGGTTCGCTATTTTCTAGTAGAACAGCAAACGCTACTTTGTTATATGATTTGAGTCTTCCTAACAACTCACCCCATACAGCTTTTAATTGTTCTAAATCTTGACGCTTCGCTTGTTTTAATACTTCATTTACACGCCCGACAGGAATCTTCATACTTCCTGTTCGTACGGGTTTTGGTGTTGCACGTGTCTCTCTTACTTCCTGTTGTACACCAGCTGGCACACCGTTCTTTTTGACTTGCTCTAACTCTTTCTCCAATTGCTGCATCCTGTTCATAATTGCTTGCAAACGATCAGTACCGTTTGCTTGCATCATAAACTGTTGACACAATTGCACCATAACAACTTCTAAGAAAATACGCGGATGATTTGTCCACTTCATTTCCTGTTGTCCCTTACTAAGGGTATGAATAATCTCATAGATCACTTCCGGTTGCATTTCTTCACTCAACTTACGGAATTGATCATCTACAATTACTCGTTCCAACATATGTTCTAGTTGCGGTGAAGTTTGATATAAAAGCATATCACGATAATAGTAAATGAAATCCTCCATAAAACGAACTGGATCCTTCCCTTTACTCATCATTTCATCTATGATCTGTAATGCTCTTGATACATCATTTTCACGTATGCATTCTACTAAATTGCCTAAGTATTGCTGAGAAACAGATCCTGTTACGGCCAATACATCTTCTGTCGTAACAATCTCATCACTATAAGATATAGCCTGATCAATAAGACTAAGCGCGTCACGCATACCACCTTCAGCAGCACGGGCAACAATTTGTAATGCTTCATCTTCCACTTGCGTACCTTCGTTTGTCACAACCGTTGATAATCTCTCAACAATATCATTCACTGATATTTTTCGGAATTCAAAACGCTGACAACGCGAAATAATTGTAGGCGGGATCTTATGAGGTTCTGTTGTCGCCAAAATAAAGATAACATGTCCTGGCGGCTCTTCTAAGGTTTTTAAAAGCGCATTGAATGCACCCATAGAAAGCATGTGAACTTCATCAATAATGTATACTTTATATTCTACAGCACTTGGAGCATATTTTACTTTATCTCTAATATCTCGAATTTCATCTACACCGTTATTTGAAGCCGCATCAATTTCTAATACATCTGAAATGGATCCTTGTGTAATTCCTAAACAAGAAGGACATTCATTACAAGGTTCAGCTACCGGAGCATGTTCACAGTTAATTGCTTTTGCAAATACTTTTGCAATTGTCGTTTTTCCTGTTCCCCTAGGACCAGAAAATAAATAAGCATGTGAAACTTTCTCTTGAAGAAGGGCATTTTGCAACGTTTTTGTCACGTGCTTTTGACCGACTACATCTTCGAACTTTTGCGGTCTCCATGTTCGGTATAACGCTTGGTATGACACGAAAATACGGCCTCCCTCAAAGGTTATTATCTCATTTATTATAACCCATTCTGTTTATAGATTCCAAAAGTTATTTTCTATACAAAAAACTCACCTTTGTATTAAGGTGAGTTTTGTATACATATATAACTGCCGTGCACCCTCCGTCGATTACGTACCATAAGCGTTACTCAAGCAGTTAGCTCGGTTCAGGCACTCCTGCGGCACACGAGAAGACCCGCTTATTGCTGCTTCCTTCCGGACCTGACAAGGTTCACGGGGTCCCGTTGCGCAGGACCCAAACGTCAACACCACTTACTTAAGGCAGACCTTACAGCAACATAACCTCGAGAGGGGATTCGGCCTCGCTAGAGCGGATTGCGAGTATAGGGCACCGCTACCTCCCCGCTTAGCACGGCAAAGTTAAAACCAATATTCGGTTGCCTTCATTAAAGGCATTATCAGTATAACTTGTTTCTTTATAAAATGCAAATACGTTAGTTCCCAGTATTTTTCTCTAATTTTTTTATCGCTTTTCTTTTTTTACGAAGCTCTCTAAAAAAGTTTGTTAACAACGTACCGCATTCTTCCTCTAATACACCAGATACTACTTCACATTGATGATTGAAGCGTTCATCCGTTAAAAGATTCATTAATGTCCCTGCACACCCGCCCTTCGGATCACTTGCACCATATACAACTCGCTTCACTCGTGATAAAACAATTCCACCCGCACACATTGGACAAGGTTCTAATGTTACATACAATGTTGCATCTTCTAAACGCCATGTCCCTAATTTTTTACACGCCTCATCTATTGCTAGCAACTCAGCATGAGCTATTGATCTTTGCTCAGTTTCCCTTAAATTATGGGCAACACTAATTACCTCACCATCTAACACTATAACTGCTCCAATTGGCACTTCCTGTATTTCCTCTGCCTTTTTGGCTTCTTCTATCGCTAATTGCATAAAATAAATATCTTGATCTTGTTCCATAACATAGTCCTTTCATTACAAATAAAGTACACTTATTTCCATTTACTACACAGGGGATAACTTTTACATATTCAATCCACCCTAAAAGAAAAAAGAGAGGGGATTACATATGAAAAATACCGCCTTGCTCATTATCGATATGATTAATGACTTTCAATTTTCCCACGGACCCATTCTAGCTCAAAAATGTGAGACTATCACAAACCCTATTTTACAATTAAAGAAAAAAATGAAATCCTTCGGCTATCCTATAATTTACGTTAATGACCATTATCAACTTTGGAGATCTGATATCGACCAACTTATTACTCATTGCACAAATAAATATAGCGAAAATATAATCCATAAGATTGCTCCAAGTTCTGATGATTACATTTTTATTAAACCACATTATTCCGCTTTTTATGAAACACCTTTAAATTCATTACTAGGTTATTTAAAAATAGAAAATCTAATATTAACAGGAGTTGCCGGAAATATATGTATCCTATTTACAGCTAATGATGCCCATATGAGAAATTATACATTGTATGTACCACAGGATTGTATCGCCTCTAACAACGACCAAGATAATATACATGCTTTAAAAATAATGAAAACTACATTGAAAGCAAATATAACATCGTCATCCAAAATAAAATTTAATTAATACATATATCTATTTTCTAACTTTTTATATCAAATTAACCCGCTCGCTTCCCTCTTGTGCTACAATAATTCTGTTTTGTGTTTTTAGTAGTCACGGTAAATCACTGATTGAAAGGAGGAAACAGCGTGACCGGAGTACCATTTATCACGGTTGAAGGACCAATTGGTGTTGGAAAAACTTCACTTGCGAAGGAAATTTCAACTCACATGCAACTCCACTTACTAAAAGAGATTGTTGATGAAAATCCCTTTTTAGGAAAGTTCTATGAAGACATCGACGAATGGAGTTTTCAAACAGAGATGTTCTTTCTTTGTAATAGATACAAACAATTAGAAGATATTAACATAAAGTATTTGAATCAAAAGAAACCAGTAGTAGCGGATTACCATATCTTTAAAAATTTAATTTTTGCATCCCGCACATTAAAAGACTCTCAATATGACAAGTACATGCAAATTTATCGTATTCTTACACAAGATATGCCTGTGCCAAACGTCATTGTTTATTTAACAGCTAGCCTAGAAACATTGCAAAAACGAATCGCCATGCGCGGAAGAGAATTTGAAAAAAACATGGATCCAAATTACTTACTACAGCTCACAAAAGATTATGAAACAGCAATGGATGCTTTTAAAAATGATCATCCGGAAATACCAGTATTGAAATTTAATGGAGACGATATGGATTTTGTAAAAAATCCTGATGATTTAAACGTCATCCTATCTGCCCTTCAAAATACTCTCTTAAAGGAGTCGAAATAATAATGAATTTAAGGCAAAAATATGATATACCCAATGACGCAGTAATCACTATCGCCGGAACGGTAGGTGTGGGTAAATCAACTATGACAACTGCATTAGCTAATGCTTTAGGTTATCGCACATCATTTGAAAAAGTAGATTCCAATCCATACTTGGACAAGTTCTATGCGGACTTCACTCGCTGGAGCTTCCACCTACAAGTGTACTTTTTAGCAGAACGATTTAAGGAACAAAAAAGAATTTTTGAATACGGTGGCGGTTTTGTTCAAGATCGTTCTATTTACGAAGACACTGGAATTTTCGCAAAGATGCATCATGAAAAAGGTACGATGACGGAAACTGATTATGAAACATACAAAGGGTTATTTGACGCTATGGTCATGACTCCTTACTTCCCTCATCCAGACTTATTAATTTACTTAGAAGGTTCTTTCGATGATATTGTCGATCGTATTCAAGAACGCGGACGCCCAATGGAACAGCAAACGCCAATTGAGTACTGGAAAGAAATGCATGGACGTTATGAAAACTGGATTAACAACTTTAATTCATGCCCTGTATTACGCTTAAATATTAATGAGTACGATATTTTAAAAGATGGGGATTCAATCGAACCAATCATTAAAAAAATTGGCCATTTTTTAAAACAAACACGTAAACTTGTAAAATAAAAAACCCGTGCATATGCACGGGTTTTCCTATTAAATTACTTCTTCTTTGTTGGAGCAATAATTTCACTCTCAGGTTTTCCTGCGTTAATACGCTGACGAACAGTACTTGTACTAATATCGTATGCTTCAGCAATCTCTTTAACAGTCATTTCTTTCCCATTAATTACTGCCGTTAATACTTTACCTGTACGTTTTGGGGCCGCTTCTTTCTTTACAGCTGCTTTTTTAACTTGTTTTGGCACCTCTACTTTATTCGTAGCTGGTTTTACATCACAAGTACAACCACAAAGTTTACGGAATGTATCATCACTAATAATGCGTGATACGTTTGCACCACTGTTTAAAATTCTATTGTTCTTACAGACAGGACATTGTACATAATATAAAGTTTTTCCATCTAAAGGAAACGTTTGTATAATAAGATCCATGTTGACTCCTTTCATATCTATGAAGATAATCATCGGAATATGAGTGTGTAATAAGGACAAAATTACCTTACACCATACTTTATGATTGGTTTTAAAATAAAAACTCGTTACGTGTTGGTAACGAGTTCTCCAATCTCCACTTATATGCGCTGTTGTCAATTATATCTGGAGGAGGTAGAGGGATTCGAACCCCCGCGCGACTCTCGCCGCCTGTCGGTTTTCAAGACCGATCCCTTCAGCCAGACTTGGGTATACCTCCATATTGACATCAAATATAATATCAAAAGAAAAACAGTTAGTCAACCCTACTAAAATAAATTATGAGGAAAGGAAAATTTTACTTTCCCCTTCCTACATTACAGTACTGACAACGCTCATAATTACCAATCACTCATACCGATGAATGTTTAAATTTACTTAATAACTGTTTTTCCTCCCATATAAGGGCGAAGAACTTCTGGAATTATAATTGTACCATCTTCTTGTTGGTAGTTCTCTAAAATAGCTGCAACCGTACGTCCAATTGCAAGACCAGATCCATTTAATGTATGGACATGTTCTGGTTTTCCATTTGGCTCACGGCGGAAACGGATATTTGCACGTCTCGCTTGGAAAGCTTCAAAATTACTACAAGAAGAAATTTCACGATATGTGCCATAGCTTGGAATCCATACTTCAATATCGTATTTCTTCGCTGCTGTAAATCCTAAATCGCCTGTGCACATGCTCATAACGCGATATGGCAACTCTAATAATTGTAACACGCGTTCTGCATCATTTGTTAATTTTTCTAACTCTTCATAAGAATCTTCTGGTTTTACGAACTTCACAAGCTCTACTTTATTGAACTGATGCTGGCGAATTAAACCGCGTGTATCGCGACCAGCTGAACCTGCTTCAGAGCGGAAGCAAGAGCTAAATGCAGCATATCTTATAGGCAATTGCTCTTTATTTAAAATCTCATCACGATGCATATTCGTTACAGGTACTTCAGCTGTTGGAATTAAGAAATAATCTTCACTTTCAATACGGAATGCATCTTCTTCAAACTTTGGAAGTTGTCCTGTTCCTGTCATACTTGCACGGTTTACCATATATGGAGGTAATACTTCTTCATATCCATGCTCATCAGTATGAAGATCAAGCATAAAGCTAATTAAAGCACGCTCTAATCTTGCACCAGCACCTTTGTAAAATACGAAGCGACTTCCTGTTACTTTCCCAGCGCGTTCAAAATCTAAAATTCCTAAATCAGTAGCAAGATCCCAATGTGGTTTTGGTTCAAAAGTAAATTCTTTCACTTCTCCCCAAGTACGCGCTACTACATTATCATCCTCTGTTTCACCGACTGGAGCAGACTCATGAGGGATATTTGGAATAGATAACATTAATCTTTCTAAGTCTTCTTCAACTGTGCGAAGTTCGTTATCAAAATCCTTTACTTTTTCTCCAACCTCACGCATTTCTAAAATTAGAGCTTCTGCATCTTTCTTTTCGCGCTTTAATACAGAGATTTGTTGAGACACTTCATTACGTTTACTTTTTAATTCTTCTGTCTGAACAAGTAGTTCTCTTCTTCTCGTATCAAGTTCTTCAAAACGTCCGAAATCAGTTAAATCTTCACCTCTATGCTGTAATTTCGCTTTTACTTCTTCAAAGTTTGTACGTAAAAATTTAATATCAAGCATTATATACTCCTCCTTTTATTTTATAAAACACAAAAAACTCCCGTCCCTATATAAAGGGACGGGAGTTAACCCGCGTTGCCACCCTAGTTGAAAGCATTACCGCTTTCCTCTCAAGTAGAAATAACGGCTCTTCACCGGGAATGCTTACTAATCCAAAAGATGTTCCACATTCCATTCCAGGATGGATTCACAAACTGTTTCTATCGATTTCCACCAACCATCGACTCTCTATAAGAAACAACATTTGTTACTATTTCCTATCAACACGCTTATTTTATAAAATTGTTACCATCAATTTACTATAATCTTATACAAGTTGCAAGTTACTTATACAACTTTTTTCATTTTCGCTTCTTTTACCATTTCAACAAAGTATGCTGTTACACGATGATCATCTGTTAATTCCGGATGGAATGAAGCAGCTAAAAACTGATCTTGTCTTACCGCTACCATTCGGTCACCATGCTTAGAAAGCACTTCAACATTATCAGCTACTTCTACAACATACGGCGCACGGATAAATACACCAACGAAGTCTTCACCCACGCCTTCAATTGAAAGCGCAGCTTCAAAACTATCCTTTTGGCGTCCGAACGCATTGCGCTCAACTGTAATATCCATAGCACCAATATGTGATTCTTCATAGCCAATAAGTGTTTTCGCAAGAAGAATCATCCCTGCACATGTACCAAACATTGGTTTACCAGACTTTGCAAATGTGCGAAGTGGTTCCATGAAAGCATACTTATCAATAAGACGGCGCATTGTTGTACTTTCACCGCCTGGTAAAATAAGACCATCAATCTCTTCAAGTTGCTCTATACGCTTTACAACAACAGCTTCTGCACCACTTGCTTCAACTGATTTTACATGTTCACGAACTGCACCTTGAAGACCTAGTACACCGATTTTCACCATTTTAAAGTTCTCCTTTAATTACCATCCACGCTCTTGCATGCGTTGTTCTGGTAATAACGTTGAAATTTCGATACCCTTCATTGCATTACCTAATCCTTTAGAAAGACTTGCAATTAGTTCGTAATCTTCATAATGAGTCGTTGCTTCAACAATTGCACGTGCAAATCTCTCTGGGTTTTCTGATTTGAAGATACCAGATCCAACAAATACCCCATCAGCACCAAGTTGCATCATTAATGCAGCATCTGCTGGCGTTGCTATACCACCTGCCGCAAAGTTTACAACTGGTAAGCGACCAAGACGTTTAATTTCAAGTAATACTTCGTAAGGAGCACCAGTATTTTTTGCATATGTCATTAACTCATCTTCACGTAGACTCGCAACTTGACGGATTTCTGCATTGACTTGGCGCATATGACGCACTGCCTCTACAATGTTTCCTGTTCCTGGTTCACCTTTTGTACGAAGCATAGATGCACCTTCTGCAATACGACGTGCAGCTTCTCCGATATCACGGCAACCACATACAAATGGAACTGTGTAATCACGTTTATTTAAATGGTATACTTCATCAGCAGGAGTTAATACTTCACTCTCATCGATATAGTCTACCCCTAATGATTCTAATACACGTGCTTCTACAAGGTGACCGATACGGCATTTTGCCATAACCGGAATTGACACTGCACCCATAACTTCTTCAACGATTGTTGGGTCTGCCATACGAGAAACGCCACCTGCTGCACGAATGTCTGCTGGTACACGCTCTAATGCCATAACGGCAACTGCGCCTGCCTCTTCTGCAATTTTTGCTTGTTCAGCGTTAATTACGTCCATAATAACGCCGCCTTTTTGCATTTCTGCCATTCCACGTTTTACACGCTCTGTCCCTGTTACATTTGTCATGTACAAAAACCCCCCTAGGTGAATTGCTTTCCCCCGTTAAAGGCGAAAATTAAGAATACTCTTACATTCTACCACTAACTATCAGATGCTTGTCTACTACTTTTTCATAAAGTCGGTATGAAAAATAGGAATAAAAAAAAAGCCCCTACCATGAGGAGCTTCTAAAACCAACCTTTTACTGTATCAACAGCACTATTCCACATACCACTAAAGAATGAACCAATTCCGCGCATAGCACGAGTAAACCAGTTTGCTTCTTCTACTTCAGATGTTGTTACAAGATCCACTTGCAACGACTTACCAGTTAAAAATCCAGGGTCGTTTGTATCTTTTGGCGTAATTACCATTTGACCAAGCGCAGCTCCCTTTTTAATAGGTGCTTCTTGTCCCTTACTTGATTCTTTTAATTCTGTTTTATAAACATCTTTACTTCCTTTTGGCACTGGAAGTGAAATAGCTTGTTTCGTTTGAACTGCTACATCTTTATCTTTCGCATTTTCTACTCTTACTGTTTCTTGTCCTTTTACTGAAGAACCTTTTTTATACATTTGTTTCACTTCAAAGTTAGCAAATCCATAATCATATAGCTTCTTTGTTTCATCAAAACGTGCTGTATGAGAACTTGTTTTAATAACTACAGAAATAAAACGCATACCGTTTCTTTCAACCGTACCAGTGAAGCAATCTCCTGCTTCTGGAGTTGAGCCTGTTTTCAGACCATCTACGCCATCATATTCTTTAACTAAGCCCTTTAACATCCAGTTCCAGTTTGACATTGCAAACTTCTCTTTTTCTGGACGGAATTCTTTTTTAGGAATTTTTGCTGTATCTAACACTTTTGGATAATCTTTAATTAAATGTTGTGCTAAAGTTGCAACATCCTTTGCAGACATTTTATTTTCTTCATCTGCTGTTGTTCCTTCAGGGTGCATTCCCTTTAAATCTTTATTCGTTAAACCTGTAGAATTGACAAATTTATAATTTTTCAACCCTAGTTCTTTCGATTTATCATTCATCATTTTTACGAAATCTACTTCTTTACCTGCAATTGCTTCTGCTAATGCAATTGTTGCACCATTTGCAGAAAAGATTGCCATTGCCTCATATAACTCTTTTACTGTATAAGAGCCACCATTTTCTAATGCAACATTTGATAATGAAGCATCTTGTGAAACCTTATATGCATATTCAGAAACCTTAATTTTCTGGTCCCACTTAAGTTTTCCTTTATCCACTGCTTCGTGAACTAAATATTCACTCATCATCTTTGTCATACTAGCAATGGATAATAATTCATCTGCATTCTTTTGATATAAAATTTTCCCAGAATTCGCTTCTACTAAAATTGCCGCGCCTGCTTCAATGTTTAAAGCGGCTCCTGTTTCAGCTGATGCATTGCTATATGGCATAAAAATGCTACAAGCTAGTGTAAGCACTGTTACCAAAGCAATGAATCTTTTGCAAAACATACCTTTCACTTTTGCTACCCCCAATATCTATGTACTCACATAACCGTTATTCTAACATAATCAAAAAAAAATAGACAGAGATATCAAATCTCTGTCTATTTGTATATAAGACATTATAATGAGTAGTTTGGAGCCTCTTTTGTAATTTGTACGTGATGAGGATGACTTTCACGTAAGCCTGCACCTGACATACGAATGAATTGTGCATTTTCGCGTAAGAATTCTAAATCCTGTGCTCCGCAATATCCCATACCTGCACGTAAGCCACCAACTAATTGGTGAACTGTATCTGCTAAAGGTCCTTTATATGGTACTCGTCCTTCAATACCTTCTGGAACAAGTTTTTTATTTCCTTCTTGGAAGTAACGATCTTTACTTCCTTTTTCCATCGCACCGACAGAACCCATACCACGATACACTTTAAATTGACGACCTTGGTAAATTTCAGTTTCTCCAGGACTTTCGGCAACACCAGCAAACATACTACCTAGCATAACAACATGTGCTCCTGCTGCTAAAGCTTTAACCATATCACCAGAGTACTTAACACCGCCATCAGCAATAACTGGAATACCGTGTTTACGAGCTTCGGTTGCACAATCATAAACTGCTGTTAATTGTGGTACACCAACACCAGCTACAACACGTGTTGTACAAATAGAACCTGGTCCAATACCAACTTTAACTACGTTTGCACCAGCTTCAATTAATGCTTTCGTTGCTTCAGCTGTAGCAACATTTCCAGCGATAATATTTAATGATGGATATTTAGCACGAACTTCTTTTACCTTATCAATAACGCCTTTAGAATGCCCATGAGCTGTATCAAGTACAATTGCATCTACACTAGCTTTTACTAATGCATCGATACGAAGCATAGCATCAGCTGTTACACCAACTGCCGCTCCAACTAATAAGCGTCCTTGCTTATCTTTAGCAGAGTTTGGGAATTCAATTACTTTTTCAATATCTTTTATTGTAATCAGCCCTTGTAATACACCGTTATTATCAACAAGAGGGAGTTTTTCAATTTTATACTTTTGTAGGATCTTTTCAGCTTCTTCCAGTGTAGTACCAACTGGAGCTGTAATTAATTGTTCTTTGGTCATTACGTCAGAAATTTTGATTGAGTAGTCTTGGATGAAGCGCATATCACGGTTTGTAATAATACCAACTAATTTTCGCTCATCTAAATTATTTACAACCGGTACACCTGAGATACGATATTTTCCCATAAGATGTTCTGCATCATATACTTGATGTTCTGGAGTTAAGAAGAAAGGATCTGAAATAACGCCGCTTTCAGAGCGCTTTACTTTATCAACTTGCTCTGCTTGTTGCTCAATAGACATATTCTTATGAATAATTCCTAAACCACCTTGGCGAGCCATTGCAATAGCCATGTCAGCTTCTGTTACTGTATCCATTCCTGCACTAATTAACGGGATGTTTAGCTGTAAGCTTTCAGATAAAACTGTTTTAACACTTACTTCTCTTGGTAATATATCTGACCTAGCTGGTACAAGTAATACATCATCAAAAGTCAAACCTTCTTTAACAAATTTAGATTCCCACATAATTGTTCCCCCTATGATACCAGAAATTATTATTAGTAGCTTATCAATTGGTTAAAATACTGTCAAGGACGTATATATATGTTAGAATTTTTAGACAATAAAAGGAGCGTAATATATGCATCAAACATCTTGCACTTGGCAGCAGTTAAGTTTCTTTTTTTCATCTCAAAACGTACAACGTTATCTTGCCCGTTGTTATGAAAAATCCTCTATTCAGGATGCCGAAAAAAAAAGTTTTGAAAATTGTTATCCCTTTATTTATTACTTAGAACACGGGAAAAATTATTATGAATTATATAAGACAGCTCCATTTTCCATTCAACCAATGTTGTTATTTTATGGAATTAGCCAACTTTTTAAAGCATGTCTACTAACCATTGATCCTAACTATCCTGAATCCACTACTGTTTTAGCTCATGGCGTTACAACTCGCAAACGAAAAAAACAAGGGTATCAATTTTTAGAAGATGAGGTGAAGGTACAAAAAAACGGATTGTTTACTCATGTTGCAGAACAACTGTTTCACATGAAACACTTAGAAGCAGAAAAATTTAACATGTTAGAACTAATGGGAAATATTCCAGAATTACAAAATTTGTTCCGCTATAGTCAAAAAGGATCAACTTTATATAAAATCGATTCAACAATTAAAAATGAGCTGTCCTTTTCAGGAGACCTACTAGATCGATTACATATGACTAAAGAGAGATTTTCTCGCTACATTGAAACATCCTGTAAGCATTTATCAATGCAACATGTACCTGAGAAAACTAATGAATCGAATTTACTTTTTACGGCGCCAATTCAATCATGGAATCCTATGTACAGTACTCCTTTATACTATGAATACCTTACTAATACTTATTATTTACCACTTACAACTGATCCTAGAAATCCTAAACCAGTATTACCTGAACTCCTCGTTCATTATTTATTGCTCTATAATTTAAGCATGATTTCTAGGTATGAAACAGATTGGTGGTATGACTTACTTGGAAGCTATGGCTCTGAAGATTATCCATTTATTTATCAATTTCTTAATATTTCTGCTCAAAAAATCCCTTACTATATTTCATCATTTTTACTAACAGAACCTAACCTATTTCATGGGAAATAAAAAAAACACAAGTCAAAAGACTTGTGTTTTTAGTTGCTTGGCGACGTCCTACTCTCACAGGGACAAGGTCCCAACTACCATCGGCGCTAGAGAGCTTAACTTCCGTGTTCGGTATGGGAACGGGTGTGACCTCTCTGCCATCAT
>NZ_PCOB01000042.1:0-14224 GCF_002975115.1 Bacillus sp. MYb78
TGGGTAAAGTTAAAGATGGACGAACTTTCTATTTAACAACGGATGGATATGTCCGTGGTGGCGTTTTGGATGATATGAAAGAGAAGGCTCGAATGATTCTAAGTGGCGAAGTTGAAAGGAGTAAGTTATTCCCCTTCATCTGCAAATTAGACTCCGAAGAAGAAGTCGAAGATATTGCAAACTGGGAAAAAGCCAATCCTTCTATTCGAGATAATATGGAATTATTCGAAACGATGAAAGAAGAATGGGCCGATTGTCAAACCAACATTCCTATGCATGTTGAATTCATGACAAAACGGATGAACATTCCGAAGCAGCTATTTCAACATAAAATCGCTACTTATGAGGATCTTCTTGCAACAGATCAACCCTTACCTGATGATTTACACAAATATGAATGTATTGGTGGTGTAGATTACGCAGAATTACGCGATTTCTGCAGCGTCGGTTTGCTATTCAAACGGCAAGGGAAGCGTTATTGGATTCACCATACCTTTATATGGCATCAGGCATTGAAAATGCAGGATATTAATCAAGATATTATAGATATAGGTGTGGAAAAAGGACTCTTCACCATCGTCTATGATAAAGAAATCGAGCCCAAACGTGTTATCAATTGGTTTTTAGAAAAATCGAAAACATACGACATTAAGCGTATCGCGATTGATAAATTCCGTTCTGTAATCTTGAAACCTTTATTAGAAGAAGCTGGTTTTAACGAAAGAGTTGAGATAGTAAGGCGCGGGCAGTACATTCATGCTATGTTAGACCCATTAATCCAACATCTATTCATAAATCATAATATTGTTTTCCACGACGATCCTGTTATGCGTTGGTATTGCGGGAATGTTTATGTGGACGAACTAGGAAATGGCTCAAAAGAATATAAAAAAATCGACCCTGTCAAAAGAAAAACTGACGGGTTTTTTGCGTTCACACATGCGCTCAATTTCGACGGTGATCTTGAAGACTATGCAGTCGATTTAAACGATATGCAAGTATGGTCATTCTGAGAAAGGGGGTGAAAAAATGGGAATTCGTAATGTTTTTAAAACCTTTTTAGGAAAAAGTGATAATGGAACAGTCCCGGATGTTGATTGTAGTGTGATGACACTTAAAGCTGAAATTGCTTACAAGAAATTGTATGTTAACGCTGCTATAGATTTAATTGCTCGTAGTTTAGTAGCTTGTGATTTTGAAACATATAGAAGTGGCAAGTTAAAAAGAAGTTTGAACTACTACCAATTAAATGTGGCACCAAATAAGAATGAAAATGCCCATGAGTTTTGGTATAAGGCTGTCCATCAGTTAATTTACGAAAAGGAAGCGTTAATTTTACCTATAGGTGAGGAACTGTGGATAGCTGAATCGTTTCATCGTGAAACTACGAATGGTTTCAATGAGTATGTTTATAAAAGTGTTTCGATTAACAATCAGCTTTTAACGAAGGAATTTAGAGAACAAGACGTTCTATACTTGAGCCTTTCTGTAGAGTCAATAAACAACGTGATTAATAGTTTATATAGTTCATATGGACTATTACTAGCTAAAGCGATGTCAGATTACAAAGGCAATGGAAGAATACGTTATTTGTTCAGAGGCCGTTTCATGAATTCGTTAACTGATGAAAACGGAAAAGCTTCGCAAGAACTTTTTGAAGAGAAAGCAAAAGATTATATGAATCCTGAAAAGTTAGCAGCAATCATGTTCTTACCTGACAACGTACAAATGGAAGATCAAAGCAAGGACCCACGTAATTTAGATACGAGGGACATCAAAAACCTTGCAAAAGATATGTTAGATTTCGTGGCAACTGCCTTCCACATTCCTCCTTCATTACTAAGTGGAATAAGTGAAGGTGGCATTTCAACTACCGGTAATCCTACTGGCGATTTAGATAACTTTATCATATTCGCAGTAAGACCAATAGGGGAAATGATTACTAACGAATATAACAAGAAGATGTTCTCTAGAGAGCAATATTTAAGTAAAACATACATTAGATTCAACATGGACAACTTCAAATTGTTCGATCTTACTAAGTTTGCTAATTCCGTTGACAAGCTATTTGCAGTCGGTGGCATGAGCATAAACGATGTATTAGAACGTTTAGGAAAAGAACAAATAAAAGAAGATTGGGCTAATGAACGTTATGTTACTAAGAACTATGAGAGAGCAAGGATAAGCGGAACTATGAAAGGGGGTGAAGATATTGGAGATGGAAAAGATTCAATCGAAGTTCCTAATGATGGACAACAATCAACAGGACAATAGTAAATCAGTCATTTATATGTATGGGAATGTTGGTAAAGCTCCTTTCGGTGACATTTCTTCTCAAGGTGTAAGAGAAATGTTAGATGGTGTTACAAATGACATTGAAATTCACATCAATTCAAATGGTGGCGATGCGTTTGAAGGGATTGCAATTTGCAACTACTTAAAAAATCACCCCTCTAATGTAACTGCCGTTATTGATGGTATAGCCGCTTCAGCCGCTTCATTAATTGCGATGGGTGCTAATAAAATCGAAATGCCTTCTAATACCACTATGATGGTACATCGTGCATCGACATATGCATTCGGTAATGCTGACTCATTAGAGAAGCAAGCTAAAATGCTACGTGACGTTGACGAAGCGTTAATTCAATCTTATAACAGCCGTTTTAACGGTGAGTTTTTCCAACTAGAAACACTTCTAGACAACGAAACTTATATGACCGCTGAAAAAGCTAAGTCATTCGGTTTCTGTGACGTAATCACTGATTCAATACAATCAAGTGTGGACAGTGAATCTGTAATTACAAATGAAGTTGAAGAACAACCCATCATCGCATCTATCGAAAACGAAGGTGACAAACGTACTCAAAACGCTGAAAAATCAGCTAACTTTATGGTTTCACTATTAAAATCTATTAAACTGTAGGAGGTAATTTACAATGATTAAAGACTTAGAAACGAAATTTGAAAATCAACAAAATTTAAGTAAGGTTTTAGCATCTGGTTCAGATGAAGAGGTGAATGATGCGTTAGTTGCATTCGCTCAAGGTATTCAAGAAAAAATTTTAGCACAAGCATCAGTACAATCTAGCGATCAAGCTATCTTAGCTGCTCGTGGTGGACGTGCTTTAACTAGTCAAGAAACGAAATACTACAATGAAGTAATTGCAGGTAACTCTTTTGCTGGTACTGAAGCATTAGTACCACCAACTGTTATCGAACGAGTATTTGAAGACTTAGTTCAAAATCATGAATTATTATCTGAAATTACATTTGTTAACGTCGGTGCTTTAACTGAATGGATTCTGAAAAAAGGTGATATCCAAACTGCCTTCTGGGGTAAATTGTGCGCGGCTCACAAAGAACTTTTAGATGAAGGTTTCGAAACGATTAAAATTGAGGAATACAAATTATCAGCATTTATGCCTGTATGTAAAGCAATGTTAGACCTTGGCCCGACTTGGTTAGATCGCTACGTTCGAACTGTATTAGTTGAATCTTTAAAAATCGCTTTAGAGTTAGCTATCGTTCGTGGTACTGGTAAAGATCAACCTGTAGGCATGATGAAAGATTTATTAACTGTTACAGGGGGCGTACATGCTGATAAAGCCGATACTGGTAAGTTAAAAGACCTTAATCCTTACACTTTAGGTAATATCATGGCTCTACTTACTAAAGATGGTAAACGTAATCCATCTAATGTGTTACTAATCGTTAACCCTGTAGACTACTGGTCTAAAATTTATGGTTATACTACACGACCTAACATGGATGGAACTTACACTTATAACGTTCTTCCGATTCCAGGTAAAATCGTTAAATCAAATGCTGTTCCTAAAGGTAAATTAATCGCTGGTATGGCAAAAGATTACTTCCTTGGATTAGGTGGAGCACAACGTTTAGACGTTTACGATCAAACACGCGCTATCGAAGACGAAGATTTATACATCGCTAAAATGTACGCTAATGGTCGTGCTGAAGAAAATGAATCATTCTTAGTTTATGATATTTCTGAAATGAAAGACCCAGGTACAGCGGTGACTACTCCAGCACCTACTAAATAGGGAGTGATCCTTTATGAGTGACAATCAATCACAGGCGACGTTACAGTCGCCTTTTGATTTGTTAGAAGATGTAAAACATGCACTAGCAATCACTTGGGATGAAGAAGACAAGGACATCATAAAGCTTATAGATCGTTCCGTTTATTTTATCAATGATTTAGTAGGCGCTGAACTTGATCTAGCCGTCAATTTATCCGCAAGAGAGCTAGTTATTAACCGTATTCGTTATGAATATAACAATGCGTTAGACAGTTTCGAAAGTAACTTCAGACAACCACTTTCACGATTGATATTACATGTCGCAATCGATGAAAGGAAGAAGAATAATGGCAATTGAACAACATAGAAAAACATTTAATGATGGATTTATTAGCGTTAAGGAAAGTAAAACGATCCGGAATAGCGCTAAAAAAGTAATCGGACGTGAAAATGTCGAGATTATCAGACTTAGATTTTCGGAACTTTCGTGCCGTGAAGTTGATATTCAATTCGCTGAAAGTATTGATAAAAAGTTAGATATGAAAATTGAAACGTTATACGCTCCTATGTTCAAGAATAAGGATGTGGACAGCCTAATAATTGAATTACGAGGACATTCTTATAGCATCATTAAAGCGGATCGGTTTAAAAATAGCATGTATTTATACTTGCAAAAGGTAGGTGGTCTAGATGACACTGAATGATTTAATTGAAAAGTTTAATAGTAAACTAGTCCAGCATTTAGAGTCTTTCTTCCACACTGTAGAAGTATACCAGGACTCAGTTCAGGAGGATGAAGCGAATCTATCCACAATCAACCATGTTGTATTTGAAACAGGTGGGTTTGTTAGAGCGGGGGCAAGCGCATTTACACAAGATGTAACAGTTTATTATTTTTCGGAAAATCGTGAGGACTTAGATGTATTGCAAGTTGAGTTTATGAGTTCACTAAGTAAAACTGGCCACATATGTAATAAATCGCTCAAAGAAAAAATGAGGAAGAAAGATACAGAGTTTTTTGTTGATGTATTAACATTCGAGCTTACAAGGAATGTAAAATATGCCTGCTAATTTTAGTGTTGATGCTTCTAAATTTGAATCTTTGCAAAGAAACATTGAGCGATTACCAAACGTTGCGGAAAAGATAATAAATGAAGATTTAAAGTCTAGAATTGCACCAGTAATGAAAAAGTCAGTTCTTGGCTTAATGCCTATATCGAATAGAAAGAAAGCCCACGCTAAACTATATCAATCTATTAATGACGATAACAAAGAGAATTTAACATTAACATTAAAACCAAAATCGAAATATAGATATTTAGTTTTCCCTGATTTGGGATTAGGTACAAGTAAGAAAAAGGCGGCCAAAAAGTTCATGGAGCGTGGTGTGGATAAAAAGGTCGATTACTCTATTGAGGAATTAAATAAATCTTTAATAGAAGAAATAAATAAAACTTTAGGAGGGCAATAATATGCCAGTTACAGTTGATGTATTTGATGCGGTCGAGATTAAAAATGCTAGTGTACTTTTTAAAGGTGAACATGTAACTGACCCATTCGGTTGTGTAGGTAAATTAGATGCAGAAACAGAAATTAAATCAGTTGAAAAGAAATGCGGCGGCTTTACTCAAAAGAAAAAATCAAAACCAACACAAATGAATGTAAAAATTAGCGGTCACATGCAATTAAAGGTTATTCGTAACATTTTTGGTATTACAAACGAAGGGTTGATCGATGGCGTTTACTCATATGGTATCGACAGCTTAGGAAAAGATTTTGCGTTCGTTGCGGAAGAGCTTGACATATTCGAAGAAAACACACGTTTAATCGCATTCCCTAATTGTACAAGTGCAACAGGTTTTGTTAAGAGTGTAGAAAACGGTGCTGAAGAACTAGCCGAAGTAGAATTAGAAGTAACAGCGTTATCTGACGAATTCGGTCGTTTCTATTATGAAGGTATCGAACTACCGGAAACAGTTGCAAAAGAATGGATGACAAAATTTGATTCGGCTAAATTACGAAAAACAGCACAAACAAAATAAATTCTATCAAAGGTGCTCTTTATGAGTGCCTTTTAATTTTGATTATAGGGAGAGAAATTACATGACAAAAGAAATTACGTTATCAAATGGTGAAGTAGTGAAGGCGAATCCTAACTTAACAGCTTTAACATTATTCAAATTAGAAAAAGAAGGCATTATCGATAAAGGATTTTTAAGTACTTTATTAAACGCTGGCGGAATTCAGAACATTGATTTATTAGATACGTTCCGTATTGTTTATGCGGCTTATCGTCAAGCAAATCCTACTGGATATATGGAATTTGAAGCATTCATGGAAGTATATGAAGTTGATATGTCAGAGGCGTTCGATTATTTCGGTGCAGTTATGAAAAAAGAAGCTAAAAACAACATGGCAAAAGGTTTTCAACAAAAAGCCGGAAAAAAGGCTTAAAACTTCCTAAATTCGAAATTGAATTCGTTGTGGACTTATACAGTCTATACGTATTTATTTTTGAAATATCGGAAAGTGACTTTTGGAATTTACCCTTAAGGGATGTTCAAAGAATAGCAGAAAACAAAAGTGCTTACGAAGGGTGGAAAGCCTATATCCAAGAAAAGGAGAGTGGAAAATAAATGGCTACTCCTTCAAAAGAAACCATAATTAAATTTAAGGCTGACACCGCTGATTATAAATCTAAGATAAACGAAATGAATCAGGCGAATAGAGCCTTAACACAAGAGTTAAAGTTAGCTCAAACACAAATGAAGTTAACCGGAACTGATGTTGATAAATATAAGACTTCGTTATCCACACTTGAGAAGCAATATGATATCGCTAAAAACAAAACAAGAGAGACAGCGGAACAACTTCAAAGAACAAAACAAGTGTGGGGAGAAAATGCAACAGAAACAAAGAAGGCTGAAGAAGCGTTACGACGTGCACAAATTGCTGAAACTGAAATTTCTAACAAAATAAAAACTACTACCGAATCATTAAAAGAAGCTAAACAAGCTGAAGCATTACGAAATAGTGAAATAGGTAAGTCAAAGCAAGCGTTAGAAGGTTTGAAAACAGCCCATTCCAGTTTGAAAACTGAAGCTGATAAATTAAAATCGGCATACGATCTCCAAGCAGCTTCACTAGGAAAGAACGCTTCGGAAACTTCCAAGGCGAAATTACAATATGACTATTTAAAGCAAGCGCAACAAAACGCTGGTGAACAGTCTCGAAATTTAGCGCAACAATTAAATAATGCTAAAACTGCATTCGGCGCTGGATCTGAAGAAGTTAAAAGGTTAGAAACCGAATTAAATAGGGCAAGACAAGCTGAAATTGAACTAGGCAGAGAAACGAAAGCTCTAGAAAGAAGAGTTGGAGACAGCTTTAAAACAGCTAAATCACACGTTCAAGAATTCGGTAACAAAGTAAAAGAAGTCGGTCAAAGTGTTTCTAGTGTAGGAAAAGACATGTCAATGAAAGTGACAGCTCCTATAGCTGGCGCCATGGGTTACGCTGCAAAAGAAGCATCGAAATTCCAACATGAAATGGCTGATATTCGAAAAGAGGTAAACGCAACAGGGTTAACTTCTCAACAAGTTAACGACGTTATGAGCAGAATGTGGGATAGTTCCCTTGCTAACTCTCAAAAGTTTGGTGTTAGTACCGAAAAAATAAATGAAGGTTTACTTGTGTTAGTTAAAGACGGTTACACAGCAGAAGAAGCGATGCGAATCATGACTGTTTCTCTCCATACTGCCCGTGGCGCGAATGAAGATTTATCAAAAACTGTGGACGGATTAGGATCTGCTTATGAAGCTACAGGACAAAAAACAAATAACGCTGAGCAGAATATAGCTGGTATCAATAAGATGGCTGACATATTCGCTTATACAGCTAACCATACAAAAGCTAGCGTTCATTCTCTAACAGAAGCAATGTCAATTATCGGGCCAACTGCAAATTCAGCTGGACAAGATTTATCAACAACCGCTTCTGCTGTAGGTTTATTACAATCTAATGGTATTGAAGCGTCTGTAGCGGCAAGGGCTTTGAAATCTGGTTTCGTTAACTTAACTAAGCCAACAAAGGCTATGTCTAAAGCTATGGCGAAAATGGGATTCAGTGCATTTGATGCAAACGGACAAATGAAACAATTACCTCAAGTCATGGACGAACTTGAACACGGTTTACAAGGAATGACACAAGAACAACAAAACGCTACAATCGCTACAATATTCGGTAAAGAACATTTAGCATCGTGGCAAATACTTGTTCATAGTGGCGGCGAAAAGCTTAAAAAAATGTCTGATGATGCCCGGAATGCTACCGGAGAGGTTAAACATTTATCTGAACAAATGGAGAACACACCGGAAAATAAATTCAAAGAATTACAACAAACACTTCATACTTTAGCCGTACAATTCGGGACTGAAATATTACCTGCGTTAATGCCTGTTGTTGAAAAATTAAAAGAATTAATGGACTGGATTTCTAAACTTGATCCTAAAACTAAACAAACAATCGTAATTATTGCGGCATTAGCGGCGGCAATTGGCCCGTTATTAATAGTCATAGGAGCTACGATAACAGCCATAGGGACGATAATAACCGCCGTCGGTTCGGTAATTGGTTTTATCGGTACTCTAATAGGTTGGATTTCAGCTATAGCTGAAGCGATAGGGATAGTAGTCACCGTAATAGCTGCATTTGTTGGCGCTCCTGTCGCATTAGTTGTAGCCGCAATAGCTGCAATAATAGCAGCAGTCGTAGCAGTTATAGCTATATTTAACAACTGGGGAGGTATTACAGATTGGCTTAAAGAAAAATGGAGCCAATTTTCAACATGGATGTCAGAATTGTGGACAACAATTAGCGATGCTTGTTCTAAAGGTTGGGATAATGTAACCCAATCGATTCAAATGGCATGGGATATGATATCGCAATGGTTTAGTCAACAATGGGAAGAGTTTAAAAATAATTGGAATAACTTTTGGGCTGAAGTTGGCAACATAGCAAATGAAATGTGGACAGCAACGATTGAATGGTTTTCAAGTACATGGGATTCGTTCAAACAAATTTGTTCTGACGCATGGGAAGCTGTAAAATCAGGTTTCTCAGCATTCTGGGAAGGTTTGAAAGAGATCGCGCAAATAGCTTGGAATATTCTATTCCAAATCATAACATTCCCTTTACAGTTGTTATTAACTGCTTTCATTTTAGGATGGGAATTAATAAAAGAACCGGTAACACAATTCTGGGAATGGATTAAACCTTACATCGAAGAAGCTTGGAATGCTATTTCCTCTACTTTTATAGAATATAGAGATATGTTAGTTAACACTATCACAGAATTGTGGAATGCAATCACAAGTGCAACCAGTACAGCGTGGAATTGGATTACTAATATAATCCGTGAAGCATGGCAATGGATCACTGATACTGTAAATGAATTTTTGGGCCCTATAAAACTTAAAATACAGGAAGGTTGGAATTACGTATTAAATATAACATCAAAGGCGTGGAACGCGGTTTCGACGTTTATTTCTGATGTTTGGAATGAGATTGTTGGATATATTAGGAACAAGATAAATAAAGCAACAGATACTGTTACAAGCGGTTGGACTTCAACTAAAAATACAACATCCAACAAATGGAATGAAATAACTTCTACTATTTCGAGAGTTTGGAATACGATAACTTCGAATATTAGTAATGCAGTAAATGAAGTGAAAAGCAGAATTGAAGGCGCTTGGAATGTAGTTTATGCCATAACTTCTGGTATTTGGAACAATGTCGTATCTAATGTAACTGGCGCTTGGGATAGGTTGTCTTCTGGCGTGTCTGGAACATTCAATTATATCTCTAACATCGTGCGTAGCAATTGGAGTTATGTTTCAGATATCCTTCAAAGTGTTTACAAACCGATTAATAGTGTAGTTGGTTTCTTTTATGATCTTTGGAATTCTATTATAAGAGTAATGAACGGTATTATCGATACGGTTACAAGAGCGTGGAATAAAGCTGGTGGCATTTTAAACAAATTAAATCCATTTAGCAGTTCTTATTCTATAAGTGTTAACGATAATACAGGAAATCAAGGAATTGCCCCAGCATCATTCGCAGCGCCAAGGGCATTAGCTGTTAATTTAAATCAAGGCGTTCCATTAGCTCCATTCTCTTCTGGAGGTGCACTAGGAGATACGGTACAAAGGATTACTAAAACAATAGGTGGCAATGGTATTCTTTCTAATTTACCTAACATTGTTAACAATTCATTGTCATTGAGTAAAGGTGTTAACGCTAATCAGCAACAACAACCACAAGAAATTAAAAATGAAGTGACTTTTAATACAACTGTTAAAAATGAAAGTGATCTAAATAAAATGTTTGAAAAAGCTGATGATTGGTTTGCAAAGAAAGGACAAATGTTAAATATCGGTATAGGGAGGGCGCGACGTGGTTGATATTCGAATAAATGAAATATTAGGACGTGACTATCTTCTTTGTATGGTAGAGCGCCCTGACATACCAACAGCAAAAGAAAAAATAGAGTTTATTGAAGTTCCTGGTAGAGAAAACGGATCATTAACAAAGAAAAATGGTTATGAAGACGTTACTTTCAAGATTGACTTTAACTTGTTAGAAGATTATAACATCAAACCATTGTTACGACGTATAAAAGCGTGGCTATTGAACGCTAAAACCCTTTCTTTTACAGATGATAACGTTTATAGAAAAATAAAAAGTGTGGAAATAGGTAGTATCGCTAATGAAATAGAAGAATATGGACAATTCGAAGTTACTTTTGTAGCTGATCCATTCGAATATGCTATTCTACAACCTTTGGAAATAACTAAGACAACTACTCTTGTAAACTCGGGCACTAAGTATTCATTACCTAAAATAACGATTTATGGTAGTGGATCAATTACTGTTACGATAAATGATGTTTCATTCTTAATTAAAAATGTAAATAGTTCAGTAGTAATTGATTCCGAGTTAAAAGAAGCATATTCGAACACTACGCCGATGAATAGTAATATGATCGGTAATTTTCCCACATTCTCTGAAGGTGCAAACACAATAAAATGGACTGGAACTGTTACAAAGTTACAAATTGACCCGAGGTGGCGTTACTTATGATTACATTATATAAACCAACTGAAACGGATTTTACTCACAATGGTATAGGTATTTTAGATGATAATATTTACGATGCAGTTATTGAAGAAGAATTAAATGGTTTATATGTCTTAAGTTTTAAATATCCGTTATTCGCTCCGCATGGATTAGAAATAGGTGGTCAATGTTTAATCAAAGCGCCAACACCTGATGGCAATCAATTGTTTCGTGTAGCACGACCTGCACCTTCTATGGGTGAATTACACGTATTTTGTTATCACGTATTCTATGATCTCGTTGATAACTTGATTGAAGATACATTTATTCAAGAAAAGGGCGGACAAGCAGCATTACAACAAATGAAAGAACGTATGCAATATAACACTAATTTTAATTTCATTAGTGATATCAATACAATTTCTAGTTCTCGTTTGGTTAGAAAAAACCCAGTCGAAGCAATACTTGATAACAGCCAGGACAACTCTTTTCTTAGTCGTTGGGGCGGGGAATTAAAAAGGGATAATTTCACCGTCCACATGCTAAGAGAACGTGGAAAAGATCGCGGTGTTGTTATTCAACACAAAAAAGATTTATTAGGATATGAAGGCGATGTTGATTGGCAAGGTGTTATAACTCGAATGATGCCTAAAGGTTTTGATGGACTACTGTTACCAGAAAAGTACGTGGAAAGCTATAACGCTAGTAAATATATTAAACCTAAAATTAGAGTTGTTGAATTTGAACACATTAAAGCAGCTATTGGTGATTATGCTTACGACGAAGACGCAGTTCCGTTACCACAAGCATATGAAATGTTACGCAATGCCGCAAAAAAAATGTACGATGAACAACATGTTGATTATCCAAAAGCGACATATAAAGTAGAGTTTCAAGAGCTATCTCAAACTGAAGAGTATAAAGATTTGGCGGTATTACAACGTGTATATATGGGAGATACAGTAACAGTTATACATGAAGAAGACGGTTTCGAAATTGAAGCTAAAGTTAATCATTACAAATACGACCCGATCAATGAAGAGTATATCGAATTGACATTAGGCAATTTTAAAGAGTCATTCGTGGATATAACAGGCAGAGTTGATAATGTTGAGAATAACTTCAATGATATTAGAGATAGCGTCAATGGTATTAAAAACAACGTTAAAGGAATGGAAAAATCAATATTAGAACAAGCACGCGAAAATGCTACGAATTTAATCAATAGCGGTTTCGGTGGCCATGTTCGTATATATCCAGAAAGAATTTTGATTATGGATACAGCTGATGAAAGAACCGCTAAAAAAGTGTGGCAATGGAATATCAATGGATTTGGTTATTCCTCCACAGGCATTAATGGACCCTATAATACGGCAATCACAATGGATGGAAGGATTGTCGCTGATTTCATTACAACGGGTGTGCTAAACGGTAACTTAGTACGTGGTGGAGAGATAGTTGGTTCTACAGTACGGACAGACAACGGTACTAACTATGTACACATCCAAAAACAATTCATACGCTTGATGGAATCGAATTTAACGCGAATGTTTATTGGCTATTACAAAAGAGCTGTTGATAGCCAAATACAACCAACAATACTTATGCATGATGATGTGGATACATCACGTTTCCGCGATGGTACTTTAACAATATCTCAATTCCCAGTGAAAGGAGAAAATTACTATACCGGTAGCTTTGGTATTGTAAAAGGTTATGATGCGGATCAAACTCCACATTATTGCGCTAAATTAAATGTGGATACAAAAGGGGATGTATCTCTTAATGGAGATAACTATATTTATATTACTGGTAATAACGGAGTTACCCTAAGGTCTGATAAACAATTTAGCGCCTATACTAATACAATTCGTCTAGATTCTGTTAGCCACGTAGATATTCTTACTGGTGGGGCTTTGTTTATGAAAAGTAATCAAAATACAGAGGTCAATTCTGGTGGGCATACAATTATCACTTCTGGAAAAGGTATAAGTCAGTATGCAAAAAATGGATCATATTGGGTTGAAGTAGCCAACGGTGCTACCTTCACAGTATCTAATCCATCGAATGCATTTTGGGTAGACTCTGCTGGTGGAATAACGTTAAAAGGTGGATCTAAATCCGTATGGATGGACAGTCAGTCTTCCATTGTATTCAACTTAAAAGGAAAAAATATGCTTGATATAGTTGCAACGCCCAACGCTGAAACAGACCTTCGATTCCAAACAGTAATGCTACGAAATGGTAACGTTGAGGGATATAAAACACTTCAGGTTAAAAATGGGTCAGGAAGTGCATATAACGCTGTTACAGCATCAGCTTTTCAAACGGCATCGAAACGTGAATACAAAACAAATATTCGTGACGTGCAGTTTAGCGCAATAGAAAAAATTATGGCACTTCAAATCCAACAATACAACTTGAAAACAGATATAGAAGACTTATATGAGAAGCGAATGAATCGTTTTGAAGGGGACCCAATTCTTACAACAAACGATATAGAAACTTACTATGGGTGGATTGCAGATGATGAAAATACTCCTGAGTGTTTTGTTACAAAAACAAGAAATGCAGCTGAAATATATTCTTCAGTAGCAATTCAAATAAAGGCATTTCAAGAAGAAAAACAAGCGAAAGATGCTGAAATTCAAGAGTTAAAAGAAGAAAATAAACAAATGAACAGTAGAATTGAAGTTTTAGAACAACTGTTACTTCAAAATTTAATTGATAAGAAACCGGAGCAGCCATAAGCTGGTCTTTTTTTATTGCCTAAAAAGGGGTGGTCAAAGTGGAAGCGTTACAAGATGTACGAAGTGATGTTCAAGAAATAAAGCAAGATATTAAGGACATTCGCTTAGAGATTAAAAGCTTAGAAATGAGGACAACAGGTAACGAGAAAGACATTATCAATATCAACAAACAGCTAGATAAAATCAGCGCCAATACTACCTGGATTTTGCGACTTATAGTTGGCGGAATTGTTGGTGGCATTCTCACTTTCTTAATGAAAGACCAACTATGAGAAGTCAAGGGGAGTTTTTTATATAAATAGGGGGTGTTTT
>NZ_PCOB01000043.1:0-9650 GCF_002975115.1 Bacillus sp. MYb78
CGGATGGAACGATATATTTCCGTATTGCAACAAGATGCGAAATATGTAAACGTGGAGCTCGTCTGTACGCACTGGATATGGGGTTTGCGAAAAAGAATATTTGTTTAGAGTGTTATACATCACTTACAGGGAATTATCCATCTCAAGAACCGCCAGCACCAACTAATGAAAATAACACACAAACAGAGCAGGAGCAGCAATAACGGGTCTGTTTGTATTTTGTACAAAATACGGCTTTGATTCAATTCATCAATCAAGAGGAGTGATTTCACTTCTCTTTTTATTTTGAGGAGATGATCAGTGTGAAACGAATAGTAGACCAAGTAATTTATGAAAAGCATGTTAGCCAGGAAAATAAAAACCTAGTCAAAGATTTTCTCATTGAAAAGAAATCGCAAGGGAAAGCGGCAAGCACTTTACAGCAATACAGTTGGGATTTACGAATTATTCTGTTTCTGATACATGAACACTTCGAAAATAAAAAGCTTATTGATTTAACACGTAAAGATATTCGGAATTTATCTATTATCTTTCAAGAGATGGGAATGTCAAACGCACGTGTGAATGGATTGATGAGTGCATTACGTTCAGCTCTTGAGTTTTGTGCTGACGATGATGATTATGATTACGAGTTCAACGTAGGCTCAAGGGTGCGTGGTTTACCTAAGAATCCAATTCGAGACATTACATTTATAACAGAGGACCAGATTAATTGGCTAATCGATGAATTACTTGAGCAAGAAAAATATATGTTAGCAACGTATTTAGCACTTTCTTATTACAGTGCAGCTAGAAAGAATGAGGTATATCAGGTTCAAAAAGAAGGGCTGACAGAACAATATTATACAAATGTGGTACGAGGAAAACGCGGTAAGAAGTTTAGATTATATTACAATCACCGAGTGCAGCAATGCATTCGTTTATATATAAATCAGCGAGGTAAGGATACTATTCCAGATTTGTTTGTGCGTGTTTATAAGAATGGTGAGAGAAAAAGATTGAACAAGAGTGTATTTAATTATTGGTGCGAAATATTTGCTAAGATGCTGAACGAAAAGGAAGGGAAGGGATTTAAAATTAATCCTCACTGTTTCCGTCACAGCAGATTAGATAATTTAAAAGTTCAAGGAGTACCGCTTGAAAAACTAAAATCACTCGCTAATCATTCTGATATCTCCACAACTGAATCTTATTTGAAAGATAGAAGTGAGGAAGATATTGCAGAAATATTTGGAATGGACCCAAGTTATTTTGCAGCTTAAAAAGGAGAGGGAAAGATGGATCGTATTGATGTATTATTGAAAACATTTATAGCTACGTTTGGTGGCTTCTGTGGGTATTTCTTGGGAGGATGGGATGCAACATTGAAAGTCTTGGTGACGATGGCAGTTATTGATTATTTAACCGGCATGATTGCAGCAGGTTATAACGGAGAATTAAAAAGTAAAGTTGGTTTCAAAGGCATTGCCAAAAAGGTGGTGCTTTTTATTTTGGTCGGTGCGGCCGCCCAGCTCGATACAGTACTTGGGAGTAACAATGCAATTCGTGAAGCGACAATCTTCTTTTTCATGGGGAATGAATTGCTTTCACTTTTAGAAAATGCTGGACGAATGGGCATTCCACTCCCACAACCATTAACAAATGCAGTTGAAATTTTAGGTGGCAAACAAAAACAAGAAGAGAAAAAAGGAGATGTTCAATAATGAGACACATTGTAGATATTTCAAAATGGAATGGTGATATTAACTGGCCTGTGGCAAAACAATACATTGATTTCATCATCGCTCGTGTACAAGATGGTTCGAATTATGTAGATCCATTATATAAAGGATATGTACAATCCATGAAGCAACATGGTATTCCTTTTGGTAACTACGCATTCTGTCGTTTCGTTTCTGAGAATGACGCACGTGTAGAAGCTCGAGATTTCTGGAATCGCGGAGATAAGAGCGCAACAGTCTGGGTGGCTGATGTAGAAGTGAAAACAATGGATGATATGCGAGCAGGTACACAGGCTTTTATCGATGAACTACGCCGATTAGGTGCTAAAAAAGTCGGTTTATATGTTGGCCATCATATGTATGCTCCTTTTGGAATGGCAAATGTAAAATGTGATTTTGTTTGGATCCCGCGTTATGGTGGTTTAAAACCTAACTATCCATGCGATCTGTGGCAATATACTGAAACCGGAAACGTTCCAGGTATCGGTAAGTGTGATTTAAATGAATTAATCGGAAGCAAGCCTTTATCCTGGTTTACAAATCAAACTGTTGAAAAAACTGAAAAACAAGAAGAAGGAGTGGAGATTATAGTGAATAAATTTAATAAAGTTGTTACTTATGAGTTTGGTGTAAATTTAATTCCTGACATGGTTCAAATGATGGATCAGCTAGGATTCACCTCTAAAATTGTTTCCCGTGGAGATCGACAAGGACTTGTATATTTTGAGACGGATTATCGTCAAGGGAACGAGCTAGACAAAGCAACTGCGTGGTTAGATGCTAGAGGACTGAAATATTTCTATACGAAAGAATAGTAGTTTCATTAACAAGAGCCGCCCATTAGGACGGCTCTTGTTTTTATTAGTATTTTAACGGTGTTTTATTTGAGGACGGTCGTTTACAAATTCAACTTCATCGGTCCACTGTATGTTAGTAAACCTGTGGAAATATTGTATTTCTTGATTCGTTAAAAATGATAATAAAAAACATAGCTCATCTTCAATTAAAAATACCCCTTCAGCGAACGTCCCTAAATCAGATTCAGATTCAAACTTACGATTTAAGTAATACGTGTGCCTTTTGAGTAAAGACTGAATCCGCCCATCTAGTTTGCTTTTGTACTCTGTGTTATCCATCGCAATTCCTCCTACGTTTTATTATTGATTTTTTCACTCTACTAAGGTACGTTTCTTACAACTTTCACAATCGATAAATTAGCTTTGTGCAAAGCGAATAGATACACAGTTATTTTTCTGTTTTCCTTGTTTTACGAGTGATTGTTACTTTAACATCCAAGTGTTTTTCGTATAGTTCACTAAATAAATCCTCTTTTTTCTCTGTTCCGTAATATTCATTTCGAACATATAAAAACGATTTTTTCTTTTTCAAAACAATTCCACCCTTTCGTCATTAAATTACTTGTTATATGCAGGATGTTCCCAATAATCTTTTACGACGTTAGGGATATTGTTGTGATCAAAGTTTTTAAAGTTAATTTTGTCTAAGCTCTCGCGATCTATACTCATTTTCATTACAGGATCACTCTTTTTGTTTCCATATGTATCTGTTAGCTCAGCCTTCCATACAAAAATGACCTTCTGGATTTCTTTTTCTTTTGATAATTTTTTTAGTATATTAGTAGCCCCGTTCCATGTAAGAACTTTATCATTAGCGTTTTTTAAGTTTAGTAATACCACCTTATTATTTGGATCGGGTAAATCGAAGTTTTTATTTACTTCAACTGATTCTACGTCGTCTATTCCAATGGTTTTTTTAACAATTTTTTCGATACTTGCATTAAACTTTTTCTCTTTACTTTCTTCCTGTGTTTTTTCTTTTTCTTGATGCTTTCTCTGTTTCTCAGCTTCTTTTTCCGCTTGTTTTTTTGCTTTTTCTTCATCCTTTTGAATCACCGCTTGAGAGGTCGCTTCATTATTTTGTGGCGTACAGCCAGTCGTAAATAATAAAGACGTTCCGATAAACACTACCCCTAATGTATTGAAATAATTTTTTCTCATTTTCTCCCTCCTATGATAGTGTATTGCAAGGTTATTGTATCAAATAACAACACAAATTTAAGTATTTATCTAATATTTGTAAGTAAAAAAGACGCTAATTATGCGTCTTTTTCATGTTTGATAACATCTTTAATACCATAAACTTTTTCTATTCCTTGATCAGCAGCTAACTTATTTAATGTATCAAGTATTGCTTGTAATGTATCTATACGTATAGAACTAACATTACCGTTTACTAAATCACTAATTGTATTATGGCGGATTTTTGCTTCCACAGCTAATTTGTTTTTGGTTACACCTATCTCACGTAGTGTCTGCCCCAATGTAAATATCATATGTATTCTCCTCCGATACACAACCATCTTATCTCGTATTCTAACACAATTACATAAAAAATAGTAAACTTTTCTAGTTTACCTATTGACGTTCAACTAATCGAGTTATATATTTAACTTAATTAGTTGAACTTTTTAGGTTGAGAGGAGACGCAAATGAAAACTCTTAATAACTATTTTGGTTTAGATACAAAATCAGACTGTATTTGGTTTTATGGTTTTTATACTGTAGCTTCGGTTTTATTCCTTATCAATATGCTTATAGCTCATGTGCTATAACCTCTTTCTTTAACTAAATATCGGACAACCTCCAGCCTCGTGAATATCCTTATTCGAAAAAACAGATATTCACGAGGTCTAGTTTCTTATTGTCTTTTTTAGGTAATTAAGGGGATGATCCACACGAGGAATGACCTAACACTCGTTAAACTTGAACAGGTTAGCTAAGCCAACGTCAGAAAGTTAAGCGTCCTAACGAATAACGTTTCCTTGTTTGCGTTGTTAGGAGTCTAGGCGAGTACGGCCATTAACGGTACGGCGGTTGCTTGGCGTGTTATGGCACGGGTAGCAGCTGATAATGAAAGAATTATAGGTTACGAGTAATCAAGGATACGCCAGTAGTGCATTTCCTTTCCTGATTCTTTCTGCAGATAGGACAAGCTTTATCTGTAAAAAGTCAGCTGTGTAAGAAATTACAGCGTTTAAACAGGGTGTTACTATACGGATTCCTTAACCCGATAGACCATGATTGACAGAACGTCTACTTTACGACGCTTTTTATTTTTGAAGCGTTGTAAGGTAGTCATTCTCTGCTCTAGCCGTTGTCCTGTACCCTCATCCCATGATTGTCTGCCGAAAGCACAAGTCAAGTGTAAAAAGAAAATAAAGATAAAAACTTATTAAGGCTGGAGGGGGAGGGATTACTCCTCGATGGTCCAGATCTCCTCAATTGGTTTACCGAGTTCTTTGCAGATTAGATAGGCCGTATCAAAACGAGGTTTAGTACGATTACGAACAATTGCACTAAGAGTGGAGTCGTCAACTCCAATACGTTTTGCAAAATCACTCTGTTTAATTTCAAGTTCTGCAAAGATTACTTTAAGTCTACATTTAAACTTCATATACACTCACCTCAAGAATTTACTTTCTATATGCAGAAATAAACTCCTTTATAAATAGTACAGGCTAAAAAGAAAAAAATTGGTGTGGACGTGCAAAAATAGTTCTCTAGGTCATATACCTATATTAAGACCACGAGGAATACCAAGTGGAACTAAGGGCATCAAGAGGGGAAAGGTGGGGAATAATGAGACCTGGATATAAGTATTTGCCTCGTATGCAGCTGTATCCGCCACAAACCTTGTTTAACATGTACACAGAAGCGGACGACGAAAATGAAGTGCGTTGTGTGTACGATCACATTGCAAAACAAGATATGCTACAAAATTCAAATTACATCGATATCGTCGATTTATTAGGGGAAGAGGAACCTTATGGACCGTATAACGAGATAGGGATTCAGAAAAGGATTGATGCGTATTTAGATGTTTGTAAACAGTGGAGGGATGAATAATGAGATGGCAATATGATTACTTAAATGACACTCCTTATTTGTATTCATCAAAAGAGCTAAGAAACATGTATAAGGAGTCCAGAGGAAAAGGAGAGGCTAATTCTATCGTAAATCATATGGAAAGACATGAGGTGTTTAACAATAAAGAATACCGAGGTTATTACAGCTTATCTAACGATATTATTGAGGATCTATACGGGGAAGAGGAAGAAATTCTTGAATGGGATGAAATGGTTAATCAGTATCAACCGATTCTCACGTCAAAAGGGTTACAACTAAAAAGAAAGAAGGACTCGATATGACACTTACTGGGGAAGTTGTAGTAATTTGGACAGCGACAGGGTTGTCTGTAGTGGCACTGAAGGTAGCTGAGAAAATGGGGATGAGTGTTCCACATTGGCTTCCACGTATGACGACGTATACAACTCTTACCGGCTCGTTTTTGTATCTTCTACGTTATGTGCTAATGGTGTTTCTTTGAAGGAATGGAACCTGGAATCATGGGATACTTTGTTATATAAGAAAAACAACTTGTATATAAATCTTCCAGTAAAGAGCAACTATATCCTTTAAGGATATATAAGGAGTGAACCCCTATGCTTGAATTGTTATTAATACCTGCAGTTTCGCTCGGGTACGCTTTGCTAAATGATAGTTTAAAAGGTAAAGAGGATGATAGAAAGAAGATACAAGTATTCTTTGAAGTAAGTGGGATTGCAATTAGGAAGGATGAAAAATTACATTATCCGGTTTTTCTTGAAAGAAAAGAAGATGATCGTAGTACGACTTATGTATATAAACTTCCGTTAGGGATGCCATCTAAATTAATACAAAAGGTTGAGGATGTTGTAAGTGAAGGATTAAATAAGCCTGTACGTATCAAATACGATAACTACAAGATAATGATTCGGGTATTCAGTAAACGTATCCCACAAAAGTGGTGTTGGGATGAGGGGCTAGTAAAAAAAGGTGAATGGCAAGTACCGATGGGGCAAAGCCTCGAGAAGTTAATTTATCATGACTTTGATAAAACTCCTCATATGGTACTAGGTGGTCTTACACGAATGGGGAAAACAGTATTTATGAAAGTACTACTTACTACTTTGATTGAGGCGAATCCTGAAAATGCTCACGTGTATTTAATTGATTTAAAGGAAAAGGGATTGGAATTTAGCGAGTTCAGCGGCTTAAAACAGGTGGAAGAAGTGGCTGATTCTGTAGAAAAAGCACATCATGTACTAAAACAAATAATGAAAAAAATCGAAGAGCGTGGAAAATTCATGAAGGAAAATGGTTACAAAAATATTGTTGAAACAAAAGAAAAAGATCGGTATTTCGTTATTGTTGATGAGGGTGCCGTACTTGCTCCGGCCAAAGGATTACCACGTCCCATTAATAAAATTCGAGAAGAGTGTCAGTACATGCTTAGTTATATAGCGACTGTATCGGGCGGCTTAGGATTTCGTTTGATTCTGGCTACACAATATCCGACCGTTACGTCAATCCCATCAGTAGTAAAACAGATGTCCGATGCAAAGTTAGGATTTCGGCTACCAACATATAAGGCATCTGAGGTTGTTCTTGATGAATCGGGGCTAGAAACATTGCCGTCCTTACCTGGTAGGGCTATTTATAAAACTGATCGATTAACGGAGCTGCAGGTACCTTTTATCAGCGATAAATTGATGTGGAAACATCTAAAACAATACGAGGTGAAGAAAGATGAACATCCAGACACATATCAAAATAAACCGTCAGATGACGATTCTGACCTCGATTAGAAAGCTGAAATTTGCTACACGTAGGCATCTAATGGCAATACATGAAATGGGAGGGATTCGTAACGCAAATCGTATTTTAAAAGACCTCAGTCCTTATGTAAATAATACAGTGTACCAAAAAGAGTACGTGTATTATTTAAATAAAAAGGGCCGTGAACTGTTCGACGATACAGAGAAGATTGTACCAAATAGCCGATTAGCTCACAGCCTTATGCGTAATGAAGCGTGGCTCTATCTGTTTTGTCCCGACGACTGGCAGATAGAAACACCTATACGTTATAAAGTAGATGATAAAAAGAAGACAATTATTCCAGACGTAAAATTGCGAGATGAAGAAGGAATTTTAAATGCTGTTGAAATAGATCGTACGCAAATGATGCATGTGAACGCTGAAAAGATGAGCAGGTATAGGGAATTTTCGTTATACTACAAAAACAAATACAACGGAAAGATACCGCTCATTCATTTCTTTACCATGACAGAATACAGACAAAAAAAGCTGGAGCAACTTGCAGCTAAATACGATGTGTATGCGAAAGTTTATGTGGTTCCAGGTGTTTCATGATGAAAAATTACTGGACTCGTGTAAACATTTTAGGGTGTAATAACCGGTTGTGGATTAACGGCGAAAGTGGTGCGGTTTATCAAAGTAAAAGAGACAGTAAACGATGGATGTGGCGAAACAATATTATCGATGCACCGGATCTGGATAGTGCTGAAAAGGTTATAAGGTTACTGGATTTACAGCCTGAAACGCACAGAAAGTTGTTTAGTGGTCTAATTACAAGGAAGAGGTGATTCACCTATGAAATTATTACCACCTCCACAAATCAATCCAATCAATAAGGATGCTGTAATTGATGACTTGAAAAGACGATTAGCAGCAACTGAATTCCAGCGCGATCACTATGAACACTTATACTGGGAATCAAATAGGGAAGCTTATAAATATTGGTGCGAATTGAATTCTAAAAAAGCATTGGATTCAAAGTAGAAATGAGGAGGGGAATTATATGACTTCTATCAAAGTTAACGGTGAATATATAGCTCCAAAAGGAAGCACGATTTGCGAATGGTGTAAACGTACACTAAAAAAAGGAGAATGGGTAAAAAATAATTTTGAATATGGTATCTTTCATGAAGAATGTCACGATGAGTACATGGCGAACGAATTTCCATATGATTACGGTAGATGGGGAAATGATATTACAGAGGAAGATGTAGACTAAAACCTTAGAACCCTAACAGTAATAATACTTATATACTATTACTAATAATATACTCTATATATAATATATATTTATAAGTTATATATTTATATTATATATATAAGGTATATTTTTTATAGAGGGGGTTCTTTTTTGTTTTTGTTTTTACTAGATGTTGTTGTGTATTGTTTACCCCCTCCTAAATTTTTGAGATTTATATATTTTTATTTTGACGACTGTAGAAAGTCGTCTTTTTACATTGGTAATAGATTGCCAGTATATCCGGAGGGCTATATACTGTAGTCATAAGAATTTAGTAAGAGGATGAGGTGTGTACGAATTGAAATATGCTGTATATGTACGTGTATCAACGGATAGAGACGAACAAGTTTCATCGATTGAGAATCAAATTGATATCTGTAGATACTGGATCGAAAAAAACGGGTATGAGTGGGATGAAAATTCAATTTATAAAGACGAAGCTGTATCTGGAACGGCGTGGTTAGAAAGACATGCGATGCAGTTGATTTTAGAGAAGGTTCGAAGAAAAGAATTAGATACGGTTGTTTTTAAGTCTATCCACCGATTAGGGCGGGATTTAAGAGATGCATTAGAAATTAAGGAGATACTTTTAGGACATGGTGTTCGTTTAGTGACAATTGAAGAAGGTTACGACAGTTATTATGAGGGGAAAAACGACTTAAAATTTGAGATGTATGCCATGTTCGCATCACAATTACCTAAAACAGTATCAGTATCCGTATCAGCAGCGTTAGCTGCTAAAGTAAGAAGAGGTGAGTATACCGGGGGGATAGTGCCATATGGATATAAAATTGTAGATCAAAAATATACGATTAATGAGGAAGAAGCTGAACTTGTTAGGAAGATGTACGAATTATACGACAATGGATTAGGTTACATGAAGATTGCAGACGCAATAAACGATATGGGGGTACCATCACATGCCCATCAACTTAAGAACAAAAATAAAATGAACTTTCGTTCAAAGCAACT
>NZ_PCOB01000044.1:0-8295 GCF_002975115.1 Bacillus sp. MYb78
CCTACTACGGTAAGGCTACACCAATTTTTTAGTTCCAACTAAGGTATGGATACTCCAAAATTAATCATCATTCTTTTGTTTTATGTTGTTGCGAAGGTGAACAGAAAAAAACTTCGCTGAATTTCGTTTTTATTTTACCACAAATTTAATTTTTTGGTGCATTTTTAGTGACCACTGAGTGACCACTAAGTGCCAACAAATGACCATCAGAATGAAAAAATGACCACCCAGTGACCACCAATTAATAAATAGGCGTCCCAGTTTTCGTGGTCGTTTAGTGGTCATTTTTGGCGCGTACAAAACGCATACTTTTAATTTTTTTCACATACAAAACGCATATAAAATGACCAAAAATGCATACAGAACGCATATGAGTAAAAAAAGACGTCCCACTTTTTCGGGTTAAAAAAACGTTGATTTAAAGGGGCGTAAAGCGTGCTACAAGGGACACAAAACGTGCCACAAAAGTGCTTTAAACGTACACAAAACGGGCTACAAAGCCCAAAAAGGCATCCCGTAATTCACAAAATAGAAACCCAATAGGCTCAGCCTATTTCATCACTTTTTTTATAAAATGGGATTCGGTTTCCTTATGCTCTTCTTTAAAAAAAGGTTTATATGGCTTTTTAAGCTGGTAAATATTTTGTATTAAAAAAAGAAAATGCAGGATAAGGAGAGGGACACAGTTGTGTCTACGTGTATCAGTCAAAGCCTGATAGAATAATTTTTCATTGTGTACAGAGTTGTGACCACGATTGAAAAAGGGAATGCGTTTTGTGGTCACAAAACATTTATAAGGTCTATTTTACTAATGTTTTGATGTAGCCTTACTAATAGATCCGACAGATTAAATAATTAATGTTTGTGGCAATTAGCGAGGAATGGCGAAGATTAGGGAAGACATTTTTTGAAGTATATTGGGGCGAAGTATTAAGATTTTTATCCAAGTAATCGTTATAAAAAAATCAAAATGAAATGGCAGCAGGACTAAATTCAGGATCGTTGGAGGTTTAAATACGAATATAGTGTTGGGGTCTCAAGAAGAGATAAGTATATATTTAGAGATTCTATAGAAAAAATATTTTTAATATTTGTCGCAGAATTAGTGCTTACGCCCTAAAGATTATGTTAGGTATGGCGCGCATTCGGCCTTAGGCGGATGCGCGCCAGGGATAGTTAAGCGTTAAGAGGATGAAAAATATTAACAAGGTAGTTATCTATAGAGTTATTTAATATATAGTTGGATCTAATTGTGAGTTATAGAAGATATAGCCGATATAACTTCAGCTATAAAGGTAGAATGATTAAAAGAAGGAACGATGTATATATTCATCAGAATACGCAAAATCACTTCTGGAAGGTTTGAAATGTGAATCGGTAGATGGAAATGGAAAGCCTGTAAGAAGCCGTAGCAAGGCGAAGGAGTTTTATTTAGAAAAGTTTTTTGATTTGTAAAAAGTTTTTTAAATAAAACTTGATGTCCCGTAGGGTTGCCTAAAGGAATAGTAAATCAAGCTATTGCGTACTCCCAAACATTGTTTGGGGGACACTCGCTGTGAGCGTAAAGGGTGTGGGAATATCCCACGAATAAAAAATTTTTGTGTCCCTTTTTTTAAAAAGGACGGTTTGATTTTGTGGAATAATACGGGACGTGAAATTTTATTATGATTTATAAAGTTTATATAAATTATAAAACAAGGAGTTATATCGGTTATATCGAATGTAAATTTGTGAGGTGATTGCAATGGTTATTATATATCAAACAACAAAACAAGCAGCACAAACATTAAATATTAATCATACAACTTTTAAAAAATATTATGGCATGTTTGAGAGATATACCGGATATAACTTCTTAAGAGATTCAAAAGGACAGGTAATGTTTAGTGAATATGATTTAGAAGTATTTAAGAGGTTATTATTAGTTAAGGCGGAACCAGGAAGGACTATAGAAGAATCGTGTAGACTTGTTGGTGAAGAGTTTGGTATTTCGGATAAGAATCGAGTTATAACCGATATATCTCCTGAAAACGGAGGGGATAATAAGGCGATTGAAGAGTTAAAGGAATTGATTTTAATGCAGAATAATAAAATTGATGAATTAACTATTAAATTAAATGAACAGTCAAATCAAACTAAGATGATTGAAACAAGCGTTGGAGATAGAGATCAGCAATTGGTTAGATTAATGAAAGAAATGCTAGAAGTGAAAAGAATGGTGGCGGCAAGTAATAAAAAAAGATGGTGGCATTTTTTCAGAAAATAAATTTAGCCGAAAAGGCTTTTTTTATTGTTTTATAGACTCTATTGATGTAAAATTGGTGTTAATAAAACGTCAAGGAGGATCAAGATGGAAGAATTAAATAAAAAACCACAAGCTGAAATGGTTCGTGTTAATACTCGTATTTCTAAAGAAGTTAATGGTTGGTTAGATGAAAAAAGCGCTAGAACTGGTGTACCTAAATCTACTTTAATTTATTTGGCTTTGGAACAATATATACAACAACAAACAATGTTTGAGGAGTTACCTAAACTTCAACAAATGTATACGCAAATACAACAACAACAAATGGTTCAAGGAGATTTGTTAAGTGTGGTTAATAAGGATAACAATTTAGCTAAGTTTAGTTTGTAATTTAATTTTAGGAGGAGAATTAAATATGGATGATGCATTAACAAAAATTTTAGAGAAATTGGATCAACTTGATAAGAAAGTAGATACGATTGGTAGTGAGGTAAAAGAAATTAGAAAAGAAATGCAAGCACATCGAATGGAAATAGATGATAATTTTACGAAGTTATATAAGCTAGTTGAGGATAAAGATGTTGAGATTGATGTTCTGAATAAACGTGTATTTAAAAATGAAACAACAGTTGAAAAATTAAAGAGACAAAAACATTAGGATTCATATGTGAATTAAAATTATATGTGTTTATTTTTAAAGAAAGAAGATATTTAAGGGGAATGATATCTTGCAAAATATTAAAGAGATAAAGAAATTAATTAGGAAGAATCCTGGTAAATATGCGAGCATTTCTACAACTGAAGATGGTGATTTTGAAGGGGTTTTATTGAGTGGATTTTTTGCAAAGCAAGTTATGAAATTGGCTTCTCAATCCAATCATATTTCTCATGATTTTAATTCAAATGATCTTAGATCTTCTGATCTAACTTTAAAAGGAGTTTTTCTTTTTAATGGTACTGGAGTTCATTTTGTTTTTTATGAGGGTCTTGAGTCTATAAGGATTTATGATTCGCCAATGTTTGAAGAGGATTCTAAAGAGATGTTTGAGTATTTTAAGGAGTGGTTACATGCACATTCTTGATATTTACTTTAGTAAACGTTGTGAGAATGTAATAAAACATATTTAACAGTTTACTGTGTAAATGGGCACTTTGTGGAATTGTTTATAGAGAGGTGTTGTTATGGATTTAAAAACGTATTATGCGAATGTTATTAATGAACTAGAAAGTATTTTATTGTCTTCAGAAAAGGTTTGTGAAGACAATTTTTTAAAGATTGAACAATATTTAAGTAATAAATCTTTTATTGAAAATGATATTGACTATATTTTTTATCATTTAGATAATCTTGAGTGTTTAGTAAAAGATCGTGTTTTTCTTGAAGATGCTTTAAAAAGATATAGAGAAAAGTTAGATAAAGTAAAGAAGTAAATTCATAGTTTAATGTAGTTTCTACTTAACTAGTTAATAATAATAGGGATAGAGTCGCACTTTTTATTCGTTTTCTTAGAAAGGTTGTTTTTTATGGCTTTAGATATTGCTAAATGCGGTCGGCGGACCATCGTTTTACGCGAAAAAGCTACTGGTGATGTTATGATCCGAAGAATGTCCTGTAACCAGCTTTCTTGCCCTGTATGTGGTCCGGTCATTGCAGCACGTTTACAACTTCGAATTAAATATTTTTCTCAGCATGAACGTCTATTCTTTTTTAATACTATTACTTCTAAGGATGGTATTGATGATCTGGAGAAGACTTTTAAAAAGATTCGTAAAGAATTGTCTAGTGATTTTACGATTGAAGGATATATGAGACGTAAAAAAGTTAGTTACGAGAAAGCTTTAAAATGGTATGAAAAGAAAAAGAAAAAAATGATAGATTTTGATATTGATGTTGAACTTGGAATTTATTCAAGAAAAAATGCAATCATTGAAGTTGCAAATTTAAAAAAGGTTTATTATTTGGGTTTAAATGTTAAACAAAAAATTGAATTTCATAAGAAATATAATCATTTAGTAGACGAGCTATTTCCGGCTATTCATGAAGTTAATAAGCGAGATGAAATATTACATAAACAGTTGTACGAACGAATTTTAAGACGTTTTGAAGAGAATGAATTTGAAGATTTTAAGTTTATTAGGGTAGTTGAGTTGCATGAAAGTGGACAACCTCATTATCATTTTTTATGTAATCGTTATGTTTCTCATTATTTAATGAAGAAGATAACAGTTGAAGGTGTGAGTGAGGTTTATGATAATGCGTATATTGTGGATCATGCTATGGAGAGAAATAAAACTCTTACATATGACACTGTAGATACTGATATTGTTTCTTTTTATGTATCGAAAGTTACTAGATATGTTACTAAGGAGACTATAGAAACCTTTTCTGAATTGGAAAAGGAAGGTGATATAGCTAAGAAATTAATTAGTTCAAGTAATTGTATCAAGTTGTTTGATGAAAAAGATGAAGAAGAATCTAAGTATAAGAAATTAGGGGTATATGATTATCAAATTAATGCAACAAGTTATGAGGTTCCAAAAGTATTAGAAAATAGTGTAGAAGATTTTATTAAGTTTCATTCTGTAATGCTTAGGGATCAGTATGCAATTGATTTATTGAAATTTTCAAAGTCATTGGATTTAGATGATTTTATAAATTGTAACTATGTAATTCATGAGCGTTTAATTCAAGTTTCAGTTGCTGAATATAAAAATAAGTTATCGACTGTTTTTGATGAGACTGATTTAACTAAAGAACAATTAGAGTTATTAAAATCTTTTGTAGAAAATAAAATTACATTATTGTTAGGACGAGCTGGTACAGGTAAAACTTATACTTTAGTTAATTTGTTGAAAAAATTAAAGCCTAATCCACGTACAACTTTTATTTTAACGTATACAGGTAAAGCGTCTGTACGAATTAAAGAATTGTTGAGTCAACATGAATTAACCGAATACAAGCCTATGACAGTTCATAAAGCATGTTCATCTAATTGGAATTCGAATTTTTTAAAGAATGAGTATAATAACTTAGAATGTGAGTATTTGATTATTGATGAAGTAGGTATGATACCAAGAGATATTTTGATGAAAGTATTATTAGCTGTTCCTAGTTATACAAAGATTATTTTTGCTGGTGATGATGCTCAACTTCCACCTGTTAATGATTCTTCTGTAATTCCTGAATTAGAAGGTTTAGATTTTATAAATACTATAAGACTTACAAAAGTTTTTAGAAGTGGAGATACTGTGTTAGAGCTTGCATATAAAGTTTTAAATCGTGAATTAATTGATTTTAGATTATATGATGAAAAACAATTAGAAAAACTAGTTTTACCACTTGTGGAACAGGGGTATCAAATTTTAACAAATACAAAAAAAATGACTAAGAAAATTAATTTAATAGTTCAAGCTAATAAGGATAAAATTACGAAGTGTTTTAATGATTATTGTTATGAAATCGGTGATAGAGTCATGATCATTGCTAATGATTCATCTAGAAGGGTTTATAATGGTGATACTGGTAAAATTGTTGATTATGATGATAAAGGTATTTTAATTCAATTGGATTTTGAAGATAGGCAAGTGTTTTATAGATATTTAGATACAGTTAATATTGTACCAGCTTATGCATTTACAGTTCATAAATCTCAAGGTAGTGAATATGAGAATGTGGCGGTATTTTTAGAAAGTCAGCCGAAATTAAATACTAATAATTTATTATATACAGGAATTACAAGAGCGAAGAAAAATATAAAAGTTTATGTGCCGGATGAAAAGGTTTTATCGACTATGATAAATTGTGTTCCAGAACCGGTTTCGAATATAACATTAAATAATGTTTTTGATTTAGTAAATGGGATTTTAGATATAAAAAAAACATCTTCAATGGGCTGAAGATGTACAAAAATGTAGATTCTTCAATGGGTTGAAGAATCATAAGACTGAAATGATTGTTAAAGAATCTAATTGTATTATATATGTAATTTGTAGCATGGTCTATTTAATTTAATTTTTCGGAAGGATTTGTTGTTTATGTATGGTGCTTATTTAGATCCAGAAGATAGGGATAGAATAATGGGTAGTTTGTCTGATGAACAACAAGAGTATTTACGTATTTTTTTGAAGAGAGGTAATCAGACAGCATTCTCTAGTGTGTTAGCTAGATTAAAAGGTGGCGAATCTGAAGAGGATGCTGAACATATATCTACTCAATGGATGTTTATTGAGTAGATTGATGCAGGAAAAGTTTCGAAAGATCATCCGTGTGAGTGTGGTCGTCCTTTACGTTATCAATATATTGTTAAGAATTTAGTGACTAATAAAATTTTAAAGTTTAGTAAGGATCACTTTAAAAAACATACAGGTTTACCTTCTAGTATTGTTAAGGCAGTTTTGAAGGGAATGTATAAGATTGATTGTGAGTTAGATGAAATTTTGATTAAAATTTCATCTGGTTGGTCTTTATTTGAGAACTTAGGTATGGATTCTATTCCTAATGATTTGATTATGCCTATAGATATTAGAGAGCATTTAGAATTAGATTTACCTTTATTAGAACGTCAGGTTATGAGATTAAAAGGTGATTTGAGAAGTTATAATTCATTAAAGAAGAATATTGTTGAGAAAAATGATTCTGTAGATTTTGAAATAAACGAGGAAAGAGAAGAAGGACAAGCTTCTTTGTTTGATGAAGACATTGTTTTTGGATTTAATTTAGATGATGATAATGTTCAAACTATACGAAGTCAGCCTGTGAAAGTGAAACCTGTTTCTATTGAGAAGAACATTTCGTATCAATTTTTAAGTTTTGTTGAACAAGAATTTATTTTGCAGTTTATACAAAATGTTAATTCTGTAAGTGTGAGACAACTATGTGAATTTATGATTAAAGAGGTTGGCTCTTTAGATAAACGTTATCTTACTGGAAAGCCTCATATCTACGTTCATGTTTGTAGTTATTTAGATTTTTTAGTCACTCAAGGCAAGTTGAGCTATATTGAGAATTTAGATTATATTGATCGTATTTATTATATAGAATCAGATATTAGTTAGAAGGGATATGTATATTATCCCTTCTATTTTTTTATTTATTTAATCCTTTTCTTATAAGTTCTAGAATTGTTGCTGTTCTAGTAGAAATTCCGTTTTCTTCTTTGTATTCGTCAACTTTTTTTAATATTGATTGTGGGATTCTCATTTCTACTCTTTCTTTTTTATCTGTCATTATTATCACCTCTTCTTGTATTGTACGGAAAAATATCGTATAATACAAATTGTACGGAAAAAAGACGTATTTTTCACGTACAAAAAATGAAAATCAAAGGGGATTTTATTATGTTAGAAGACAAATTTTTAGAATCTAAGATTAAAAAATTAACTAATCAAAATGTAGTGGTTTTTACTGATGATGAGATTATTGAAGGAGTCCTTTTGGATAAGGATACTGGAGAAGAACGTTTGTTTGAAGTTTTTCGTAAGATTTGGGGTAAGAATTTCGCTTGGTTTGGAGAAGGAATTTATATTCAATGTGAAGATACAGTGACGTTTCGTGATTATGATGAGGTAGATAATATATTTAAGAAATAGTTTTATATAAATTTATATTAAATGCAGATTATTTATAGAAGAGCATAAGGTTTTTTTGCTATCACTAAAGGTGACAGGTTAGACAAAGCCTAACAAAAACGTGATATCATAAATATGAGAAAATCAATGGAGTTTCAATGTGTTTCCAATGGGTTTTCACTGTATATAATATGTTATTAGAAATTGGTTTTTTTGCTTTTAGATTGATAATTCTTGTGAAAGATAAAATGAAATTCCATTTATAAATGTTGTATATTTTAATAGTTTTATAGGAGTTTTTAAGAAGAGGTTGATGAGGATCAATGCATAGCAGCCATGTGCATTATTGTATTAGCGAATAAAAAAAACGATATGTTAACGTTACCCAAAAGGATAGCTTTAACATATCGTTTTTTTTATTTTTATGCCTACTACGGTAAGGCTACACCAATTTTTTAGTTCCAACTAAGGTATGGATACTC
>NZ_PCOB01000045.1:0-7890 GCF_002975115.1 Bacillus sp. MYb78
GATTTTGTACATGCTTAAACAAGCGAAAATGTACATGTTTATCTTGACATTTACATTCCAGTAATTAAGCATTTTTTCACAATCAGGAATATGTCCTGGACGATAAATAATGAATAGAGGTTTATCATCTATATAAATATATCTCTCATCTTGGAAAGCCTGTAATAAATAATCAAAGTGTTCCCTCCAATCAGATATATCTCCGTAATCTTGAGGCATTAATATATGTTTATCGAGACCATCCCAAGATTTTGTCCATGGTTCATTTGCCCAAGAAAGACAAAAAGGGAAGTCAGGTTCCTTCATCTTTAGTACCTCATTGAAGGGGGTTTCTAATAGTCTTTTTCCCTTAAACCAATAATGATAATAACAAAAACCATATATACCGTATGCTTTAGCGATTTCTGCTTGCCACTTTCTTACGGAGGGGCTAGTTAAGTCATAATAAAAATCTTGATAAGGTTCCCTCGGTTGATAATGTCCTGAAAATAAAGGTCGTGCACTTTTAGTATTTGTCCATTCAGTAAATCCTTTCCCCCACCATCGATCATTTTCTTTAATTTGATGGAATTGTGGTAAGTAAAAAGCGATTATTTTCAAAGTATATCCCCCTCATGTTTTTCGTAGTTTAATTGTTGGGAAGTTATTCTTCATTTGGTGGAGTAATTTTAAAACAAGAGATATGTTAGCTGTTTACTGTTTTTTTTATGGTATGTATTGAATTTGCTTTTACAGCTTACTTAATAAGAGAGTATTAGGTAATTTGATATATAGCTGAAATAGAAAGTGCTTTTCGTCATGAAATTAAGTGTATTACGTTGAATAAAAGGAATTAAATTTTTTGAAGGACAAAGAGGGCTTGTGGTAATCGATTTACATCATCAAAAAAGTCTTGTAGCTTTAAATATTTCTCATAATGATTTTCAATATAAGTCCTAGGTATAACGGTTTCTCCGTAAAAACTACTATTTCTAACATCCCCTGCACCAGTAGCGCTGTGGACAAATTTTCCGTTTTCATAATCCGAGATAGCGCGATGTATATCTGGAAAAGCTTGAGATAAAGTTTTATGCCATCCTGTTTGAATTAATTCAGGATGTTCGTGGAATTGTTGACAAAAATCAAGAAAATAGCGCGCTTGTGTTGTTGCGATGAAAATTCCACCAGGGCGAAGAACTCTTGAAAATTCTTTTATCCAATTTTCAGCAGTTTCTTCGGATAAATGTGAGAATACAGAATAAGCGAATATGATATCTAATGAATTGTCACTAATAAATTCTACAGGGGGATGTGGACTTGCTGTTTTATATATCCCTCTTCCTAGTGTTTCATTACAAAGTGTGATCATCGCAGGATCCACATCAATGCCAAGTAAATTTTGATCAGAGGCATCTTTAAATAAGAAGCGTATAATTCTTCCCCATCCGCAGCCGAAGTCTAAAACTTTACTTTCTTTATTCACGGGAACACCTAAATTCTGGGCGTATTGTTTTATATAGCTATAAAACAAATATGCTTCATAAAGAGCATGTTCATAGGAAGCACCTACAAATTGTTTTTGAATTTCTTCAGGAGGAAACCTAGGTACGGGAACCCCATTTATCGTTGTTTGGGAACAACTTTGTATAAATAAATTTAGAAGTTCAACATCAGATAGTGAATTAACAAGATTATCAAAATCACTTCCTAACTTAAAGTTATGCATTTGTCAAACCTCCGAATTATATAGTGATTAAACCTTATTTTCTTGCTTTTTACTAATAAAAACATGTAAAAATTCAGCATCTAACCCGAGTGATCTATCCTTTTGTAAATAAACAATGGTATACATATTTGTGTGTGTATAAATATATTCAATCATATCCTGCCCCCAATCGAACGTTACTAAAGACCCATTCTCATCAATAGGGTTTCCGTGATAAATGGGCTCTTCAATATATTCAATCACCTCTTTATTCAATCTTGCTCTTTGCACAGTTTTTGTGAGTGTATGATACCAAGGGACAGTAAATACATGAGCGCCGCCAGGTTTTAATACTCGTTCTATTTCTTTAAAGGCTTTGTTTGGTGTCATTACATGCTCAAAAACGTCTTGAGTAATGAATAAATCAAAAGATTCATTTTCAAAAGTCATGTCTTCTAAGTTCTCACATCTAATTCCTTGAAAGTATTGGCCAAGAGGATAGTTTTTAAAGTATTGAGAATATGTATAGTTTTTACAGTTTTTTAATAGTAGCTGAGTTGTAATTCCTCCAGGAGAGGATTCGTGGATACTATAGGAATCCCATTTTGGAAAAAATGTGTGTAAAGTATGGATTAAAGCTCGCTGCCTTGGGATAGAGTTACATGTAGAACATAAATAATGATCTCTAAGCCAATCATTATGCTCTATAAATGTAGCTTTCTTTTCGCAAATAACGCAGTACCCATTATTCTGTTTCAAATTGATTTCCACACGACATCACTCCTATGTTACATGCAATCTATTTATGGAAAGTATGATACACGTCAACAATCGGCGAAATCAAAGGGAATAGGTGAAAGTTAGGTATCTCTTAAAATAGCGATTAGGAAAAGGGAATAATCAGTTGAAGAGAACCCAACTCGAATTAAAGTTTCACTTTATGCTATGCGATGCATTAGCTTTTATTCATAGAAAAATGTATAGACTTAAAGTATCCCTCTCGTGTACGGGTACATTTCAAAGTCCTGTGCATATATTTCTGTAACTAAATCCATGGTTTCTTTATCATAGAAGCTTTCGTATGTTGGAAATCGTGGGAAGGCTTCATCTGTAATGCTAAGTTCTGCATAGCTCCCTGCATAAATCATCTTGTGGGCGCGATGATGATCTGAATTTGTAAGAAGTGCTAAATTGGATTTTATCAAATCGTACGTGTGTTCTAGTTTGGTGATTTGTGCATTAAAATCTTCTAAAGGAATATAACATTGGATGAAGTTTTCTTCACCAGGGACGTATTGTTGGCTAAAATGTATATCTATTGCTAGGGAATTGGAACCAAATGCCTGAACGTAATATAAAAATTGTTTAAATGATATTCCTTGATTACTATATTTATCATTATAAAAATAATGACGGATACTTTCCCATTGGGGGCTAGCGTATGGATTGTCAGCAAGTAATAGAAATGAGCTGACAGCCCTTGTATAGGGATTTCGCACAAGTTTACAAACATCCTTTTTACCTTCTAGAAGACCATTCTGTAACTCTGGTATGTAATTTATATTGTTCTTATACACCCAGAACTCATAGTAATGAATAAAGTCATTGTATTTCTTTGCTTCAGTAAATAATCCAATTTGAAAAAAGAACCAATTAGCTAATGCGGTGCATCCGCTTCTGTGACTCCAAAATAGTATAAGGGGAAAGTCTTTATGGTAATGCGGAATTCGGTCTTTATGTAGAATTACATGATTTAAAAGCTCTTGATTTATATTTTTCATGAGTTTCGCACTCCTTTTTTTGAGAACCTTGTGTATGTAGAAGTTTTTTTATGGGTTAAACAAGTGAGGATTGTTTATTAAATATATTCATGGGGATGAGTAAATATTATGAGTGTTTTTGCAGTCAATCTGAATAAGGAAGTTATTCCAAAATGAAAATAGAAAATAAAGATAATGAAAATTTATAACAAACATACAATGATAAGAAGATGAATAATCGAAATGATCCAGTTTATTTGTGTATGTTTTTAGGTTTGACGATGGGAAAAATTTATTACTAGAGAGATGATATTATGAGGAAGAATAATTATTTAATAGTAGGTGGAAATAGTTTCATTGGTATCAACCTCGCATTGGGTTTATTGAAACAGGGGCAAAATGTAAAAGTATTTTCCAGGCATATAAATAATTTTCCTCAAAATATTATAAGTGAAGTTGAATTTATTAAAGGTGATTTAGAAAATGTTGAGGATATATATAAGGCTTTAGTGAATATAGATATTATTATTTATTTAGCTGCGACGTCTAACGTAGCAACTTCAATTGAAGATGTTTTCGGCGATATTAATAGCAGTTTATTTTTTCTTAATTTCATGGAAAGTGTTAAAGGTTTTCGTATTAAAAAAATTATATTAGCTTCTTCAGGAGGCACAGTTTATGGTGAACCTGAATATTTGCCTATTGATGAGAAACATCCATTAAGACCACTTTCCCCGTATGGAATAACAAAAGTTTCGCTCGAGAATTATTTGTATTTTTATAAGAGAAAATATGGAATAGATTATGTTGTATGTAGATATTCTAATCCGTATGGAAAATACCAAAACCCCTTAAAAAAAGTTGGGGCGATAAATTGTTTTTTGTATCAGCATCTCAGTAATGAAAGGATTAATATATATGGGAATCCAGAGGAGATTATTAGAGATTATATTTATATCGATGATTTAGTTGAAATTACTATACAACTAGCACAATTAAATCAATTGAAATCTTGCGTATATAACATAGGGAGTGGCAAAGGTCTTTCTTTAAAACGAATTATTGTGGAACTAGAGAAAATAACAGAAAGAAAAGTGGATTTTATCTGTTATAAACAAAAACAAGAGAACGTCCAAAGAATCATTTTAAATATTGATAAGATAAAACAAGAATTGAATTGGGAACCTAAAATAGATTTTAAAAATGGGATTAGATTAAATAAGCTATGGATTGAAGAGTTCTTATATAGTAAAAAATAATAAACCACACTCTACTTGTATTTAAGCAGAGCGTGGTTTATTATTTTACTTCTTTTTCTATTACCCAAAGGTCTTGATGTTCCCACCAAAATCCTTCAGTATACTTTTTGATGATTGGGTTATAGGGCAATAATTTAATTTTGTCACACACGTAAGAGGGGCTAACTATCGTTTGTCCGTACTGATTAACATCTAAATCGAATTGTTCACTAGAAGAGAGAAACCAATAGCCCTGTTCGTTTAAATTTGGAAACCCGAAATATTTTTTACTTTGATAGCCATGGGTTGTGAAAATGAATAAACCACCAGGTGAAACAGCGTTATACAATGTTTGAAGCCAACGAAACCAAGTTGTATCAGGCATATGAGAAAAAAAGGATAGACAAAAAACAATATCGTACGTAGAGGAGTCTAATTTTAACTGTTCGGGCTCAGGATGAGATAATATAGAAGGATTATTTAATTTGTTTTCAATAAAGGAAATGGCCTCTTCGTGTATATCACAAGCGGTTATACTCAAATTCGCTTGTAGATTTAATAAATGACGTGTTACGCAGCCGTATCCAGATGCAAACTCTAACAATTTGATTGGATTGCCTGTAGGAGGATAAAGGGAAGTGATTAAGTCTAAGAGTATTTGTGCTGAGTTTTGCCCGTCTTTAAAATAGTAATCTATCGCTTCTTTTTTTGATGGGAAAACGGGATTAGTGACAATGAACTGAAAGATATGATCCTCAGGATGGATACTTGCATTTACATTGTAGCTGTGTGCGATTTGAGAAATTAAATCTTTATGTTCCTCTATAAAGTCTTTCAAAGAGTATTCCCCCTTAAATAATAGTATCGCCTTACAAGAGATATTGATGGCAGAGAAAGCATACGTTTAAATTTTTAAGTATGCTTTAAGATACTTTCTATATGTATACATTTTCATTTTAGAAATGTCATCGATAGTAAAGCTTTCTTTAATGAAATTTTGCATTTGCACAACTTCATTGTAATGGGAATATGAATCTTCTGTTCTTGTTACACTATTTAAATGTCGTCTATGATAGTTTAGGGGGGCTGGATTGAAGTAAATATCTCCCTCTGTAAGAAGAGAAACATAGAAGAACCAGTCACCAGCTATTTTGAACTTTTCTAACTGTTTTTCTGTTTTCTTCATATCTATATTTTTAAAAACTACACTCGAGACATTAGGTATAGTGTTTTTGATAAGTAACGTATCTTGTATTTCGTCGACGCCTTTTCGAAAATAGGGGGCTTTCCATTTCTCTTCATCGATATCATTTGTGTAATTTAAATAATGATTAGCCAATACATTTCCTTGTTCGTCTATTTGTTTTGATTGTGTGTAGCTTAAGGCAATATTGTTATTTATATAAAACCCCTGCATCACCTCTTGTAAAAATGTCTTATCGCATAAGTCATCGGCCTCTGCAATCCAAATATAATCACCAGTTGCTGCAGTGACGCCTTTTATCCATTGTTTAAATACAGAACCAGAGTTTGTATCATTAATAACCTGTTGAACCTTCAGATGGATCTTATTTTCTTTTGAGAGCAGTTCTTTAAATGTTGATACGCTATGATCAGTGGAGGCATCGTCTAAGAAAATTAGTTCGTAAAGAGGGTAGGTTTGGTTTAATATTGATTCGATTCGATCAGGTAAGTATTTTTCATAATTATAGTTTGGTATGATTACGCTTATCTTTTTGTAATTATGTTCGAGAAGATCTAGTAATTGATAAATGTAAGTAAGAAAATTGAAGTTTTTTTCGATAAGTTCTTGGCCAAAGCTTCCCTTTTGTAATCGTAATCCCTCATCATGAATAAATTCATATATTTTTTCTAGCATTTTGGGTAAATTTAAAAAGTCTACTAAGGCACCGGTTTTTTCTGTAACAACATCCTCAAAACCTCCAGCATTTTTAAACCCTATAACAGGAAGTTTTGCATCTAATGCTTCTAAAACAACATTTGGAAAAGGATCTTCCCTTGAAGTTAATAAGTATAAGTCAGCTCCGGCGTTATATAATCCGATATCGGGAGTAGGATCGATTACTGTGAAATGTGCTTTATATTTAGGGGGCAGTGTATTCAGGAATTGAACATCTGTTCTCCCTACCCCCAGGATGATTTTGCTATCTAGAGGCAGGTTAAGCTTCTTACGTAACTCATTTCTAGCTTTTGCGATATTATTCTTATAAGGATTGTGGTTAAACAAACCTTGAGGGAGAATGTGACATTTTTGAGGATCCAATTCAGTGATTGTACGAAATTTTTCTTGTACGTATTGTGAAGGGAAAACAACTTTGTAAGCAAATTCAGCGATGTTTTTAGCTTTCCCTTCAGCAGAGTACTGTTGTATTAAATGCGGTAATTCATGTATTAATGAAACAACTTTTATATTGTGTCTAGCTAGTAATGCGACGATATCGCCACTTATGACAGTGCTACATATGGCGAGGGTAAAATCCTGTGATAATAAATCCTTTATTAATAATTCGACCTTTTCTTTTGTTTGATAATCTTGCTCGAGACAATAAACAGGACCGTACTTTTGGAAATCGGGAATTAAAATACCGGATCCAATAGAAATAATTGCAACAGAGTAATCAAAGTTTTCTTTAAGAGCCTTAATAGTATGTAAAGAAAGTAGCTGTGCTCCGTGGAAATGGGCATCATGGGATACATAAATTATCTTTTTATTAACATGCATTTCATAACGCCTCCTAAGTTTATTAGATTTCTTTTCCTTTTTGTTGATTAAAGGTAAAGAAGAGAAATGTTTTATATATAATCCCCTAGAGATGAGTAGAAGGGGGGGCGTACGAAAAGAAAAAATATTATCCTTAATATATATTTACTTGGTCTCGCATTCATTCTTTAGAAAAGTATTAGTATTAAGTTAGAGAGTGTAGTCTGCAGATTGTTAGTTTGAATACATACGTTTATGAAGTTCTAAGGATGTGTTAGAAATTAAGAGAGGGCAAAGCTTTTATAATTTATAAAATAAAAAAGATAAAAAGTATTGACGATTGATCTACAGGGGTGTAATATAGGACAAGTCGCCGATGACATTAACGTCGCAAGCGACAAACGAAATGAAAAACTTAGTTGACATTAACTAATGAAGATGTTAACATAAGGAAGTCGCAAATGAGCGACCAAGTAGTTCTTTGAA
>NZ_PCOB01000046.1:0-7760 GCF_002975115.1 Bacillus sp. MYb78
CAAGTCTCGATTCAGCAATTGCTTAAGCTGCCAGCGGAATGCTTTCATCCTAAACCAAAAGTAAACAGTGTCTTAATAAAACTTACCCGCCATACCACAGATGTTCCAGATAAATATTGGAAGCTATATACGTACTTTGTTTCAAAATGGGTCAATCGAGAATATCGTCAACTGTTTACTAAAAATCAGTTTCATCAAGCAATGAAACACGCCAAAGTAAACAATTTAAGTACCATTACTTATGAGCAAGTATTGTCTATTTTTAATAGTTATCTATTATTTAACGGGAGGAAATAATTCTATGAGTCGCTTTTTTAAATTTGGAAAGTTACACGTTACTAAAGGGAATGGAGATAAATTATTAGATATACTACTGACAGCTTCCAAGAAGCTAAAGAGGTCCCTAGCGCCTACGGGGAATTTGGGGTACATTGAAAAAGGAAGAGTATGAGTATTCAACATTTCCGTGTCGCCCTTATTCCCTTTTTTGCGGCATTTTGCCTTCCTGTTTTTGCTCACCCAGAAACGCTGGTGAAAGTAAAAGATGCTGAAGATCAGTTGGGTGCACGAGTGGGTTACATCGAACTGGATCTCAACAGCGGTAAGATCCTTGAGAGTTTTCGCCCCGAAGAACGTTTTCCAATGATGAGCACTTTTAAAGTTCTGCTATGTGGCGCGGTATTATCCCGTATTGACGCCGGGCAAGAGCAACTCGGTCGCCGCATACACTATTCTCAGAATGACTTGGTTGAGTACTCACCAGTCACAGAAAAGCATCTTACGGATGGCATGACAGTAAGAGAATTATGCAGTGCTGCCATAACCATGAGTGATAACACTGCGGCCAACTTACTTCTGACAACGATCGGAGGACCGAAGGAGCTAACCGCTTTTTTGCACAACATGGGGGATCATGTAACTCGCCTTGATCGTTGGGAACCGGAGCTGAATGAAGCCATACCAAACGACGAGCGTGACACCACGATGCCTGTAGCAATGGCAACAACGTTGCGCAAACTATTAACTGGCGAACTACTTACTCTAGCTTCCCGGCAACAATTAATAGACTGGATGGAGGCGGATAAAGTTGCAGGACCACTTCTGCGCTCGGCCCTTCCGGCTGGCTGGTTTATTGCTGATAAATCTGGAGCCGGTGAGCGTGGGTCTCGCGGTATCATTGCAGCACTGGGGCCAGATGGTAAGCCCTCCCGTATCGTAGTTATCTACACGACGGGGAGTCAGGCAACTATGGATGAACGAAATAGACAGATCGCTGAGATAGGTGCCTCACTGATTAAGCATTGGTAACTGTCAGACCAAGTTTACTCATATATACTTTAGATTGATTTAAAACTTCATTTTTAATTTAAAAGGATCTAGGTGAAGATCCTTTTTGATAATCTCATGACCAAAATCCCTTAACGTGAGTTTTCGTTCCACTGAGCGTCAGACCCCGTAGAAAAGATCAAAGGATCTTCTTGAGATCCTTTTTTTCTGCGCGTAATCTGCTGCTTGCAAACAAAAAAACCACCGCTACCAGCGGTGGTTTGTTTGCCGGATCAAGAGCTACCAACTCTTTTTCCGAAGGTAACTGGCTTCAGCAGAGCGCAGATACCAAATACTGTTCTTCTAGTGTAGCCGTAGTTAGGCCACCACTTCAAGAACTCTGTAGCACCGCCTACATACCTCGCTCTGCTAATCCTGTTACCAGTGGCTGCTGCCAGTGGCGATAAGTCGTGTCTTACCGGGTTGGACTCAAGACGATAGTTACCGGATAAGGCGCAGCGGTCGGGCTGAACGGGGGGTTCGTGCACACAGCCCAGCTTGGAGCGAACGACCTACACCGAACTGAGATACCTACAGCGTGAGCTATGAGAAAGCGCCACGCTTCCCGAAGGGAGAAAGGCGGACAGGTATCCGGTAAGCGGCAGGGTCGGAACAGGAGAGCGCACGAGGGAGCTTCCAGGGGGAAACGCCTGGTATCTTTATAGTCCTGTCGGGTTTCGCCACCTCTGACTTGAGCGTCGATTTTTGTGATGCTCGTCAGGGGGGCGGAGCCTATGGAAAAACGCCAGCAACGCGGCCTTTTTACGGTTCCTGGCCTTTTGCTGGCCTTTTGCTCACATGTTCTTTCCTGCGTTATCCCCTGATTCTGTGGATAACCGTATTACCGCCTTTGAGTGAGCTGATACCGCTCGCCGCAGCCGAACGACCGAGCGCAGCGAGTCAGTGAGCGAGGAAGCGGAAGAGCGCCCAATACGCAAACCGCCTCTCCCCGCGCGTTGGCCGATTCATTAATGCAGCTGGCACGACAGGTTTCCCGACTGGAAAGCGGGCAGTGAGCGCAACGCAATTAATGTGAGTTAGCTCACTCATTAGGCACCCCAGGCTTTACACTTTATGCTTCCGGCTCGTATGTTGTGTGGAATTGTGAGCGGATAACAATTTCACACAGGAAACAGCTATGACCATGATTACGCCAAGCTTTTATTTGTATAGTTCATCCATGCCATGTGTAATCCCAGCAGCTGTTACAAACTCAAGAAGGACCATGTGGTCTCTCTTTTCGTTGGGATCTTTCGAAAGGGCAGATTGTGTGGACAGGTAATGGTTGTCTGGTAAAAGGACAGGGCCATCGCCAATTGGAGTATTTTGTTGATAATGGTCTGCTAGTTGAACGCTTCCATCTTCAATGTTGTGTCTAATTTTGAAGTTAACTTTGATTCCATTCTTTTGTTTGTCTGCCATGATGTATACATTGTGTGAGTTATAGTTGTATTCCAATTTGTGTCCAAGAATGTTTCCATCTTCTTTAAAATCAATACCTTTTAACTCGATTCTATTAACAAGGGTATCACCTTCAAACTTGACTTCAGCACGTGTCTTGTAGTTCCCGTCATCTTTGAAAAATATAGTTCTTTCCTGTACATAACCTTCGGGCATGGCACTCTTGAAAAAGTCATGCTGTTTCATATGATCTGGGTATCTCGCAAAGCATTGAACACCATAACCGAAAGTAGTGACAAGTGTTGGCCATGGAACAGGTAGTTTTCCAGTAGTGCAAATAAATTTAAGGGTAAGTTTTCCGTATGTTGCATCACCTTCACCCTCTCCACTGACAGAAAATTTGTGCCCATTAACATCACCATCTAATTCAACAAGAATTGGGACAACTCCAGTGAAAAGTTCTTCTCCTTTACTCATTTTAATAAACCTCCTTTCTCTAGACCCCAAGAAGCTAATTATAACAAGACGAACTCCAATTCACTGTTCCTTGCATTCTAAAACCTTAAATACCAGAAAACAGCTTTTTCAAAGTTGTTTTCAAAGTTGGCGTATAACATAGTATCGACGGAGCCGATTTTGAAACCACAATTATGATAGAATTTACAAGCTATAAGGTTATTGTCCTGGGTTTCAAGCATTAGTCCATGCAAGTTTTTATGCTTTGCCCATTCTATAGATATATTGATAAGCGCGCTGCCTATGCCTTGCCCCCTGAAATCCTTACATACGGCGATATCTTCTATATAAAAGATATATTATCTTATCAGTATTGTCAATATATTCAAGGCAATCTGCCTCCTCATCCTCTTCATCCTCTTCGTCTTGGTAGCTTTTTAAATATGGCGCTTCATAGAGTAATTCTGTAAAGGTCCAATTCTCGTTTTCATACCTCGGTATAATCTTACCTATCACCTCAAATGGAATTCACTGGCCGTCGTTTTACAACGTCGTGACTGGGAAAACCCTGGCGTTACCCAACTTAATCGCCTTGCAGCACATCCCCCTTTCGCCAGCTGGCGTAATAGCGAAGAGGCCCGCACCGATCGCCCTTCCCAACAGTTGCGCAGCCTGAATGGCGAATGGCGCCTGATGCGGTATTTTCTCCTTACGCATCTGTGCGGTATTTCACACCGCATATGGTGCACTCTCAGTACAATCTGCTCTGATGCCGCATAGTTAAGCCAGCCCCGACACCCGCCAACACCCGCTGACGCGCCCTGACGGGCTTGTCTGCTCCCGGCATCCGCTTACAGACAAGCTGTGACCGTCTCCGGGAGCTGCATGTGTCAGAGGTTTTCACCGTCATCACCGAAACGCGCGAGACGAAAGGGCCTCGTGATACGCCTATTTTTATAGGTTAATGTCATGATAATAATGGTTTCTTAGACGTCAGGTGGCACTTTTCGGGGAAATGTGCGCGGAACCCCTATTTGTTTATTTTTCTAAATACATTCAAATATGTATCCGCTCATGAGACAATAACCCTGATAAATGCTTCAATAATCCATCCTCCAAAGTTGGAGAGTGAGTTTTATGTCGCAAATATTAATGTTTCTGGTGAACCTTATCAAATTTTCGTTGATTTAATAGAAACATAGCGGTAAAATTAGCAGTAACTTAATAGAACGGAAATGAAAAAAGCCACTCTCATATGCTATTGGCTACCAACCTTTAGCGAGAATGACTTAATCCTGTACAGCCATACAGGACTTCGACTTATAAGAGGCGCCAACTTCAAATAAGTTATTTGCCTTGTTTTCGCGAACAAGGCTTATTAGATACACCTATTGTACCGTTACTCTACGAATATTTCAACTAGTAATTACTAGCATTGTCATATACATAATAAAACGGATATAAAAGGGCGTTTTCTATACCTAGAAGTCTTGTAAATGTACAGGGCGTTTAGATATAGAGAACGCCCTTTTTGTGTTCCGTTCCAGTGGAAGCTACCACTTTAAAAAGATGGTCTAGTGTAGCCAATGCAGGAGAGTACACTCGGATATCAGTTGTCGTTGCATTCAACTGTCTGACGTAAGCGAGGTAAAGGACACAAGCCTTGCATAAAACAAGCCTACGGGATGTAAATCCTAATAATGATGATAACCAAGACGTTAGCGGCAAAAAGTGTTGGGGGTTCAAAATAAGACATGATTGTGCGACTGGAGTTAAACAGTTACTCGTAAGCGGCGATCATGACACTGATTCACGGCTATTCTTGTACAAGCTAGCTTTATTACAAGGATATGCGGGTTATATAGCGAATCACCCGAAAGGGAACGGTGTTGGGCGTGAGAAACGCACCGTACGGCGCAATACAATGCCAATAAGCTATATACGGACGGTATAGTAGTTTTGTAAGCTATAACCGTTTGTCGTCAATGCAACCAATCTCAATTCGAGACCTCGGCATCTAAGCCAGTACGAATGAGTGGGCGTTTTAACCTCGTAAATTTTCAACAGGGGTTACTATGCCCAAAACTACATTCAGATTTCCTAACAAACTCGCCAGTATGAAAACCTTAAGACCTTAAAGTCAAGGGATTTGAAGGATTTTAACCTCGATTAGCAAAAAATGTAGAGTACTGAAGCAACTACCATTAACTAAGATAGTGGGGGATTGAGGAAGAATCCAGAGCTGTTTAAATCAAGTGAAAGACAAGATGAAATTAAAAGAATAGTGAAAGATAGGGGAGTGGTTCTCTATGAGAAAGGAAATGGCTAGAGAACAAAGGCAGCGGTTTATTGATCTATTGTTAGACTTTATGGTAAAGAATCCTCATTTATTTGTTAATGGTACAGAGGATGAAAGTAATAATGTTGTTACAAAATGTAATAGTGATATTAAAGAGGTTGCGGAGTCATATTTAACTCTTTTATAGTGAGAGGGTTAAAACTAATTAATATGTATTAAGGCCCAATGTTGGAATTATTGTATTTCACTAGGCAACCTACTTACTAAAAGTAAGATTATCCATTAGTGGATGTTATAATATTGGGTTTTTTAACACAATAATCATCGCCTTTCGGTGTCGTTTGATAGAAAAGTAACCATTAGCGATGAAAAAGTCAATATAAAAAGCCATCCGTAAAAAACGGATGGCTTACCGTACATAGGATCGTTGGTAGGGCGGCGTATCCTACATCTCTGGTAACTTACCTAGCCAATCAAATGCTTGAGAACGGCGGTTAGATAAGCGCGTGGGGAACCTTTCCCACCTCAAAGATCCTATATCATTATTATGTTACTTTCTACAGGTAGTATACCATGTTCTTATATTTTAGTAAACTCCCCGTTAGCTTAACAGGTCTTTGTAAGCAATTAAACGTCCACTATTCAATCGTCTTTGGATTTTCGCAGGACCGTTTTTTAGATCGAACATAGTTGATAAGAACAAATAACCGCTTGGGTCCAACTTTATAGCAATTAGTATATGGTCATTTAAAATCTTTACCAATTCAACGCTATTAGGTTCTTTAGGATTTTGCCCGACATAGTCGGGGTGTTCAACGATATCTTTTATGTGCGATGAATATTTTTCATAAATACCAGGATGTTGTTTCTTTACGTGCTTTATAAATCCGGGAAACATTTTTACATCGTTAGAAGTGCAAGTCAAGTTATATGTATCTATAATGATTTGTGGAAGTTTTGCCACAACAGTTGGTTTATTTACAATCTTTTTTTTATTAGCCGTCAAATTTCTCCCTCATCTCGTCTCTTTATATCTTTATTTTATCATAAAGGAGTATTTGAACCGTCGCGCGGGACAGGTTTATGATAGGGATATTTTATTGAATAATTGATGGTATAAGGGACTTTCATGCTTGGAAAGTGGGGATTATGAATTAGATGCTTGTCCACAATATGTTCCAATGTAATTAAAATTTATGTTCCCACCTTGACCAAACATCACGTCCATACTTAAATCGTCCCTCCTTTAATAGGTAAAATATTAATTTACCTTAATAAAAAAATAATGGATAATAGTATTCGTCTGAATTTATATAATCAGGGGGAACTATTGATGCTGGGGATACTATTTACAGCGGCGCCATCTACTGATGTCGTAAAGGATTTGCAAGATAAAGTTATATCATTGCAGGATCATGAGGTAGCGTTTTTGAACACCACGATATCTAATATGTTGATCCCCGAAGCAAACTTAAGAGTGTGTTGATAGTGCAGTATCTTAAAATTTTGTGTATAATAGGAATTGAAGTTAAATTAGATGCTAAAAATTTGTAATTAAGAAGGAGGGATTCGTCATGTTGGTATTCCAAATGCGTAATGTAGATAAAACATCTACTGTTTTGAAACAGACTAAAAACAGTGATTACGCAGATAAATAAATACGTTAGATTAATTCCTACCAGTGACTAATCTTATGACTTTTTAAACAGATAACTAAAATTACAAACAAATCGTTTAACTTCTGTATTTATTTACAGATGTAATCACTTCAGGAGTAATTACATGAACAAAAATATAAAATATTCTCAAAACTTTTTAACGAGTGAAAAAGTACTCAACCAAATAATAAAACAATTGAATTTAAAAGAAACCGATACCGTTTACGAAATTGGAACAGGTAAAGGGCATTTAACGACGAAACTGGCTAAAATAAGTAAACAGGTAACGTCTATTGAATTAGACAGTCATCTATTCAACTTATCGTCAGAAAAATTAAAACTGAACATTCGTGTCACTTTAATTCACCAAGATATTCTACAGTTTCAATTCCCTAACAAACAGAGGTATAAAATTGTTGGGAGTATTCCTTACCATTTAAGCACACAAATTATTAAAAAAGTGGTTTTTGAAAGCCATGCGTCTGACATCTATCTGATTGTTGAAGAAGGATTCTACAAGCGTACCTTGGATATTCACCGAACACTAGGGTTGCTCTTGCACACTCAAGTCTCGATTCAGCAATTGCTTAAGCTGCCAGCGGAATGCTTTCATCCTAAAC
>NZ_PCOB01000047.1:0-7208 GCF_002975115.1 Bacillus sp. MYb78
TTTCAACCGAATACAAAGATTCAAGGAGGTGGTCGGCAACACTCTATCTACAAATATAAGTATCTCATATAACTAGATACTCACGGGTTTATAGGTAAATCCCTTTCCTAAAAAACCTAACTTTATCATACGAGGATGTGATTGAATTATGGAACGGCCGAATTGGGGAATTGGAGGATTAGTATTCGTTGGCTGTATGTTTCTTGGTGGAGGAGTGGGATCTATGTTAGGTAATGCCCAAACTGGATGGCTAATAGGAATGGGCATTGGATTTCTTGGGATGGCTTTAACGAGACTGTTCAGAAAATAATGTAACTGAGATTCTTCTCCTGGTAAATAAGGAAATAAGTAAGTAATTCATGGCATAAGAGCTCTATAAATTATAGTTAGAATCTTCTCTTTTGTATATGTCTTTTCTAAATTTCTCCATACATAGATACGATTCTCAAGTCGGAGGATAGCACCTTAGGGTGTCTTTTTTATGCTCTTTAAAAATGTCTTAACATATATAGCTGAGTTTTGCTTTCAGTCTCCGATGCCCATTAAACATAAAATGAAAATTCTGCACCATTTAAACTCTGATAACAATTCATACGATCAAGAATAATTGAGCTAATAGCTCTCGGTAGATTGCCATCATTTTTTTAATAGATTAGATTCATTACCGTTTCAGACCTATGTATTCATTCATAACCTAACAGTAAAAGGGGGGATGATTAAAGGTATGGCGTTTAATGATGAATTAATTTGTCAACAGTTTGCAAGAATTATCGGCGGGCAAGAAGGATTCGCCGGTGGGAAATGCGTGGCAACAATAAACAGGGATGAAATACGAGCAACAATCTTAGGAAAACGTTTTAGAGTAACAACTTCCTTTTCATTCGAATCACGAGACAATAAAACTGGACGGGCATTATGCCTAGGCCGAGTAGCACTCTTACAAAAAGAAGTCACTGAATTTGTGGCGACAATTATTAAACAAGGAATAATCGTTTCGTCTATACACAATGAGTGGTTATGTGATGATCCAAATTTGATTTACGTTAATATCGAAGACGTTGATGATCCACTAAATTTTGCAAGAAAAGTGAGAAGAGCGTTATGCATGTAATCAATTTCTTTAGTTAAACGAGTGATTATATTAAATTGAAAAGTTCAGCGTGTTGGATGGTTTTATAAAACGAAAGAGGGTGTTTCATATTTGGAATGCCTTTTCTTTATGTTTTCGTTGCTAATGTGGGTGGTTAACGGATTATATGCTGTTTATCTTGTAACAGCAAGAACTGGACGAGGTATCTTTAAAGGTGTTTGACTATTTGTCGATACCATATTTTATCAAATATTATTAGAATATCATAAAACGACAGGGGAGAAATCGTCAGAGAGATACGTCAAATTAGTCATTCCTTCTATAATCTAAGGAGGCGATTTTGTTTTTGAAAAATAATAGGTAAATCATTTGACAATTAAAATAATCTACTTTAATATATGTGCCATAGCATATATATGTTGAAACAAATACATTCATTGTGAATGATTGACTGGTATGCTATATCCTTTTATATCTTAATTTATAGAGGTGATATATGAACTTACATGATTTAATAGGTTATCTTGTTCATCGTACTGATGTGAAAATGACCAATTATTTTACGAAGAAATTAAAGCCTTATGGAGTTACGCCAGAGCAGTGGGGGATTATTAGTGTTCTTTGTAGCCAAAGGAGCACTACTCAAAAAGAGTTGGCGGAAGCTATTGATAAAGATCAAACTACTGTTGTTAGAATGATACAGTCAATGGAGAGAAAAGGGATTGTAAAGAAGGCTTTGAATGACCAAGATAGGCGTTCACATAACCTTTTTTTAACTGAAAAAGGTGACGAGTTAAAGAAAACAATCTTGCCTGTAGTGAAAGACGCTCACCATTTCGTTACGAGTAATTTGAGCGAGGAAGAAATTAAAGTATTACAATCGCTATTAAACAAATTGTATGATACACACTATTAATATTTGTTCCTTATTGATGCTATGCTATTCATAAGGAACAAACTTTGTTTTAGGTATTATATATGCTATAGCATATACTTTTTGTTTGTTTGGACGAATGGGAAGATAACTTTATTTTGTATCATATCTGATTCAGGTTCACTTTTTTGCCTAGTACCAGTCAAATTTCCGTATTATATATGCTATAGCATGTAATTTTTAGCCCTTTAATATGGAAAAGGGTAATGTAAATGGAAGCGACTTCCATGCGGGTAATCTCAGGAAATAGGGTAAAGGTAGTGACTACTACCTGAACAATACTGATTTTTTATCAAATAATAAGAAAGGTGTGATTACTATTTTAATTTTCATCAATATTGTAAAAGTAGTGTTGTTTCTGTTCTTTTTAATGACAGGAACGAAAATTATATCCGGGAAAATGGCAGATGAGTTCAAACGATTTGGTTTACCTTCGTTTTTTAATTTCTTAACTGGAGCTTTTGAGATTGTAGGAGCGATTGGAATGTTGATAGGAATCTGGATTCCAACAGTAGCTTTATTAGCAGGATTGTTATTAGGCGGTACGATGCTTGCAGCCGCATTAACTCTAATTGTATTAGCGAGAGATCCTTTTAAGAAAGCAATACCTGCGCTTGTTTTGTTTGTCCTTAGTTTAGGGGTAAGTTTGTATCATATTTTTTTAACATAACTGAAAACTATTAAACTTTCACTTTATGCGTTCAAGTTACTATCGTTTTGTGATTATGTTACAAATAGGGGGATTCTCCAATTAGTGCTTGAATAATAATAGCAATACGAATTTAGACATTACTATCATTCGAATCATAGTAAAAGAATGGGAAGAATTTTATATTAAAAATAGGAGTGAGTGAAAATGGCATATTTATTACAAGTTGATTTTCCGTTTGAAGGTCCTTTTGGTGAAGAAATGGAAAAAGGATTTTGGGATTTAGCAAATAGTATTAACGAAGAAGAAGGATTCCACTGGAAAATATGGACTGAGAATGAAGAAACAAAAGAAGCTGGAGGCATTTATGTATTTGAAGAGAAACAAGATGCTGAAAAATACGCGGAAATGCACAAGAACAGACTTGAAGCAGCTGGTGTTAAAGATATTAGAGTAAGAATTTTTAACATCAATGAAAAGTTAACTAAATTGAATCGTGGTTATATTAAATAATTCCGACAGTCGGAGCAAGCGTAAAAAGGAGGGGGGATAATCCCCTCCTTTTTTAATTCTTAAATTGATGGTGAGGGGGCTCACATAAAAAACAATCAATTATAAAAGTGATTTTGAACGTAAGGAATTTGTAAGGAAGAGGTAAGAAAAAAGAGATTTTCATTGTGTAAGATGAAAATGTAAAGAAGAGTGAGAGGAGAAAAATACTATATATTTCTATAAAAAACAAATCAATTAATAAGACTTGTTTGGAGGAAAAGAGACATTACAAATTCAATGTCGTCCTTTTGCAGTGGGTTAAGAAGAAAGCTGTGTGATTAGTTCCAAACAGCAAATAACCATTTATACAATATGAATAGGGGAGAGGATTATTTTGATGAAAAAGCATAGTCAAATTACATGTACAGGCTTAGCTCTATTAATAATTGGAGGTTCCCTGTTTTATACAACTCCAACCTCAAGTGTAAAAGCGGAGTCGTCCATTCAAAATGTATCTAACTCGTTACAAACAAGTACCCAAAGAGACCGTAATTCCGTCAAAGAGGCAATGCGGGATACATTGAAACTAGGATATCCAGGGATACTTGCTAAAACTTCTGAGGGTGGAAAAACATGGAGTTATGCGGCTGGTGTAGCTGATCTGAGTAACAAGAAAGCAATGAAAACAGATTTTCGTTTTCGGATTGGCAGCGTGACAAAGACGTTCACTGCAACAGTTGTACTTCAATTAGCAGGAGAAAACCGCCTAAATCTAGACGATTCTATTGAAAAATGGTTGCCTGGTGTCATTCAAGGAAATGGATATGATGATAAACAGATTACTATCCGGCAATTATTGAATCACACAAGTGGTATCGCTAATTACACAAGGTCAAAGGATTTTAATATGATGGATACAAAAAAATCTTATACTGCTGAAGGATTAGTAAAGATGGGAATATCCATGCCTCCAGATTTTGCTCCAGGAAAGAGCTGGTCGTATTCAAATACAGGATATGTATTACTAGGAATTCTTATTGAAAAAGTAACTGGGAACAGCTATGCGGAAGAGATTGAAAATCGAATTATTGAACCACTTGAATTAGCGAATACATTCTTACCTGGAAATTCAAGCGTCATTCCAGGAACCAAGCATGCCCGCGGATATATCCAATTAGACGGAGCAAGTGAGACAAAAGATGTTACTTATTATAACCCAAGTATGGGGAGCTCGGCCGGAGATATGATTTCTACAGCTGATGATTTAAACAAATTCTTTTCTTATTTACTTGGGGGCAAGTTATTGAAAGAACAGCAACTAAAGCAAATGCTTACAACAGTCCCTACAGGAGTAGGTGAGCTTGGTGATTCCGGGCTTGGAATTTTCAAAATGAAGCTTTCAAACGGTGAATCGATATGGGGGCATGGAGGAACCATTCCTGGCTTTTTAACTTTTGCTGGAGGCACACTTGGAGGCAAGCATACATTGGCAGTCAATTTGAACAGCCTTAAAGCTGATACTCCTGATCCTTTTAAAAATATTTTACTTGCTGAATTTAGCAAGTAGTCTAAAAGTAAAAACGGGTAAAATTTATCATGGTTTCATAGTTAAACAAATTAATGATGAAAACGATCCATTATTTAAGGAGGTATCCGTGATGAAAAATAAGCTAACTGGTGTGTTAGCCACTGCATTAGTGGTAACTATGATTCTACCAACAGGAGCGAAAGCATTTTCTGAAAGTAAGACTACTGTTGTAACTGGTGAAGAAGTAGCTAGTCAGGAACTGAAGAAGATTGCAGCAGAAAAGGCGGAGCTACTTACGAAGTCCCATGGGGCAGCTAGCGTGCAGTATGCACTAATTGATAATGGAAAACTTATTTTGTCGGGTCAGGCTGGCAAGAACGATATGGAAGGGGAAAAGCCGCTAACCAAAGATACTTTATACGGGATTGGTTCAGTTAGTAAAATGTATGCAACAGCGGCTGTAATGAAATTGGTCGATGAAGGGAAAGTCGATTTGGATGCTCCTGTTGTCCGCTATGTTCCTGATTTTAAGATGAAAGACGGTCGATACAAACGTATTACACCGCGTATGTTATTGAATCACTCCTCTGGATTGCAAGGTTCTACGTTAGGTAATGCATTTTTATTTAACGATAATGATACCTATGCCCATGATACTTTGTTACAGCAATTGTCAAATCAAAACTTGAAGGCGGACCCTGGTGCTTTCTCGGTATACTGTAACGATGGTTTTACGCTGGCCGAAATTTTGGTGGAAAGAGTTAGTGGTATGAGCTTTACTGAATTTCTACATCAAAACTTTACAGGGCCTTTAAAAATGAATCATACGAAAACGCCGCAGGACAAATGGAGGGATGAAAATCGGGCTGGACTATATTACCCGGCGTACCAAGGGCAACTTCCAATTGAATCGGTGAATGTTATTGGTACGGGAGGTATATCTTCCACGGCAGAAGATATGGTGCGATTCTCACAACTATTTATGGGACAGGGAAAAGGAATCCTCTCTGATAAGGTAGTTAAGGCAATGGAGCAAGAGGAATATAAAAAAGGAATGTGGCCGGGGGCTGGCGAGAATATTTTTAACTATGGTCTTGGCTGGGATAGTGTGAAACTATACCCATTCAGTGAATATGGGATCAAAGCTTTGGCTAAGGGCGGCGATACGGCATTGCAACATGCTATATTAGTCGTGCTTCCGGAACAGAAAATAGCAGCGGCTGTATTGACATCTGGTGGACGGAGCTCTACAAATCAGCTAATGGCAACTGAATTGCTGCTCGCTACGCTTAAAGAAAAAGGTATTATTAAGGAAATCAAGCCGAACAAATCCTTTGGTAAGCCGGTCAAAGTCAAAATGCCTCAAGGCGTAGCAAAGAAAGCTGGATTTTATGGTAATAGCGAAACTCATTTCAAGATTGAAATTACGAAGAACGGTGAACTATTCTTACCATCTAATCCAGAAGAAAAATATGTATATACTGCTGATGGAAGCTTTATTAATGAGGGGGGTACTTCCAAGCTCAACTTCGTAACCGAGAAGAATGGAAGAACTTATTTGAAGGAGAGCGCATATAAATCTCATCCAGGTTTAGGGCAAAGTGTGATGACCCACTATTTAGCTGAGAAACTAGAAGATAACGTGCTTTCGAAGAAAACCGCTGCTGCATGGGCAAAGAGGGAAGGTGTCAAGTTTTATCGTGTAAACGAGAAATTTAGTTCTATTCAATATCTTGTTCAGTCGAAACATCTTAGTACTCAAATTACTCGCAAGGAAGGCCCAGCAGGCTATTGGGATGGCAGAAAAATTACAGGTCCGAACACCGCGGTGCATCAGATCCAAGTACCCGTGATGAATGGTCGTGATACAACGGAAACGCATTTCTATACAGAAGGCGGCAATGAATATATGGAGATGGCTGGATTGTTATACGTAAGTGAATCTAATGTAAAACCAATTGATGTAGGCCAATCATCCAAAGTTACGTTGGATGCAAATGGGCATGCGAAATGGTTTACAATTCCACAAGCGGCAACAGACAAAAGGATGACCGTGACGCTGCCATCAAATGGTTCATTTGCGGTGTATGATGAGAAGGGAGTTTGCGTCAACTTCACCATTGTGAGTGGCAATAACAAGGTGGAACTTCCGAAGAATGGAACAATCGTATTCGCTGGGGCACCGAAATCGGAATTTGCAATCTCGGTGAACTAGCTATAATTTAAGATGATCTTAAACAAAACCAGTACGGTACAGAAAAGATGTATTACTGGTTTTGTTTGTATTTATGCATTCTCAATGAAAAAGCTTGAATAATATCACTCTCAAGCACTATAAAAACATCAAAACTAGAAAATTAGTATCTCTAGAAGATGTACAGTTTTTTGGGAGTTGAATAATTTTAACAGCGTAGAGAGATAAAATTTCTACTCTTTTTCTTCTTAATTGGGGTACGACCTCATGCCCATCAACTTAAGAATTTGCACTACCCCCAAGTGTCAAAAAACGTTATTC
>NZ_PCOB01000048.1:0-6256 GCF_002975115.1 Bacillus sp. MYb78
CAACATATTTTTCTACATAAAAGTATCTTTTTCCGTTTGCTTTGTAATTTGTTAGGAATGCCAAAATGATAATCTCCTCTTAGTTTTTTTAGAGTTAAAAATACATTTTAAAAGATTAAATTTTAAGTTATATATTTAATTTTAACTCTAAGGGGTTAAAATTTCAATTAAAACAAATAAAATTAAATAATAAAACAATATATTTTATTTTTAAGGTTAATATTAAATGTGAATATATAAAAAATAACCTTAATATTATTTAATTTATGTTTTATTTGTATAAAAGTATCCTTGTAAGTAAAATGGTATGTACATTGAATGAAAAGGAGTATGAAAAATGAAGGTAGTAAGTAATATTCGTATGATTATGGCGAAAAAGAATATAGATAATATTTCGGATTTGGTGAGAATAACGGGAGTAAGTCGTAATTCTATTAATAAGTTGTGGCACAATGAGAATGTGTCTTCTTTAAAATTAGATACATTGATAACGATCTGTGAGAAGTTGGATGTTGAGTTATTGGATTTAATTGAATATATTCGAGATGATAGTGAGACAAAATAATTTAGGGGCTATTTTAGCTTTAGATAGCTTGTGTATGATGAAAGCATATTTTTGCTAATCGACAATGAGTTATATTCACATATGTTTTTTTTGTAGGGCTATATGTGTATTTAAAGTTTTGATTTCTATTTGTTATTGTATGAATATGGTTTGAATGTGGTAAATGAAATTATAGTCTTGCTAGGTGCGTCAACACCTTGGAAGATGAGCGGTACTGGCATACTTCGTGATTTCATTGATAGTAGTGCAGTAAAGTGATGGAATTGATGAGTATTGAAAAAGAGTTCCTGTTTGGGGGCTCTTTTTTTATTTGTTACTAAGTATTTTTAAATAGTGAAGGTGCTACACTATTTAAAAATACAGAATATTAAAAACTTTATATATCAACTGTTGAAAAGTTAGTCTTATACAATAGCATGATAACATGATAGAAAATAAAATATAGATAATTTTGGAAAAGGAGAAGATTCTATGAATGTTCAACTAGGAAACGAACAAATTACAAAATTATTAAATGATTGGTATCAAGAAATTCGAGCGCAACACATTATTAAAGCAAAACAATTAAAACAAAAGATTGAAAAAGAAATTAACAACATAGAAGAAGACCAAAATTTACTTTTATATTATTCACTTATTGATTTGAGATACAAGATTCTTACAAACGACTATGCAGATAGAGAACAATCTTTAGAAAAAATCGAACAATTAAAAGAACACACAAATAATTTTTTAGATTACTATTATCATTTCTTTAAAGGCATGCATGCAATGAAAACAGGAAATTATAGTGAAACTCAAAAATATTATGATATAGCAGAAAAATTACTAGAAGAAATTCCTGATGAAGTAGAAAAAGCTGAATTTAATTATGCTGTTGCAACTTTCTATTATCATACTCATCAAGCCTTATTAGCAACTCAATATGCTAACAAAGCCAAAAGTTTTTTTAGTGGGAAACTAGGATACGAGATTAAAACCGGAGCATGTGAAAACACACTTGGTATGGCTTGTATTACATTAAGGGAATTTTCTGTTGCAGAAGAATACTTGCTTTCCGCAATTAATAAATTTGAAAAACACAGTGAAAACAAATTAGCTTTAATCGTACGTTATAACTTAGGTCTTTTATATGCAGATCAAAATCTTTCTGAACTTGCAATCCGTTATCTTCTTGAATCCTTTGAAAATCAAGAAGACGATTACAAAACAATGTTTTTATTAGCACAAGAATATTACAAGTTAAAACAAACAAATACAGTAAACACATATATTGAAAAAGGGCTAAATGTTTGTAACCAAGAATATAAAATTCATTTCTTATTTTTACAAGCATTAAACAATAAATTATCTACTGAACAATTAGAAAAAGTCATGTTAGACGCGATTCCATATTTTGAAAAACAAAATCTATGGAAATACATACAAGATTATACTGAAGAATTGGCTATAAGATTTTATGAAGAAAAGAATAAGGATAAATCTAATGAATATTTTTATAAAAGTTACAAAGCTAAAAGAAACTTATTAGAAAGGGAGTCATTGAAATGATGAAAAAATTTAGTCTGATACTAATAGGGGTAGCATGTACAACAGGTATTTTCTTTTCCCAATTCAATAATTCCATTCAAACACATGATGCTAAAGAAAAAAATGATATTATTCAACAATATGCACATGGAAAAGATATTTAAAAGCAAATTCCAACAATTAGCAATCGACCTAAATATTAGGATTATTAACAAAATATTGAATTATATGTAAATTAAGTTTATTATCTATTTTGAATAATAAACTTAAGGGGATGAAATTTATGAAAAAAATTAGTATTGAGAGAAGTAATTGGAGAAAAACATATAAAAAAATGATTCCAGTATTGTTAGTCGGAGGAATATTGGCAGGAAATGTAGCATTTGTGACAAATAATGTTTTTGCGGCAACTACAAATAACAACAATATAATACAAACGAAACAGTCTCTCGTTTCTGGTCAAGATGAAAAGAGCATTAATGAATTAGCAGAAGCGTTTCAATTTATGCATGAAGAAGCCGCTATATATAATAATCAAGGTGAAATTGTTGATTTTGATTTTAATAAAATAGAAGCGAAATATGGGAATGATGTTGGTTTAGATGCACTTAAACAACAAATTAAAAAAGATAAAAGTGATATTGCTGGTTTATCTTTTACAAGTTGCATGAAAGATGCTTTATATGACTTTTTTGGAGTAAATGCTGTACAAGCCGCATTTAATGGTGGATTGGCATATTATCTTGAGAAAAAATTATGGAAAGAAGCGGCTAAAATAGGCGTTAAATTCTTTATAGGAAGTAGCGTAGCAGGTTTAGCGGCTACTTTAGCTTATTATGGAGGTAAGTGTGCAATTTATGGATAAAAGTTCAATTTTAAAACAAATGTATTTTATTTTATTTCCGGTAACACTTTTTCTATCTCTAAATATTTATCAATGGATTGTTAAAAGTGATTACTCATTTACAGGATATATAATCCAAAATTTAATTATTGTAGCATTAGCGTTAGTAGCAGCTATCATAGCTTATTTAATTACTAAAAAAAATATTTAACACATAATGTTAGTCTAAATAACAGAAAATTCTAACCCTTATTCTTATTTTGTATTATACTGGTTATGTACAGGTAAAATGGTTTACAAGTTAATTTTTCCTCGTTTCAAAAAAAGTCCATTCTTTTCAAAAGAATGGACTTTTTTCTTGTTATATTTGCTGTAACTATTAAAAGGGCATCAAAACGATCTACAAAAGCCTCAAGACGACCCACAAACCATCTTTAAACGGTCTCAAAACGAACTACAACCCGAAAAAACGCATCCCAGTTTTTTTAGGTTTAATTTTAAGCGCATACCAAGCGCATATAGGCGCATACGGGACACATACAAAGTGCCGAAAAACGCATATAGGTCGCATACAAACGGTAGAAATACATCCCTAAAAATAGAGTGATAGAAACCCAATAGGCACAGCCTATTTCACCACTTTTTTTGCAAAGTGGGATTCGGTTTCCTTATGCTCTTTTTTTATTTTTGCTTTTTAAGGGTCTTATAATCGTTTTTAAGTATTTTAGGATGTTGGGTTTCTTAAGGGAACTAGAAGTTCCTAGAATGGATTCTGAGCGTTCTGAGGTGTATTTTTCTATGGATTCGATATTGGAATTGCTCTAGGAATAGTTGTCGTTTTATTCTGTGGCTGTTCCGACAGTGGTTCTCATAAAGAATATGATTGTATCAATAGATTTGATGATGTTTGAAAAATAGAGAATAGTTGAAGCTCTTCCTGTAAAACAAAAAAAATTATGTTTGTAGAGGAAGTAGTCATTTCACTACAAGAAAATTCCCATAGATCGGTGGCGAGTTGAAAAATGTTGAAGGTTGGCGAGGACATTTTACGAGGACGCGGGAATGGCTTTGTCATTGTTGGGGTTAATAGTTTTTAAGAAAAGTTGGTTAGTAGCTGAAAAAAATAGGGAAGATTGGCGAGGATGTATTGCATGGCAGCGGGACATGTTATGTAGTCGTGGTGAATATAAAAAGAGACTTTTTAATACATGGATGTCAACTGTAAAAAGTTAGAGGTAGTTGTATGATGTTTGTCCAACGGTAAGCGGAACGAAGTGAGCATTAAGGAGTGGACGAACCCACTGTGCCCAGAACCCTCTTGGAACTCCAAAACGTTAGCCGTTTTGGGGATGCCAACCGGCGAGGGAGTCCCTCAAGGATTGAGGGGTTGGGGAGTTCGATTGAAAGGGGTCAAGGGGAAGAGTTTCCCTTGTGGGTTTGGGCAAAGCCCATGATTTTTTTTGCCATGCTTGTTATGGCTCGGCGGTAGCCGAAATGTCCCGAAGGGCACACGTGTTTACGCAGTAAACTGTAGTGTGCTACTGTTTACATGGAACTACCCCCGAAAAAAAGGAGCGAGGCCCATGTCGAAGTTCGTGATTTGCCATATGCAAAAATTTAAGATGAGAGATGTGAAAGGATTACAAATACATAATCAACGTGAAAAAGAAAGTCATTCCAATTCAGATATTATTCAAGCACGAACGGAACAGAATTATGATCTGATTCATGACAAAGAAAAAGTGGATTATAAGAAATTAATTCAAAATCGAATTGATAATGGTGTTGTATCTAATCGTGCAATTCGGAAAGACGCTGTTGTTTGTTGTTCGTTCATGATTTCGGCTAGTCCGGATTATATGAATTCTTTATCTCAAGTGGAACAGAGACGATTCTTTGAAGAGTCTCTTCGTTTTTTGAAGGGGAGATATGGAGAAGAGAACTTTGTGTATGCTTCCGTACATGTTGATGAAAAAACACCTCATATGCATGTGGGTATGGTTCCAGTTAATGAAAAACAAAAACTATCAGCGTATTCATTTTTTAAAAACAAATCAGAGTTTCATGATTTACAAGATAAAATCTATGAACATGTGAAAGAAAAGGGATTTGATATAGAGCGTGGTGTTTCTAGTGATAGAAAACATTTATCGACGCAGCGGTTTAAAGCGGTGACTTTACAACAAGAAATAGAAGAACTAGAGCAAGAAAAGAAGGGAATAGATAGTCGTCTTCATGATTTAAAAATGTCTTTAGATCAAGCAAAAAGTGTGGATGAGATCCCAGTTAAAGAAAAAGGTGGGTTTATACGCTCTAAAACGGTCGAGATTACCTCGGAAGACTTCGAAAGTATAAAAGTATTAGCTAGGTCGTCGGAAGCCCTTAGAGAAGATGTTAGACGCCTTAAAAACGAATCAGGTGTAATTACACGTGAAAAAGATGGGCTGTATAGAGAGAAATGTATTTTAGAGGGGCAAATAACAGAATTGAAAAGAGAGAATCGAGGATTGAAGGAAGAGAATGATTTCTTTAAGAAAACGTTGGAACGAGTGAAAGAGTTGTATAAAGAAAAGCTTCCTGAATTGGCTGGGGTGATTGGTTACGTTAAGGGGAGTATATTGGACAGGATGAATTGCAAATTTTTAAAACGATATTTTACTAGTGATGATGAAGTGAGAGGCGCTCAAAAGTTTTTGAATCATAAACAAGAGCATGAAGAACAACAAAAGAGATTAAAACAAGTGCGAAGTAGCCAACAGAAAAATCGGGACCAGGGATTGGAGAGATAGTGTGGTTCTGTTTGAGTTTTTTGTTTTTTAGATTTATAGCGTTAGCGGAATTTGTTTTTTATAACTTGCTTAAGATGAGTATGTTTCTCAGATGTTTTATCCGTTAAAAAAAATGGTTTTGAACGAAAAAAAATGCCCCTGTCCACGGAGTGGATTTAGGGGCATTTTTTTATGATTTTTCGTGTTCGAAAAATCGAGTTTTTTCTTTCTTTAATACATAGGTAACTATTTCGGCAACGAAATTGATGCCTATGTATTCTTTTAGCCCTTATGTATCAAGGGTTTGTAAAAAAAAAGACTTGCTTTTTCAGGCGGATAGATTTATCATTTTTAGTGTCGAATTAAAAATCATAAATACCACGAGAGGAGCAAGTCCAAAAAAAGGATTCGTACACCCTTTTTTATATCGAATATGAAATTCAGAAATTAGAAATTCTGATGTTTTTCAGATAGGACTAATATATCAAATATGGCAAAGAAAAATCAAGATGAAATCACTGGTAAATTACAACCTAAAAAGAAACAGAA
>NZ_PCOB01000049.1:0-5779 GCF_002975115.1 Bacillus sp. MYb78
GTTACGTGAATGGAAAAAGCAATCGAATCAAGCAAAGAAGAAAAAGAAGAAAAAAAGAAAAGAGAAATTTAGCACTCGTGAAATTGAAGAGTTAATGGGAGTTCATGGACCACGTTATGAACGCAGACGTGGAGCAGTAAGACAAAAATAATAACAATGGAGGAATTAAATATGAATAAACAATTAGCATTTAAAATGCCAATCGTGGATGGAAAAAGAACAAAACAAGAAATTGAAAAAGTATTCAACGAGTATCGTACGTATTTAGCAACAATGCCATGTGATATGCTGCCAAAAGTGACACCATTATATTCTATTGTTCCTCCATCAACTACAAACGAGTTTAATAGCTCAACTGAAAATATTGCAATTGAAAGAATAGAGTATGAACAAGAAAGAAACAAATTTATGAATTGGTTATATGATGCTGTGAATCGCTTAAGGGATGATGAACGTGAGGTAATTGTGAAATTTTATATGGAAGATGATATTGGATATGATCCAGATATCTGGATGGATTTAGGTATAGGTAAAACAAAGTATTATAAATTGAAAGGACGTGCGATATTACGTTTAGCTTTCAATCTAAAGAAAGAGGTATTTATAAAAACAGGTAAACAAAAAGAGGGGCAAAGTGTATGAATATTGTGCAGCCAATTCGAGATAAAGAAATAATACAAGAAATAAAAGAATTCTATAAGAAGCAGAATGAGAGGAACTACATTCTGTTTCTTCTTGGTATTAATACAGGGTTCAGAATATCGGATATATTGCGTTTACGTGTTCGAGATGTTGAGGGATGGAATATTGTAATACGTGAAAAGAAAACAAAAAAGATTAAAGATGTGAAGATGCCTTCAGAATTAAAGAGAGCTATCAGGAATTATACAGAAGGAAAGCCGAAGAATGAATATCTAATTAAGAGTAGGAATGGAAAGAACAAACCTATTACTCGTGCTATGGCTTATTTAATATTAAATCAAGCTGCAGAGGAATTTGGGTTAGAACGTATAGGGACTCATTCACTTAGAAAAACATATGGGTATCATCATTATAAGCAATTTAAAGATGTAGTTGCTTTACAAAAGATGTTAAATCATACAGATCAGAAAGAGACTTTAAGATATATAGGGATTGAACAAGATACATTAAATGATTATCAGAGGAAATTTAAGATTTAAGAATATATTTTAAATGTGATTTGTATTCTCAATATTTCGGTTATTTAGTTGCCGAAAATAACTAAAAAGGGTAAAATGGTTGCAAAGAGTAGAACCTTAAATTAAAAATGAGGTGTTGCTTATTATGGATATCGGTGTGCCAATCGATGTGAAGAAATTTATTGATAAAGAGATATCTAAAGGCGTTCGGAGACAAATTGTTCCGTTGATTCAGCAAGCCTATGAATTAGTGGATGCTTCCATAAAAGATATTTCTTTTTTACAATGGGCTTTAGGGAAAAAGCATATAGGATATCTTGACAATATAGCTGCTCAGTTTACTTTATATGAAGCAGCAAATAAGGGCATACTTAAGGAGATTACAACTCAAATTGTACCTAATAAAAACAAATCAGCTTATCATGTCGAACTGCAAACAGAAAATGTAGTTATTACAATAAATAGAGTACAAAGTAAAGATAAGACGGCGAGAAAAGCGATGTACAGATCTCTATTACAAAGAGACAATCAGTATTATATTAATTTTGATAAACAAGAAATTATTGAGGAACCTGGTTATTTAGAACTTACACACCATCAAATTAATAGAAGAGTTGCTTTTGTAAATTTAGGAGTTCCTGATGGAAGCGGAAAATGGTTTAGTTGTATTGATCTTACTAAAGAATTACATCTAGTTGGCACATCGGAAGAAGATAAACAGAAGAATGAAATTTCAAGAGAACAATTAGTTAGATTTAAAAATTTTGCCCAAGGAGTGCACGAAAATGGGGGTAAGAATTAACGTAAATAGATCCTTTTGTCCTGATAAGTTAAAAGAGGGCCGCGAATCAAGAGGATTAACAATAAGAGAACTATCAGAGAAAATTGGGTTGAGGACTCATCAAGCTCTCTCCAAATATGAAAATGGTAAATCAATACCGCCTGCTGAAGTTCTATTAAGCATCATGAATATATTAAATCTTCCATATGATTACTTCTTTGAAGATGGATATAGGCAAATAGAAAAAGAAATCGTGTATTTTAGAAGTAAAGCTAACGCAACAGCAAAGTTAAAAAGAATTCACGAAATCAAGATTTCATGGCTTATAAGTATATTTGATTATTTGGAGACAATATTAGAATTTCCAAAATCTGATCTTCCAGAAACGAATATAAACCATCAAGAACACTTTATGCCTACAGATTTTAATGATATTGAAAATATAGCATCAGAATTAAGAAGGCAATGGGATTTAAATGAGGGGCCGATTTCAGATATTACACATTTATTTGAAAAGCATGGAATAGTAGTAAGTCTGATAAAATCTGAGGACTTTGCAATAGATGCCTGCTCTAGGTGGATTGGAAATAAACTTTTTATACTTGTTGGTAATGAAAGGTCTACTCCTTCAAGAATAAAGTTTACATTAGCGCATGAATTAGGACATTATCTATTACACAAACATGTAAAAAAAGAAGACTTTAATAAAAAAGAAGTTTATAAGCGTATGGAGGATGAAGCTAACTATTTTGCATCTTCGTTTTTAATGCCTGCTAAATCCTTTTCAGAGGAACTTATTAGTCATACATTGGATTATTACTTACTTTTAAAAAAGAGATGGCAGATTTCTATACAAGCTATGATATATCGTTCAAGAGAGTTAAATATAATAAATGATTATCAAGCAAGTTATTTGTGGAAGCAAATAGCGAAAAAAGGTTGGAGAACTCAAGAGCCATATGATGATTTATTACAAAGTGAATCACCATTATTATTAAAAGAAGCAATTGATTTAATTATAGATAATCACGTTAAGACGAAGAAGCAAATTTGTGAGGAAGTTAGATTATGTCAATCAGATATAGAGGCTATAGTAAATTTACCTGTAGGATATCTAGATGAAAATAAAGGAAAAGGAACGGTTATTTCTTTTAAAAAAATTTAATCATGAAGATAAAGGGGATTGAATAAAAGGTTTATAATTTTATTCAATCCCTTTTTATTGTGTAGATAATTTGGATTTATATAAACGTAATTAAAATTGAGTAAAGTTTGTGTGTACGCTTACTTTTTCGGAATTAGCTACAAAAGAAAAGTGTCAAATTCATTTTTATAAAATACGAAAAAGATTGATACCTCTAAGGTGAAACGGAATAGGTGAATTTAACACAATCTAGTTTATAGCTAATTCATTTTTAGGGATTATTAATCAAAAACATGAAAAATAGAGTGAAAAGTGTACTTAATAGCACCAAAAAATAATGTTAGATTTCATTATTAGAAACACTACTTATACAATGAAGATAAATTTCTAGTGTTGTATAATAAAAATTGAATTATTAATAAATAAATCTATTATGTATAAGGGGTGTATGAGATGGAAAGAAAATATGTTTCTGAATTTGGTTTACATACTTATAGTTCTCATGTAACGATTTGTTACCCAAACGATTTGAAAAATTTAAACCTTGAAAGTAAAAATAATATATATATGGTTACTCTTATTCCGAAGTTAACTTTTAATCCTAACTCTTTGGAAGTATTTGATGATCATATAAGTCTTAAAGTGAATATTAAAACGGAGGCAGGAACTACTTCTCATGAAATAAAAACTATTTTATTTTCAGGTAGTCATAAAGAATATGAATATAGCTTTGATAAGCCATTGAAGACTATATTTGTTAAGGATAAAGATGGGACTGGCGTAGGAATTAGAATTTTGCATTTCTATTTAGAGATATCTAGAAATTATTTAGATTCTGAAATTATGTATATTGGCCAAGCTTTTGGGAAAGAGGGGGAAAGGGATGCATTAGATAGGCTGCAATCCCATAGTACATTACAAAAAATCCAATCGGATATCTTATTCGAGGAGCCTGATAATGATATAGCAATAATTCTTTTCGAATTTACACCTAGATTGTTAGCTTCATTCGATGGGTTAACAAAGCAAGTCGAAAAGAGCCCAGAGGAAGATATGGAACACTTTTTAAATGTAATTGCCCAACCGCCATTGGTATTAACTAAACCAATAGTAACTATAACCGAAGCGGCGCTTATCCATTATTTTAAACCGAAATACAATAGTATGTTTAAGAATAACTTTCCAGACCCTGGACATGCTTATAAAGAATTTTACGAATTGGATTATAATTCAATACAAGTGGAGTTAGATATGGATACAATAAGAATAAATCTTTATTCAAAAGAAAAGGATTATAACTCATTTGAATCTATTCAATATACATTACATCCAGAAAATATAAGGAAAAGTATGTTTGACATATTTGGAAAAGCTGAAAAGTAAATATTGTGAACGATTCGCGGAGGATTTGCGAACTATTTACGGACACGTTTTGGTTTTTAACATGCTATATTTGTATTGTGAGAAGTGGCGGAAAACACAACTCATAAATTCCTTTGTAAACTATATGTTGTCTAAACGGTTTCATAATGATGGCACATAAAATCCGAAACCAGCAGATGGTAACGATTGAATGATACCGTTATTAGAGAGAGCTTTTGCTCTTCTTCCAGTTACTTAATATTGTTGGTGCATATCAGCGGTTCATTATTAGGTGATTGGAATAAGGATAAAACTTCACGTACCGGAATGAAAATACAAATTAATAATCTATAAAAAAGCATCCATTCGGGTGCTTTTTATTTTGAGGAGGATGATCGTAGATGGAAGTAAAAACGACAACGGTTGTTACTGTAGATATGAGTAAATCAGAAGAGGTTGTATCTTATTTAGGATGCAAAGAAGCATTAATGAAGGCTGGATTTGAATTAACAAGTTTAGCTCCTTTTGCTAATGAAAATACTTTATTCATTGGAATAAACAAAAGCCACAATACCAGTAAAGTTAACGTTACGTTTACATTAAGTTTGGAAGGAAGCAAATGATACAACCGTTATCAGTGCAAGAGATACAAAGATTGTATAAACAAGATAATATCATTAAATTCTATAAGCATCCTTATTGGAGAAGGAACATTAGGATTAAGGCATTAGAGAGAGACAACAATGAATGCCAGGAATGTAAGCGTAAAGGTAAGTATAGTAAGGGTAGGAACGTCCATCACATCAAAGAGTTACGTGACAGACCAGACTTAGCTTACGCATTAAGCAACCTAGAAACGCTATGCATTCAATGCCATAACAAGGAACATAACAAAGAGAAGAACATAGTGAAGAAGCGCTGCACGATAGTAGATGAAGAGAGGTGGTAAGTGTGGACAGCCTAACGATACAAGGTAACACATATGACTTATCCATTATCAATAAGTTAATAGATGTCGGGATAGTCGAAGCTACTACAAAAGAAGCTGAGATATACAAGCAGTTTCGTGGAGATATCTACACAACATACAAACAGATACGTCACATATGTAATCCAAGAGCATGTGAGAAGACTACACTTGAAACTGTAAAGAAAAGTCTACGTGAACATTGGCTGAAACATTATCTAAATATGTTATTAATAGAAGCTCACATTGTTATTGAATATGCTGAGCTATTCTTCGGTTTAGCTATAAAATAATTTTTAAAAATTTCCTGAGACACCCCCCGGGTAAAATATAGAAACAATTTTGCTGGGGGACCGAGCAACGCG
>NZ_PCOB01000050.1:0-5704 GCF_002975115.1 Bacillus sp. MYb78
CTTTCAGAATTTGTAGTAACAGCTTCGCCTGATTACATGCATTCATTACGTTTAGAGGAACAGAAACGTTATTTTGAGAGTTCACTAGTGTTTATTCAAAAACGTTATGGGAAACAAAATACGTTGTATGCGATGGTTCATATGGATGAAGCGACACCACATATGCATATTGGTGTCATGCCAATTACAGAAGACAATCGTTTGTCCGCAAAAGATATGTTTACGAGAAAAGAATTGATATCTTTGCAACAGGACTTCCCGTTGGAAATGCGGGAAAAAGGTTTTGATGTAGATCGGGGAGAAGGTTCTGAGAAAAAACATTTATCGCCTCAAGCCTTTAAGGAAAAACAAGATTTAGAAGTAGAAGTGGAACAGTTATCCAATGTAAAAACGCATTTAAAGACAAAAGTAGTGGAAACGCATAATCAATTACAACAAACCACAAACTACATCGAAAAACAGAATGAAACGTTACAAAAAATTCAGCAACAATTTTTGAGTTTAGATAAAAAAATAAAAGAAAAGAAACAGGAATTTGAAATGTTTCGAAACCAAATTCCGGATAAGTCAGTGTCAATGTCTTATTTGCGAGAAGAAACAAAAACAGAAGTAACAACAAAACTGTTTGGAAAACCAGAAATCATAGAGAAAAAAACAGGAAACATCGTGGTTACACGTGAGCAATGGAGAGATATGACAGAAAAAGTGAATGCAGCGGTTATTATAAAGAGCGATTATGAAAGTTTGCAAAAAACGGATCTTGTAAAAGAAAACAAACAATTACATGAGGCAGTCGATGGAATATGCGATTCACTTCAAGATTCTCAAAAGAGAAATTTAAAGTTACAAGAGGAAAACAAACAATTAAGAACAGAAATAAGCTCGTTAAAGGCTCATATAAGAGACTTGCAGATTAATATAAAGGTTTTATATCAACAGACGAAAAAAGTCTTTAAAGAGCAATTTAAGGCGTTTAGAGGACTTATTAAGAACGAATTGGATATAAAGGATGTAGATAATCAATTTGAACGTGAACATGCAAGAGAAGTAAAAAGTAGACAGAAAGGATATGACATGGAACGTTAGAAAAAGGTATGTTGTAAAAAAGAGCATAAGGAAACCGAATCCCACTTTGTATAAAAAGTGGTGAAATAGGCTGTGCCTATTGGGTTTCTAAAGATTTCTAGCTGGTACGCTTTTTCTATGATCTGTGGTCGTCTAGTGGTCGTTTATAGCTGTTCTGTGGCCTTCCAGTGGCCTTTGGTGGTCATTTAGTGGCTGTTTAAAATGTACTAAAAATTTAAATATGCTACAATAAATATCCATCACAAATAACTTTTTAAAGGTTACATCTAAAAAATCTCTTTGTATATTTATATATAAAGAGATTTTTTACGTTTATGTAATTGAAATTATGTTAAAGTTAACAAGACTACATTTGAGAATGTGGGTTCAAGTTGCTGTTTGACTGAATTGCACAAAAAAACCAATTCCATTACACGGGAATTGGTTTTTTTGGTGTCTTTGGGTTGTAGATTTATTGACAGCCTAAAGGAGATTAGTTTCTTTATAGTCTAGTATAACTAAAATAGAAAGAAAATTCAAAAATAAAAGGATGAATGTTTACATATTTTCAAATCAGAACACAAAAATGTAAGGATTTGGGCTATAATGAGTAGTGAAACACTCTCCTATGTTTCTAGTGATTGTATCTGTTTTTGGTGCGAAATCTGTAGATAGATTTTGCACTTTTTTATTTTTTGTTGAATAGGATCAGTGTCATTTAAATAAGATTGATTTCAATCTATTAATTTTATTGGATTGTAAGAGTATTTTGAGGAAATGTCGAAATATATTAATTCGTATTATTCTTAAATTTGTTTATTTTCTGAAAAGTATAAGTTAATATAATGATGTACCAGATAATGGGATAATTTACAAATTCAGATATGTAAATGTTAATTATTTGGAAATTAAATATGAAGGGATGAATATTATGAAAATGAAAAAATTAGGAGCAGGATTACTTTCAGCGGCTTTATTATTTCCAGTGGTAGCACCGGTTGTTTCTCATGCAGAAGAAAATACAACTGTATCTGAGAAAAATCAAATTCAAGAGACAACAAAAAAATATTTTAAATCTGTAGAAGGGATGGGAACTCAATATACTGAAAAACAATCTAAAGAAATTATTGATTCTGTAGCTATTGTTAGTAAATATATTAAACCAAATGAACATAATCAATTAGAATTAGATTCAAAAGTTAAAGAACAGGTTAGTCCTTTTGTTTATGAGCATTATCAAAGAGGTATTCAAGCTATTAATCAGGCAACTGAAGCAGGATATGCAACGATAAATGTAGAAAATAATAAACTGGAAGCTACTCCATTAGCAAATAGTTCTATGAATAATTTAGTGGGGTTTAATGCTAAAGATGGAATTCAATATTCATCTGTAGATTCTTATTGGTGGGGCGTTAAATGGTATATGTCAAAGAGTGAATCCCAACAATGGCAAAATAATTTTGCTGATGGGTCATTTTATTGGGGAAGTATAGCCGCTATTACTGGATTATTAACTCCATTTTTCCCACCAGCAGCCATAGCTTCAGCAGTTTCAGTAATTATGTCTGTTGGAAATTATCATTGTTATAGAGAATTACGCGATCACACAAGTTCACGTGGTTCAGTAATGACGATTAGTTGGTTGGATAAAGAAATTTACGCTAATAAAAGATAAGTATTTTTTAAGTAGGAGTTGAGATAATGACTTTCGTAATGATACAGATTGGTATAGCTATATTCCTACTTTTTATAATTGGATTGATTTATAAAGTTATCGGGAAAAAATTTAACAGTAAATTTAGTATGTATTTTTTAGTTATCATTGTGTTTTTTGCTTTATTATTTTTGGTGATAAGTGAGATTAATACAAATGGATTTACAGATTTAAAGGTTTTAGTGTTTTTACCTTTAATTGTATTGAGTCTTATTCTCCTTATAATAAATGCAATAAAATCAAAAAAAATATAGAACTTTCAACTTAAATAAAAGAAATAAAAGCCACTTTAAAGTGGCTTTTATTTCTTTTATTTGGTTAACCGCCTGTGTTTCCATCAGACATTAGCATTATTTTTTGAATAGATGGGTCTTTGTTTTCTTTTGGAGTATTGATATTGCTTAGAGTTAAAGTAAAGACAGTAATAATTCCCATTAATGTTAGGATTGTTTTTTTCATTTTAAAGCCCCCTTATTATGAGATTTTTTTCTTGCTTTTGAACTTAAATAGAAATATTTACTTGCTTTTGAGTGATTATCTTCATGATAAAATTTTATTGCTAATGTTTCGTTATATTCGGCAATGTACTCATATAGATTTTCTTTTTCAAAATAGATCATTCCTGCTAATATTATTTGTTCTAATTTTTCTCCAGGTATTTCATTGTTTATTGCTAGTAAAATCTTAAATCGATGTTGATATTCTTCAATTTTGAGGTTATTACTAATTTTTAGACCTTTTTCGAGAAGTTCTAATGCTTTGTTTTTGTTATTTAGTTTTGCATGTTCGCATGCTTCAATTAAGATTGCTCTGTAGTTATTTGGTGATTTTTGAATAACTTCGGATAAATAGCGAATTGCTAATTCTGATAAATTTTGTTTTGCATACATAAATCCTAGATTATGACGAACATATAAAATAGCTTGTTCTTCTTTTTCTTTTTGGAATATATCTATTGCTGATATAAAGTATTCTTCAGCTAATTCGTATTCTTTTAGATGTGTGCATGATAATCCAGAAAGGTTATTACAATAGCCTATGTTTAATTCATATCCTTTGTATTTAGAAAAGATTTCTTTTGCTTTAGATGCTTGTTTAATAGCCGGAACATATTGTTGATTGTGGCAGCTAAATGTGGAAAGTTTATAATAAAATTCAGCGTGTTCCAATTGGTCTGGTATTTCTTTTAATTTTATTTCAGCTTTGTCATAGTATTCTCTTGCTAAGTTGTAGTTTCCGATGCTAGTTGCGTGTATGGCTTTAAAAAAGAAATAATAGTATGAGAGAAGATTATCTGTAGGTGTGTTAAAAGATTCAATTTTGTCGAAGCTATCCTTACCAATACTTAAATGATCGATTAGATATTGGTGGCGAAAATCTAATAGTGAATAGTATAAAAGTAGATTTTGGTCTTCTTCTATGTTATGGATTTTTTTATCAATTTCTAATCTTAATTTATGCGCATTACCTAAATGTCTAGCACGAATTTCGATATACCAGTCATTTAACATGTTTGTGATTTGTTCATTACTTTTTGTTTGAACGTCCACAAAATAGCCCCCTTTTTTACGAATGTATATTATTTCCACTTATTTTATCATGTCTTAACATATATCTAATTTATTAAATTTGAAAAATATATTTTAGAATATTCTGAAATATCAAGTTGAAAAAGATGTTAAAAAGCAAAAAAGCCTTATAAAATAAGGATTTTTTGCTAATGGTTGTAATAAGGTATTCGTCTTATTGACATTTTTAGGATATCAAACTTAGAAAAAAATGTATATATTTAATTTTGAAAATATAAAAAGTCAGACAAGATACAACAAAAAAAGCCATTCATGCTATAATTGAGTTGTCGAATCTACAACTATAGGAGAAGGGCTTTTTTTACTGTTATACAATTAATTAGAGTGTTCAGACTCAAATTAATTTATCTAACTACATAATAACAAAATAGAAGTCTCTTCGCTAGTTGTAAATACTAGAAACGAGGAGAAAAGTATGCCAAACACTATTGAATTTAAACAGGTTGAGAAAAATGCAAGAATACGTGATTTAGAAATAGAAAATGAAAAATTTAAGCAAGATCATCATGAAGTTTCTAAAGATGAATTAGAAAAAGCAATGGAAACTATGGCAAAAGCAACTGGTAAAGAGCTTTACATAGGTACTAAAAAAAGCCCACATTCGAGAGTGAGGTTTGCTCAATCATTGCAAGAAAATCTAGGTTTCTTAAATAAAAATGGATATTTAACTAATAAAGAAAAAGTATTTTTAAGTGATATAACACCTTATATAGCTTTCTCGAGCAATTGTATTGTTCATGATATTAAAGCTAAAAATCCTGTTCCTGCTAATGTTTCAGAGATTGCAAAATTAATTGGCATTTCAAGACAAAATACAAGCTTAGCAATAAATTCATTAGTTAAAAAGGGTCTTTTATTCAAAGGGGATTCAGGTGTTGAGGGAAATAATGCTAAAGCATATGCGGTCTTTGTAAATCCACACATTATTTACGCTGGAGATAAAGATAGTGTGAATGAAGCACTTCAAGTAATGTTTTATAAGGCTATGAAAATGAAAATATTAAAAGATTTGCCAGATAAATTATTTTAGGATTGACAATTCGTCAATCCTATTTTTTTTAGCTTTTCGTGTGTCATGATTTCATGACACATGTGTCATGATTTCGTGACACACGAAAAGCTTTGTAAATACTGATATATCAAGGTTTTTTTTACTTTTAAAACTCTCTCTCTTCTCACTCTATATATAGAGGGCTAAAAGTTCCGCAAGGAACAGGTTGTATTTTTGAGTAAAAAGCACTCAAAAATCTCCACCTTTTTCACTACGTTTCTTCCTTGCGGAACTTTTTTCGGCTGGTTTTTAGCTTTCGCCAAGCCGAACAGACCAAAAACGGGG
>NZ_PCOB01000051.1:0-5550 GCF_002975115.1 Bacillus sp. MYb78
CACCGTCAGGGAATCAGTGGAAGGCGCTTGCGACTTCCTAATTAACTTGATTTTAATTAAACATTACGAGAAAAATAGAAAGGAGTTAGCAAATGGATGGACGAGATGATATAAAATTGTGGCCCGACGCTACTGTCAAGGTTACGAAAATGAACCATATCGTAGAAGTTCAGCATATGAAAAAAATGAATCGAACCTGTAGTATAAAAAAATTAAATAAAGATGAATATGTTGATATCAATACCGGTGAAATAGGAACTTTTGAACACATTGAAAATCGGCAAGAATCCTATAATTCACTTCGGCAAACCTTTAAAAAATTACGGTATTTGATAAATCAAAATTTCACAGGTAAAGGAAATGAGTTACATATAACTTTAACGTATGCTGAAAATATGACAGACACTAAACAACTTTACGTAGATTTTGATAAGTTCATGAAAAAGCTGAAATATCACTTTAAACATGACACTAAATATAATCTTCCGAAATCATCATTAGACTATTTATGTGTGGTAGAACCACAAGAGCGTGGAGCTTGGCATTGTCACCTTTTACTTCGGATTAATGAATTGAATAAGAATTGCTATATTGATAATCAAATACTAGCAACATTATGGGGACAAGGTTTCGTTAAAATTAAATCTATGAAGGATATAGATAATATAGGAGCATATTTAAGTGCTTATTTAGCGGATGTGGAGTTAACGGATAATGTTTCAGCTAAAGCTTTTGCTGAGGATGGTAGGGTTGTTAAAAAGGTTGTTGATGGTGAGGAGAAGAAGTTTATTAAAGGTGGTAGGCTTCATATGTATCCACCTGGAATGAATTTGTATAGAAAATCGAAGGGGATTTTGTTACCGGATCGGGATGAAATGTTGTTTCGAGACATAAAAAAAGTAGTGGGTTCGGCACAACCACACTACTGGAAAAGTTATCATATAGAAAATGAAAACTTTGAAAACACGATTACTTTTTTACAGTATAACACAAAAAGAAAAAATTGAATATTTGTTTGAAATCAAAAAAACTAGTTATATTATGGCTAGTTTTTTTCTTTTATATTATCATTTTGAATGTGCGAAAATAACTTTCCAGTCTAGAATGAAACATTTTTGTTTTGAGTGAAACTTTCATGTTTAGCATAAAATATCTGTGTTTCACAATATTCCTTCAGATTGAACATAAGTTGTAAGTTTTGAAAGTTTGTTTCTAGTCTTGAAAGTTTGTTTCCGGTCTGGATACTTTGTTCGTATGTTTAACAAACTTTCAAAAAACACTTGATTTGTTCAAATTAACCATGTATTATTATAACCAAGGAGAGAGAGTTGATTGAATTGACAAAAGAAAGACAGGATTTAGAAACTTCTGAAAAGACATTAAAGGATTTTGGTATCAAGCCATTAAAGAATTATTTGGTTGAAGAAGGTAAACTTATTCAAGTTAGAACCGTGAACTCTAAAACATTTTCTTATATATTCCTCGATAACGACGGGAAAGATTGGTTCATGGGTAAAATGCCTGATAGTACTTACAGACGAGTAAAAAGAGAATCTGTAGAGTATATATTCTTCCTTGATTTTTCAGCTGTTTTAAATCCTGAAGATTAATAATCAAAGGAGAGATTTATTATGGCATTTCCAGTTAATAAAGTTTTGTTAACAAAAGAGCAGGTATCTAATAATCAAGGGTTCGTTTTATTAGGTATAAAAGATTGGTATGAATATGAAGATGGTCAGAAAAAACCTCAAGCGACAGGTGTTAAATATACATGTCTGTTGAAAGGTATGGAGTATGAAAAGATTGAAGTTAAAGTACCATTTGATAGAGGCGCTTTACATATTGAACCTGAAGAATTAGAAAGTGCTGGAGGAGAAATTCCTGTAGATTTCGATGGATTTGAAGGTAAGTTTTATGTTAATACAAATGGCAGCCGTGCGATGGCTGATGTAAGTTTTAAAGCGAAATCTATTTTTGCAGATGATTCATCTGTAGTTGAAGATTGGGTTGCAAATTAAATTGAGAGGGATCTATTCCCTCTTAATTTTTAAAAAGAGGTTGATAAAAAATGCTCTTTAAAATATTTATAGCAACTTGTTTATTTTCGTTTTTATTTTCGATTTTTATAGTTACATATTGTGAAGAGTTTTTAAAAGGTGAACGTAGTTTTTTGGGATTTATAAGTCATTCGATTTGGTTATTTGAAGATGGTGAACTTGAAAATTCTAAAACGTTGTGGAATAAGATTCTTTTGTTAAGTGAAATCCTATCTATTTCGTTTTATTTACATATATCAATATTATATTATTTATGTTTTTGGTAATAGGAGGAAAGAAAATGTTTAGTTCGTTTTTTGGTGAGTTTCCATCAAATATTATTTCTTTCATAATTTTGTATATACCTAGTTTTTATCTAAGTGCGTACTTTTTTGTAAGTGATGAATGGGAAATGGTAAAGAAGAGAAAGGCACATTTATCTATAGATAGTTTTTTAAGATTTATACCTAGGTGCTATGGGATTATGAAAAAACTGAGTGGGGTTGTAGAGGGTTTTTACTATAAAGCATTTGGGATTCCAGTGATAATAACCTTACTTGTTCAATTTGGATTTTGGATTGTTGCTATGATTTTAGATTTTGCTTTTGATTATTCAGCAGTAATTTTAATTTTTGTAGCTTTTGGTGTTCTTTGTTATGTGGTGTATCAACGTAGTTTAAGAGAGAAGTTTGAACAGAATCGAATTAATTCGGGTATTCTTGTTTCAACTTTAATAGCGGATTTGTCGGACCAATTTGATGTTTTTGCTAAAATGCGTGAAAGAAATATGCGTCAAGTGGTTGCATCGCAATATTCCCAAGGGATAAAAGAGTACATTTATGATACAAGGGTAACGTTGCCTGATACTGAGTTTAATGAAGATGAAATAAAAGATGCTGTTATAGAAATGGTGAATACAGTTTGTGAAAGAAGAGGTTGGATGTATGGTTTAGAGCCAGCTTTTGAAATCCTTACATTCAAGCATTATAACTATAGCGTTTATATTACGATTGCGTGTAAGTTTAATGAAGAGACAGTTCAAAGGATGTCAATGGTTCAAGAAGAAGAAGCGAGATTAAAAGGTTATAAAGATGTTAGTCAATTGAAAGATGATGATTTTTAAGGAAGTGGATCAGTGTGAAAGTATTTTATGATTTAACGGCATTTAGTAGAGGTATTCAAAAGCGCGTTGTATTGGATTTTGAAAGATATGCTCACATGATTATATGTGGTGGTACTGGTTCAGGTAAGACGTATGCATGCAAGCTGATATTAGGAAAGATACATAAGCATTTGGAAGCTTCAGAACTTTATTTGTGTGACTTTAAGAATGATTTGGATTTTAGTTTTTTGAAAGGTAACGAGAGATTTTATGGTTATAAAGAAACTAAAAGAGGAATTGAAGAATTTTATGAACGATTTGAAGCTAGGATGCAAGGGAAAGACGTAAGTAGAAATCATTTGTTTCTATATGTAGATGAGTATGCTTCGTTTATTAATTCTTTTGGTAAAGAGAAAGATGATAAAAAGGAAATGAATGAGATACTTACGAAGATGGGTGACCTTATGATGATGGCTCGTTCATTTAATTGTCATGTGATTGTATCTTTGCAACGGGCTGATGCTGATTATTTTCCGAAAGGTGCAAGGGATAATTTCACTTTGCGGCTAGGTTTAGGAATGATTAGTAAAGAATCGAAAGGTATGTTGTTTGAAGATAATCGGGATGAAATTGTTCCTCTAGGTCGGGGTAAAGGCTATTTGAATGTAGATGGAAAACCGTTGCAAATTGTAGTTGTGCCATCTATTTCTAGTATGGATCGGGTTAATGATGAAATTGAAAAATTCATTCGAGAAGGCGTTGAGCCGTTATGAATTTTTTGTGTGGAAGTTGTATGAGAGATAATAATGCTAGTTTGAAAGAACGTAAACAAATGGCATTGTCTTTGCGTGAAGGTGAGAACAAATGTGATTCATGCGGAACTATATTAGTAGTCGAAAATGGTTGGTATAAACCGTTTAAAGAAAAAGCGGATAATGTAAAACCTGTAGAAAGAATGGGTCAAATGACATTATTCGGATAATAAATAATAAAGGAGTTTTTACAATGCTTAAAGGTGGAAAAATAATTGTTGATACTGTGGAGAATTATAATTTTTTAGTGGAGTTAGGACATGAAGCGGGAAGATTTGCAAATGTTCTTTCTCATATAGAATTAAGCGATAGTATTAAGTCTTATAAGAAAGTGGCGAGTTGTGATATTTGTGAGATTATCGTACTGGAACATGGGTATCATTTTGTTAATTTGGATGGGATTAGATGTTGTAAAAAATGCGCTGAAGATGTTAAAAAATTATAACTGGATAGATAATATGGACAGTTACAGACTTTATTTAGATGGTGAGTTTTACGGTGAAGGCGATTTAGATTATATACATCAATTAATTACTGAATATATGTTGATAAGAGGAATTTATTCGAAAGAGAAAGTTGAATTTAAAATTTTAAAAAGTGATGATTGAAGGTGGATCAGTGGGAAGAAGCCGTGATAATTGGTCAACACATAGAAGGAAAATTAAAAACAAAGAGTCTTTACCTAAGAATGCTATAAGAAAGATATGTAACTATCGTAGTCGAGGTGTATCGGTTAAAAGGATTCATGAAATATTAACAGAGCAAAAAGAGATTTCGGCTAGTTATGAAACTCTATTAAAATATATCGAAGATGTAGAAAAGGATGTATAGTCGCTCCTTACTTTTGGGGTTGGAAGGCTGGCTTTAAAAGAAAACGTAATTGATAAAAAAAGTAGGTTTGAAATTATGGACGTTAGGAAAGCGATTAGGCGCTTATAATTACTAGAACAAGCCGATTAGCGTAAACCTTACTTTTGGGTATATTCGGCTTGGCAATAAGTCCAAAAGCGCCTAAAAATTTTTCACAAGGACGTAACAAAGTGAAGAAAGTGGAGATTTTTCAGTGAAACGTTTTGAAAAATACTACTTGGTTCCTTGTTAAAGATTTAGCTAATTTAAGGTAGGTGTAAAGGTTGAAGGTGTTAGATGATAGTAAAGAGTTTTGTCCATTTTGTAATGCGAATTTGCAAGGTGATCCAATCCCGAAAGAAATCCAACATCATTATGGCAGCACGCACTTTTCTAGGAAAATAGGAATTACGGATTTATGGCTTGATAGGATAATAAAATGGCGATGCCCAGATTGTAATGAAGAATGGGTGCGGAAATTTGGCGAGAGATAGCGGAGACAGTGCGGGAACATTACGGATATTAGGGAAGATTGGCGAGGACATCTAGATTAATAATGTCCTTTTTTTGTAGAATTTTAATCTTGTATAGGGAAGCTTAGGGAGGCATAGGGAAAATAATGAGTTATAATAGGTTTTAACTGATTCCCTGACGGTGACGACGACGAGCACCCCGTGGGGCGCGCAGGAGGAAGACCACCGTCAGGGAATCAGTGGAAGGCGCTTGCGACTTCCTAATTAACTTGATTTTA
>NZ_PCOB01000052.1:0-5534 GCF_002975115.1 Bacillus sp. MYb78
CGCGTTGCTCGGTCCCCCAGCAAAATTGTTTCTATATTTTACCCGGGGGGTGTCTTAGGAAATTTATTTTAATTTAATTCTTTATCTAACTTCTTATTTATCTTATCGATAACAATGATATTTACATTGCAAATCATTAAAGCTATTAGAAGAATGTTTATAAGTAAGTTAATCATTTAATAGCTAAACCAAAGAATAGCTCAGCATATTCAATAATAATATGAGCTTCTGTTAAAGTCATATTTAGATAATGTTCTAACCAATGTTCACGTAGACTTTTCTTTACAGTTTCAAGTGTAATCTTCTCACATGCTCTTGGATTACATATGTGACGTATCAGTTTGTATGTTGTGTAGATGTCACGCTGAAACTGTTTAAATATATCTAAAGCACGTTCATCATCTGTTCCGTCTTTCATTAATGTCTTGATGAATTGCAAGTCATATATGTTACCTTGTATCATTAGGCTGTCCACACTTACCACCTCTCTTCATCTACTATCGTGCAACGCTTCTTCACTATGTTTTTCTCTTTGCCATGTTCTTTGTTATGGCAGCGAATGCATAGCGTTTCTAGGTTGCTTAATACGTACGCTAAATCTGGTCTGTCACGTAACTCTTTGATGTGATGGACATTCCTACCTTTGCTGTACTTACCTTTGCGCTTGCACTCCTGACACTCACTGTTGCCTCTCTCTAACGCCTTAATCCTAATGTTCCTTCTCCAATAAGAATGCTTATAGAACTTGATAATCTTATCTTGCTCATATAGTTTATTAATCTCTTGTATCGTTAGAGGTTGCATCATCTCACCCCTTATCTTTCATTGCTTTCAATTGTTCCATTTCCTTTCGCAATGATAGTTCAATTTCAAAATTAATTTCCCGTTCTCGCCTCTTCTCTAACCAAGAACAGAATACAATTCCGAATAAAGAGCCTACACAAAAACCGATCAAGAAATCTAACCATTCCATTACATCACCTCTTAATCCAAAATAAAAAGCACCCGTATGGATGCTTTGAAATTGGTTATTAATTTATACTTTAATTACGGTACGTGAAGTTTTATTCTTATTCCAATCACCTAATGATGAACTGCTGATACGCATCAACAATATTAAGTAACTGGAAGAAGAGCAAAAGCTCTCCCTAATGACAGTATCATTCAATCATTACCATCTGCTGGTTTCGGATTTTATGTGCGTCATTATGAACCGTTTAGAAATTTAGAAACAACATAGTAAGTTGTGTTTTCCGCCACTTCTCACAATACAAATATATCACGTAGATTCCAAAACAACCGGCACATTTCCTGCCAAAAATCGGTCACGACTCTGCCACTCTCTTTAATATAAAACTGAACGTAACACTACAACACCACCAAGCTGTTTTAATATATCTTCTTTAGTGGAATTCATAAAACTCTCATATGCGTTATGATTTACTAATAAAATTGTGGCTTCTTTTAAATCAAATTCAAAATCACCTTTTGTTCTCCATTCTCTTTCATGAGTCCAATCTATGATATTCTCTTCATCATCTAAATCAAAGTTTACTATTCTCCACCACTCTTCTTGAGGTAGAATTTTTTTTGCAATTTCTTTCTTTTCATATAGTACAGGTCTACCACCTTTTTGATAAACATAATGCTTTGGGAAAGCTATTCCAATTGGAACATATCTTCTTTGCGCTTCCTCTTGATTACGTAGTTGTTCGAATAAAGTATTCTGACATACACCACTCAAAGGCATATCTTGAAAACATACTGCTGAATTAGGGCCATTAATATATCCTGATTTAGTCGTACTTCCTTTCAATGTTTTCGATTCTAAAATTTCTTGCAAAACACGTTGAGCACTTTTTAATCGTTTTCCACGATTATCAAATTTCCCTTTAGTTAGATGGACTAAGTAACTACTTATATCCGTTCTATGGCGATAACGATCTTCCCATTCTTTAATTTTATATCCCATTATTTGCACCTCATTATATATTAATGTAATTTTGTTTATTATATCATATTAGTTACCCATATCTTATATTGTGTGTAACTGAACCCTTTGCTTAATCCCTTGGTATCATTGATTTCATTTCACTTTCTCTTTTGAGTTACACAGTACGAAAATTATGAGTAACCGTATTGAGATACCACTAATATTTTGAAAAACAAGCTAAGACAAAAATAAAATAAGCTGCCCATGTGGACAGCTTATTTACATAATTCTCGTTATTGGAAGTTGATTAATATCAGTTCATTTGTTTTTCGAAAGGAGTTATTTTGTTCGTTCAAAGATAATATCAAAGTAATTCGCGTACCCCATAGTTGGTGGCGCAAATAGTTGATTTTATAGGGGGAAAACCTGTAACTAAAACCTAATATAGGTGTTTTTGTTTAAATTTTGCTTAATTCTCACCGGTAATTAACTTAAAATTTAGAAATCGTTATATAATGAATTTAATTTAAAATTAGGAGTGATTAAATTGCCAGATATGATAAACCTCGTTCTTTTCATCATTATAGCGAGGTGTTAAAACTTCTAATAGAAAGCATATTCGATTAAGAAAGAAGGGGTAGTTATGAAAACTAGTGAAGAAACGCATTGGCAAAGGTTTAAACGTAAGAGTAAATCCCCGAAAGAGTGGTTAAAGAAAGTATACGAATTTTTTATTAATGAACACGTATGGGATGCTATCTTTAAAGTGTTCCTTAAACTAGTATGGGCAGTAAAAGGTATGGGGAAAAGCTTGAAACGGGTAATAGAAAACATATTCAATTAAATTCTATTCTTTCATACTTTCCTCTTATAGGAAGGAAATATCAATCACTGAGCATTAATAATTTTTAACTGAGTAACAGTTCCAAAAATGATTTTTAATAGAAAAAAAGGGTTACAGATTCGATTGTAACCCTTTTTCCAAATCTTTTTTGTTTTATACGGCTCCTATAATGATTATAGGACTGAAGTATGATTCGAAATAGCGTTGATTATATGATTCCAATCGTCACAGTGAATCTCGTGACCCGCCCCTTCTAGGGTTAGTAACAAAGCATGGGGAATTTCATCAACAAGAGCAAGACCATGCTCGTATGGAAGCACTATATCCTCTGTACCATGGATAACCAAAGTAGGTATATTGATTCCTTTTAACTTCCCTTCATAAGAATCATCACCTTTAAGAAGGGAGTGATTAAACATACTGAGTAGGTTATTTGCTCGTTTTATTTCTTTTTCTACCTGCTTATAAACCCTCTTCTCATCGAATTTATGATTTGAACCACAGAGTAAATCTGATCCTGCAACCAAGTAATTTGCAACAGATTCTTCATCTGACCAATTTAGTTTGGCCGCATTAGCATGGTAAGCGAGTATCTTCTCATCGATCGGAGGTAAATTCCTGTTGTTGTCTTCAGAACCAAAAATACCTGATGCAATCAAAGTTATACTTAGAACTCTCTGAGGGTTCCTTAAGGCTACAATTTGAGCAATCATTCCACCCAATGACATTCCAACAATATGTGCTTCGTCAATATGATATGCATCAAGTACTCCAATCGCATCATCAGCCATATCTACCACAGTATAGTGGGAACTCCCCGGTTTATAAGTAGTTGACCGTCCGACATCTCTATTATCATAACGAATAACATATCGGCCGGTATCAGCTAATTGTTGACAAAATTCCTCATCCCAATAAACCATTGAACACATGGCTCCCATAATCAGTAAGACTGCTGGATCTGCTGAATCGCCAAAGCTCTCTGTACATATATCAATTTCATTAATTTTAATAATCTTTTCAGTCATGATTAACTCCTCATTTCATTCGTATTTAGTTAATAAAAAAGACACAATCAAATAAACCCACATATTTTTTAAAAAAATAGTTAGGCATAACGAATTGTGTTTAAAATTAACGTAAACGAATGAACTTGATAATCATGTTAAACACTCTCCTATAAAAAGGGAATAAGGGTAAAACCCTTATTTTGATAATAACATAGCTCTATCAGTATTAATATAGGTTCACTTTTTCTTATTTTATAATTTTAAAAATAATTCCTATTGTATGAATCTGCACTCTTAGTTGAAGAAAAGACGATGTATACAATATCCAAACCTAATTAACATAACGTCTCATTATCGACAGAAAGGAACCTTCTATTTTGTTCTATGGATCTATGCATTTTTTATACATTCCTATCCTAGCGCGATTTTAGGGTTATTGTTTGTTACTGGATTAGCCAAAAAACTGTATAAAACCTTGCATACTTTTAACGTGTTTTTTCAAAAATACTACGATACCCCTAGATTTAAAAGAAATAAGCAATGCTTAGATTTTAAACCTAGTCATTGCTTTATCCATTGCATCTTGATTTACACCTATATAACGTAACGTGACCTTCTCTGACGAGTGATTAAATATCTCCATGAGTAATGCTATGTTTTTTGTTTGCATGTACATGTGATACCCGTATGTTTTTCTTAACGTATGTGTTCCTATTTCATCCAACCCGAACTCTGACGCTGCTCCGCTTAATATCTTATATGCCATGCTACGACCAATAGGACGATTCTTACCTTGTCTGCTTTGCAATAAATACTCATTGTCTTCCCTTTCTTCAATAAACCATTTCAGTTCTCTTTTCAGTGCTGCAGTAATTTGTATTCGTTTCTGTTTCCCTGTTTTCTTTTCTCTCATAGATATATGACTGCCCTTGACATCTCCTACCTTCAGTTTCAAAATATCCGAGATTCTAAGACCTGTATTAATGCCCATAATGAAGAGAATGTAATTACGTAAGCTCTTTTCTTTAAAATAATCTTTTAGCTGCTGTATTTCTTCTGGATCACGTATTGGCTGAACAAAATTCATTATTCTTTACCTCCAGTCTCTTCTGTCTCGTAAACTTCTAATCCAAGCGCAAAAGCAAGTTTATAAAACGCTTTAGACTTCCAACGTCGATAAGTACGCTCTGACATCCCTATTTCGTTATAAACCATGTAATCACATACGTCCTCTTCTTCTAAATACCGTTTATAAATAATATCTCTTTGTATACTTCCTGCACGTCCGTTTCCTAATCGATTTAGAAACTGATCAATACGTACTGACATTCTTTCAAGCCACTCTTCTCGTTTACTTTGTTGAATATTTGCTATAGCAACATCTTCTAATGGTTTCCCAACTGTATGTGTAGGACCATGCTCACGTACTTCATAAGAAGGAGTGACTTTCATTTCTTTACGCATCATCCCAAATTGTCTATGTATACGTACACTTTCCAAGACGCCTTCTAATTCCTCTTGTGTCGCTGTTCTATCGATTTTTGGTAAGAAAGATAATTGTTTAGTCATGTAAGACCACTCCTTTTTATTTTTAAATTACTTTTGTCTTATTGCTCCACGTCTACGTTCATAACAAGGTCTATGCATCCCCATTAAATCTTCAATGTCACGAGTACTTAATTTCTCTTTTCGTTTTTTCTTCTTTTTCTTCTTTGCTTGATTCGATTGCTTTTTCCATTCACGTAAC
>NZ_PCOB01000053.1:0-5446 GCF_002975115.1 Bacillus sp. MYb78
TTCTGTTTCTTTTTAGGTTGTAATTTACCAGTGATTTCATCTTGATTTTTCTTTGTCATGTTTGATATATTAGTCCTATATGAATTGCTTAAAAAAGGGTACACGAATCCCTTTTTCGGACTTGCTCCTTCCTTGGTAGTTATTGTTTTTAATTCGACACTAAAAATGATAAATCTACCCGCCGGAAATAGCAAGTCTTTTTTTTCGAAATCCCTTGTGTATCAAGGGATAAAAGAATACATAGGCATCAATTTCCGTGCGGAAATAGTTACCTATGTATTAAAGAAAGAAGAAAACCGTATTTTTCGTGTCCGAAAAACCATAAAAAAATGCCCTTCAATCCACTTCGTGGACAAGGGCATTTTTTCTTTTAAAAACAAAAATTATTCCTATCTCTCAGCCTCTTCATTTTCACTTCTAAGCGTTTTTCAAACAACTTATAATATTTTCTCTTTAAGAATTACACATCAATCCCCTATACCTCAAAAACATATATTTCAGAACACGTTCGAAGTGTTGCCATGAAAAAATCGAGAAATTCTCGAACTTTACCTGCTAATTAGAATAACAGGTAACTCCCTTTACACTTTCTTTGTCTAAATAAAACAAATTCAAGCAAGGCTCTACAATCTTCCCTATCTTTTGCAATGAAATATAAATTTGTTTACATATTTCTAAAAATGAGTATAATTGTATTGACGGTTAATACGTTATAACTGTTATAACATTCTAACTAAACGTCATAATAATACAGAAAGACTAAACACAACAAACAAAAGAGAAAACTAAGAAGACCGAAAAAACCAAAAGCAAACAAACAAAACAAACATAAAATCACACTATATAATTCGAAAAACTCAATACAAACACAAAGTGGCAATTAGACTACGACAAAAAATAGTGTGGCAAATTCCAAGGAGGAAGTCCAAATGACAGCAAACACTCGCCACATGGAAACACAAAAAATCGAACGTAAAGTTACTAAAATCGGCAATTCTTTAGGTTTAACATTACCGCAAGAATTTTACACTACTCTAAATATCAAACAAGGTGACGTTGTAAGTTTAGAAATTAACGAAGAAAACGAACAAATCGTTATAAAAAAATCCAAAAAAATTTCTATGCCAGAGGATCTCAATCCTAAGTTCTTGGAATCGTTAAACAGAACCATCAATAAATTTGACGGTGCATTTAAAGATTTGGTAAACAGATAATTATCCTTCAGGCGTGGAGGAAAGTAGGAAAACCGAAATGACAATTTATATAACAGAAACTCAAGCTATTTTTATCAATGAAACACTTATCGACATGTATTCACCTAATGAACAAAGAGGTGTTAAAGATACAGGGTTATTACAATCAGCAATATACCGTCCACAACAAACAGTAGCACAAGAGGATGCATATCCGACTATCTTCCACAAAGCCACTGCATTATTTGAATCATTGGCTAAAAACCACGCATTCTATAATGCAAACAAAAGAACGGCATTAGCTTGCCTAGAAATGTTTCTGTTATACAATGAGTACGAATTAAAAATGTCCGAACAAGAATCTTCAGATTTCACTGTTAATGTAGTAGAACAGAGATTATCTTTTGAAGAAATCTTAAAAATTATAAAAGAAAACTCATCAAAATTACCTTTAAATTAGAAAAAGACGTGGGATTTAACCACGTCTTTTTTATTAAACAAACTATCTTCAAGGATGTTATACAAGGCTCTACAATCCTCGCTATATTATGCAAAACAAGTTCCGCTAACGCTACACATCTAAAGAAAAAAGAGACTCACACAGAGCCTCCTAACATGCCATTATTCTTTATCTTCCAAAGATACTAATACAACATTTTCATTCATATCACGCAAACGTTCACTTATAGCTCTCAGACCTCCACTAAGTCCCATAATTTGATCATTCATTTCCTTGATAAGTTCTCCAATTCCAGCTAATTGTTCATCCTTACGATCATAATCATCAATTTTCATCGTCAATTCCAAAATCCTACATGTCTCTTCAATCGTTAAATTATTTTTCTTAGCCAATTCCTTTACAGTACCTATAAACTTAACTCCATAACTATGAAAATATTCCATCCTTGGTTGTTGATTAAATAATGTTCCCACACTATCTCTCCAATCCCTGGTCCCAATTTTTCTGTTGGCTTCTTCGTACTTGTTTTAATCTCTTTTGTTGTTCTTCATGCTCTTGTTTGTGATTCAAGAACTTTTGAGCACCCTTTACTTCATCATCACCAGCAAAATGTCGTTTTAAAAACTTGCGATTCATCTTGTCCAGTATACTCCCCTTAACATAACCAATCACCCCTGCGAGTTCAGGAAGCTTCTCCTTATACATCTCTTTCACTCGCTCCAACGTTTTCTTAAGAAAATCATTTGCTTCCTTCAACCCTCGATTCTCTCTTTTCAAGTCTGTTACTTGCCTTTCTAAAAAACGTTGCCCCTTATATAAATCATCTTTTTCACGTTCAATCTTAATCTTTTCATTTTTAAGGCGTCTATTTTCGTTTCTAAGAGACTCAGAAGACTTAGCTAATGATTTTATACTATCGAAGTCTTCTGAAGCAATCTCGACCATTTTAGAGCGTATGAACCCGCCTTTTTCTTTGACTGGAATCTCATCTACACTTTTCGCTTGATCTAAAGACGATGCTAAATCATAAAGACGACTATCTATTTCTTTCTTTTCCTGCTCTAACTTCTCTATTTCTTGTTGCAAACTCACCGCTTTAAACCGCTGCGTCGATAAATGTTTCCTGTCGCTAGAAACACCACGCTCTATATCAAATCCCTTTTCCTTCACATGTTCATAGATTTTATCTTGTAGATCATGAAGCTCTGATTTGTTTTTAAAAAATGAATACGCTGATAGTTTTTGTTTTTCATTAACCGGAACCATGCCCACATGCATATGAGGTGTTTTTTCATCAACATGTACTGAAGCATATACAAAGTTCTCTTCTCCATATCTCGCCTTTAAAAAACAAACAGACTCTTCAAAGAATCGTCTCTGTTCCGCTTGAGATAAAGAATTCATATAATCAGGACTAGCCGAAATCATAAACGAACAACAAACAACAGCATCTTTCCGAATCGCACGATTAGATACAACACCATTATCAATTCGATTTTGAATGAATTTCTTATAATCCACTTTTCTTTTATCATGAATAAGATCATAATTCTGTTCCGTTCGTTCTTGAATAATGTCTGAATTTGAATGACTTTCTTTTTCACGCTGATTATGTATTTGTAATCCTTTCACATCTGTCATCTTGAATTTTTGCATATGACAAACCATGAATTTTGACATGGGCATCGCTCCTTCTTCGGTCGTAGTTCCATGTAAACTGTAGCACACTACAGTTTACTGCGTAAACACGTGTGCCCTACGGGACATTTCGGCGACCGCCGAGCCATGACAGGCATGGCAAAAGAATTATGGGCTTTGCCCAAACCCACAAGGGAAACTCTTCCCCTTGACCCCTTTCAATCGAACTCCCCAACCCCTCAATCCTTGAGGGACTCCCTCGCCGGTAGGCATCCCCAAAACATGGTTTTGGGAAGAACAAGAGGGTCTTGGTCGAAGTTACCTATCAACTCCTTAATGCTCCATCATTTCGCTATCGCTTCATTCCGTCCGCTTACCGTTGACAGGTACCATAAATACTCCTCCCCCTTTTAAAATCTGACATCCATATATTAAAAAGTCTCTTTTTATATTCACCGCCCCACCGATCTATGGGAATTTTCTTGTAGTGAAATAACTACTTCCTCTACAAACATATTTTTTTGTTTTACAGGAAGAGCTTCAGCTTTTTCTATTCTTTCAAACACCCCAAAAACATTAATACAATCACATTTTCTATTAGAATCACTATAAGAATAGCCATAGGGTAAAACTACAGATATTCGTATATTCATTCCTAGACCCATTCAAATAAAAAAGAGCATAAGGAAACCGAATCCCACTTTGTACAAAAAGTGGTGAAATAGACTGTGCCTATTGGGTTTCTCATGCTCTACTTCAGGGAAGCGATTTTCCCTAAAGTATGCGTCCTCTATACGTTTAAAAACGTTTAGTATGTATTCTGCATGTGCTTTGCATACACCATGACAAATAAAAAAAGAGCCCCACAAATAGGAACTCTTTTTTCATTACTCATCAATTCCACCATTTCATTTTACTGCATTACGATAATCACACATAAAGTTAAACAAAATCACGAAATATCTGCCTACCTCTCATCTTCCAAGATGTTGACGCACCTAGCAAGCCTATAATTTCATTTACCATATTCATGTGATAACAAACAGAAAAAGAAAGAAAAAGACAGTCATAAAAGTTTGCCGAAATTTAAAATAAGCATATAACCCTACCAAAAACCATATGCGAATATAACCTGTTTTCCACTAGCAAATATTAATACCGATTTCATCATACACAAGCTATCTAAAGATAGAATAGCCCCTAAATTATTTTGTCTCACTATCGTCTGGAATATATTCAATTAAATCCGATAGTTTAACATTTAACTTTTCACAGATCGGTAGCAATGTATCTATTCGTAAAGATGACACATTGTCGTTACGCCACAACTTATTGATAGAGTTACGACTTACCCCTGTCATCCTAACCAACTCTGCAACATTATCTATATTCTTTACCGCCATAATCACACGGAAGTTATTTACTACTTTCATTTTTTATACTCCTTTTTCTCATGAAATATACATGCTTTTTTCTTATAAGGGCACTTTTGTGCAAAGAATAGTTGTTTTTTAACCTTTTAAACACAACTTTAGCACTTTATAAAACATTTTTAAACCTGTATGGAATAAAAAATCATATTATGCACTATTTCATACTTCATTTAAATTAAAGTTAATTTATATACATATAAGGTTATTTATTTTATTTATTTAAACTAATTTAAAACCTATTTAAATTAAAACGTTCAAAATATGCATTATTTCATACTTTATTTGTTGAAAAATTAACCTGATAAAGTTAATATTAATCAAAGTAATATAGATTTTTAATGATTGGAGGTCATTTCTTTGGCATATATAATATCAAAAAAAGTAAAAGGAAACATTTACTTTTATGTAGCCCAATACGTTGGAACACAACCATATTACTCAAAGCAATACAAATATAAATGCATTTACGCAATCGGCAATCAAAAAATAGCTTTAGAAAGAATCGCAATGTGGCTATTAGATAACAACCGTATACCAAAAGAACTACTAGAAATCGGAGTATCCATAAACGATGTGAAATATTGGTATGAAAAAGTTGAAAAAACATTACAGAACTACTCTTTAACTAACCATAAAAACACCTGAAAGGAGCATTACTATGGCATTTCTAACAAATTACAAAGCAAACGGAAAAAGATACTTTTATGTAGAAAAATATGTTG
>NZ_PCOB01000054.1:0-5030 GCF_002975115.1 Bacillus sp. MYb78
TTATTATTCCAGCTTTCACAAAAATATTTCTCCAAGCGTTATCAACTTGATATTTCTCTACTGCCTTTGTGCGACGCGCGATAGCTTTTCTAATTTTTCTTTTCTTTAAATTAGTCATTCTCCTAACCTCACTTTCTTATAAAAGGATTATTTTGTTGAGTTTCTACAAAATGGTAATTGTTATATAATTAAATTATTAAAATATTAGGTGGTGATGTAGATGACTGAAGCAATCCGAATTGCTCTTTTCACTCTTGTAGGAATCAGTGCTGTATTCTCTGTAATTAAAGAATTTCAAAAACCCGAAAAAAGAAAATTTTGGATTACATTTGAAACTTTAGTTCTAATCGGGGCAGCCTGGATGTTAATAGGACTTCTCATGTAACCTACATAATTAGTAACCCCCTGAATAAAACTCAATATTCCGTTAATGCTGTAGATACATGGTTATCTTTCTCCGATTTCCTTACGCGGGCAGTTAGCTTTTGCTAGCTGCTCTTATTTCTTCATCAGTAGCATGCCTTAAAAATTCGATATGGACAAAACGCTCACTATTATCTACATATAAGTAAACCCAAACCAACGCTATTTCATCGGATGCCTTTGTTACTATTCCTAATCCCTGTAATTCTGGATAATCAGGATGATTCACCATTACAAAATCATCTTCTTGAAATCCCAATTCAAATTCCCCTTTGTTTTAAAATAGCGTTTTTATTTAAATTTCATAAAACCTCTCTTTATCCAAATAGGTTCAAAATTATCTATTTAGCATATATAATACTTTTAAACAATTTAAATTCTATACATAAGTAATGGAGGCTTTAAAATGGGAAATCTCCCAAATTTATCACCACAACAATCAATCTCAAAAAATAAAATTAACTCTAATAAGAATCAACAAACGAATAAAAAGCTAAGACGTCGTCTGTTATTAGCACTTGCTTTTATGCTACCTATGGTTATTTCCATTCAAATCTGCATTTACAAACAAGAAGATATGATTCAAGAAAAACAAATTACACTTAATAAAGAAAAGAAGAAATTGTCTGAATTAGAACTTATAGGACGTTATTTTGAAAACGATATTAAAACTTTAACAGAGAGCGAAGAAGGTATTTTAAAATTCGCAAGGAAACTGTATGGATTCTCCAGACCTGATGAAACTATATTTCAAATAACTGAATAACTTATCAATACATAAGCGATTGTCATTAATCATGAAGTGATTTAATGATCATCGCTTTTTATCAAAATTCTATCAAATAACTATTTTGTTAAATTTCTAGATTCAAAAAGTACTAACTTTATAAAATGAATTCATATACATTTATTGAATACATATTAAGTTCATATACAATCAAATAATTTAGGAGCTGATTAATATGACAAGCAAACCACTGGTAATAACGCTCCCCCCTATATCAAAAACCAAAATTACTTTTTATTCTTCTTCTGGTGACGTAATTAACCACACTTTTTTTTACAAACGAGACTTCAGAACCTATAGCAACGTTTGCATATTGTCCTATAGACTTTGGAAGATTTGAAACAAAAAGAATGCCAGTTCTTATAAAATAATTTTTCATTCTCCTTTACGAATAATCTTTTTTTACATTACACATACTATCCTCAATTCAGCTACACTCTTTTAAAACGGAGACTTCCCCTCCGGACTGTTTAGGCACTCGGCAGGTAACTTAGTCAATTACCTGCCATTTCCTATTCAAATAACATTTTTGTTTAAAAATTGCACAGCCATAGAAAACATACATACAATACCATGCGGTATTCTTTTTCAATTTTAATTTTGGCCAGAGCACCTTTTTAGGTGCTCTTTAACTTTAAAATAAGGATTTTGTTATATTCCTTGCACTTTTAAATGAGACAAGCATATGTTGTAGTATAGTGTTTCATCACTTATATACACTTCCTTTTTTCAAGAGTACATATTCGATATGTACTCTTTTTGCATCACTATAAAATAACGCTTTTATAAAGTAATTGATAGCCCTGCAAGCCTTTTATCATATATATAGAATTTTCTCCATACCGTATACAAAGATGAGATTTCTAGAAGATGATGGGAGGTAACATATGACTAACTCAAATATTTACGACTTCATCATGAAATACGCCCGAGGACCCCATTTTCATCAAGAATTCCCCATAATATTATTTTGGAGTCAAAAAAGCGGATGTACCTCACTTGCTCATTGGTTTTTTTATCAAATCAACTTGTTTAAGGAAGCCATTAAATATAATCCATTCATCCATAATTATGAGTTCGACATTTACAAAAATTCAGTTTACTACTTTACTGGACTTGCTAATGCATTATCCACAAATGAAAAACCGACATATAAACTTGTAAGAAACCCCTATAAAAGAGCAGTAAGTTCATTTCTCTCACTAATCGCTCCACCAAATATTGAACATCCCGAATGGCAACCAATTAGACAGTTTTTATATCATGATAAAAACTGCAATAAAAAAATCTCCTTTAAACTTTTTTTATATTACTTAAAAGCACATATGAATAATTTAGATGATGTGAACCCCCACTATGTGCAACAATATATCCAAGATGAAGAAAAGTTTGTTACAAACTATATTCACCTTGAAAATTTCTCTTCTGAAATCTCAAATTTAGAGAAGATATATGGCTTAAAGAAGTCCCCTTTAGATATACTAACTAAGTCATGGCATCATCAAAGTGGTATCACCATTTTTAAAGGTAACTATGCAGATGCTGATATTACCGATCCTCTATTCCCACGACTCCCAACATATGAAAGTTTTTATGACTCCGAAACTATTCAATTAGTTGAAGAAATTTTCAAAAAGGATTTCACTGTATACAAATACTCCTTAACTCCCCTCTAAAATATAGGCATTTTTATAATCAGAGGTTCATATTTATTACAGAGAAACTTAAGCCACCTACTTAAGTTTCCTCATAATACTCCTGCAAATTGAATGTGGGCACTATTTTATAGTGCCTTTTTTCTATTTTATTTTTAACAAAGGCTTTTAAGGATAAGCATCATACTATATTAGAGCAAGATGTATTTTATCCTTGTCTAAAAGGAGGGTTTTTCATTAATGCAACTTTAATTTCCCATTTCTATAATGAAGAGTATCTACTCCCTTGGTGGTTAATGCACCACACAAAATTATTTGATCACGGCATTCTTATTAATCGTGGGTCTACTGATCGTTCAGTTGAAATATGCAAATTATTTGCACCTCATTGGGAAATCCGCGATTCAAAAGTATTAGAATTTGATGCCGTATTAGTTGATCAAGAAGTAATGAACATAGAAAAAGAAATTACGGGATGGAAAATGGTGTTAAATACCACTGAATTTCTTTGCTGTGTTGATAAGCATGCCTTTTTCTCATCTCTTGCTACTTTAGGGAAAAACATGTACGCAATTAGGACTATTCTAATGGTAGATGATCCTACTCACGGTTATACCAATCCGAGATACGGAATTCCCCTTGTCAAACAACGTTATCATGGGAAAATACTCACCCCTAATCCACCTGCCCCATACTATGGCGGTAGATTAGTCCACAATCATTTTCATGGTAGTTATTGGGCAGGACGACATTGGTCACCGCATCTATTTATGATTTACATGTATCCCGCTTTCGTTTTAAAATTCTTTTACAGCCCCTGGAATACAGCTATGAAAAATAGAAAATTACAAATTGGTCCTACTCTTTCTAAACATAGCATCCAGCATGGATTAGGTACATATCACCTGGTAACACTAGATAAATTAGAAAAAAATTATATACACTTTACAAACTCAACTACTGACCTTCGATTAAACCAGGAATATCAGGTTTTATTTCCTGATTTATGTTTTCCTAACCATTAATACATCAAAAAACATTTTAAAACACGTCCACCGAAATCATAATTTGTATTCCATGTACGTAATACGGCTTCTTGATATTGATCTAATTCACTGATTTGATTGATATTCATCTTTAGCAGATCCCTAATCCAATCGGACGATTTTCAATTAAATACTTATCAGCCTGATCTATTACAAGGAGTGCAACCTCCGCTTGGTGCCTCCTTAACGCTTTTGCCATCTTCGGTAAACTCATACCTTGACTCCACATTTCACGAAAACGAACTACATCTCTTTCATCCCAAATGAAGTTAGCTTCCTCTAAAGCGATGTATATCTTTAATCTTGATTCTTTCATCACTTCACGATTTCTTGCTACACTCATAAGCGAACCTACTTTCTAAAAATAATTATTTTATCTTTTCAGTAAATTTAGTATCCACACGATCAACTTTACCGTTTACCCAAACCGCGACTTGCTCACCAAATCCGCTCATTGGTGGATTTATTGCTGTAACATTTCCGTCCTTAACTATTAAAAGTTTGTTGCTGCTAACATCAATTTCTATTTTTTTCATATGTCCCTCTCCTTTTACTACCGCATGTACTCGACAACATCAGGTTTAAATCCACTTCCTAAGTAAATCCGTACCGGAATTATTTCTTTTTTATCCCTTGCTGCCTTACACAATTCTTCAGCTATATCCCAATTGAAAAACTTATCTACAGCTCTATGAAATCTCCAAATTGCCATTACATACTGTTCAAAAATATCATAGCGATCATCTTGTTTAGTTGTGCGTGGTAATTCATCCGTACACTTTGCATTCGTTGGAACTTGGACGCGTACGTCAGCGTATGTAGTGCGTCCAGTTCCTCTCTTCACATTTGCCTTCATTACATCAAACTCACAAATTGCTGGCTCTACATCGAAAATGTTTAGTTGCTTAGGCATGTGCCATCCCACTCTTCTGAATAAGATCCAGTAATTCAATTGTCCCTTCCTTGCTTAAAAACATTCGGCCACCTAGCAACTCTATGTTGGTTTCAGAAACTTCACCCGTTACAAAGCATGACTTTTCATATTTTCTTAGAACAATGTTTTCACCCCATGCCCATCAACTTAAGAATCTAGACTACCCCCAAGTGTAAAAAAACGTT
>NZ_PCOB01000055.1:0-4054 GCF_002975115.1 Bacillus sp. MYb78
GACCTGTTGGACCTGTTGGACCTGTTGGACCTGTTGGACCTGTTGGACCTGTTGGTAAAGTAAATGGTGGAACCGGGGGAAGTGTAGGGCCAATTATATTTGGATCTAATGCATTAGCTTGAAGTGCCTCATTTATTTTTTTTATTTCATTTTTATCAAACACATATCTACCTCCTATGAGTATACTGTATTATAGTAATATTCACAGTTACCATACATAAGTTTCGTTTATCGTTATATAATATGTTTTCCCTTTTCTATTGTGTTCCTTAAATCGTAGTGAACCATCCACGTTTAACTTCTCATAAATATTAAAATCCCCTTCTGCATATAGGTGCAAAAGGGGATTTTTTCAAATTATTCTATTCGTTCTACAGACAGTACTCATAGATAAATAAGAAACGGTGTATATTTACCCTAACATTTATAAAGATGAAAATCAATATATAATCATCTACATATAGAACCAGATAATAATTTTTGTTCATAAAACTATTCTTTTGTAAGAAAATATTTAACATATATAGGCTTTATTTACAATTAAGCAGATTCTATTTCACGCGAATATTATTATATTAATCTAAAGTTTCTGTATTTACATTTTTTTCTTTTTGTCTCATAATTTTAATTGGGGGAGGGAGGAAAAAAATGGTTCAAATCAAAGTAACACCTGAAATGCTAGAAGAAGTTGCTAATCGTGCAAGTAATACCCGAATCGCATTAGAATCTATACATAATAATTTATGTAATGAAATAGATCAATTGTGTTTTCAATGGATTGGTGCCTCTAATCAACAGTTCATTCAAATGTTCAATGATGCGAGACCAAGAGCTTTTACATCTATCAATTCAATTATACAAGTGGAAGAAGATTTAAAACGAATTGCTGAAAAATTCCGTAATGCGGATGATCAAGATGTTACATTGGAAGAAGGCGCAATGTGTGGTAAACCTTCTTCTGAAGAAAAAGGATTTGATAGCGGCAAACTAGCTCGAGATATTGCTGGTGAATTAACTGGTGAGTATGATATTAAAAGAGTTTGGGATGGAGTTGACCCTTCTACTGGAGAAAAACTGTCAACCTGGGATAGAATTTTTGCAGGCGGAATGGCCGTAGCTGGTATTACACCATTCGGAAAACTCGCTAAAGTTGGAAAAGGTGTAAAAATGACTGCAGATGCAGCTCAAGCTACTAAAGCCGCTAAAACTGCTAGAGCTACTGAAAATTATAAAGCTCATCTTGAGAGACAGGACAAATTATTAACTAGTAATGGCGCATATCGTAAAGCTAGACGTAACGCTGGAATCCCAAACTCTACTCCACGCCAAAAACCTACTCAAATCTTTGATGGAACTAGTGAACATAGGTGGGTAGAAGAATATTCTAATATTAAGAATGAAAAAGTATATATAATTGAGCATAGAGAAGATAAAATGGGAAGGGGTTCCCATTTCCATACTGCAGATGATGAAAAAGGAAGCCCACTGGAAAAAGGAAGATATAACCAACACCCTGGACATTATCCGGAAGATTTTGAAGGATACAAGAAAAAAGGAAAAAAATAAGAAACTAAAGGTGTGAAAGATTTTGAGTAATATGAATAAAAGCCGAATCGAAATTCTAAAAATGAAAGCAAAAAGAAACGCTAGTAGAAAAGAACTAATAGACGAACTTTCTAATATTGTTACGATTTCTATGGACTCATTTATGGATGCAGAATCTAATGATTTATTTTGTAAAGAATTATTTAATACGCTAGAACAAAATTCAAACATAAAAAATTTTGGTAGCACTGATTATGAAGAAAACGGAAGACTATCAATAGCGCTGTTAAAAGAAACAGCTAAAAATATTAAATTTCCAGTTAATCAAGGGAGACTCTTTTTCTCTAAGGGTGGTAAAATTGAAGCAGTTAAGCTAAACATTGCTGAAGTATTTGATAATCTAGAAGAGTTATCAACCATATCAAGATTTCTAACTGGGTATGCGGATTTTGTATTAGTTGGTGATGATTTAGAATTCGGCGTATGTATCGAAAGAACGGAATATCATTATGAATTCAGTATGTGGGGAATAACGAAAATCTAAATTATGAAAATAATCCACCTTCAGATGATGTAAATCCAATCCTATTGGATGAAAACAATTGGCTTGTATCTAAAAATAATCAATTAGAAGGAATTAGGTTACCTGCTGCTACTTTGATTCAAATGATATAGAATGGCGTTGAAGATAGATAAAAAGGTTCTCTTAACTGAGAGCCTTTTTTCACTTGATCTCACATACACATAGGCTTTATTTGCTGTTACATAGTTAGAGTACCCTATAAAAAATAATACAGGAGTAATAAGCAATGAATATAAAAATAGTAGATATATCAGAAAAGTTATTAGATGGATATAAAGTATTAGTTCAAGTTGATAGCAGTCAATTTATCGCTGAGTGGGATGGCGATAAACCAGAAAAAAATGAAAACTATAATGTCGAAATAGATATAGATGATGAATTTATATGGAATACAAACATAGCCTTTTCAGATGAAAATGCAAATGCAATAATTCAGAATGATAAAGGCTTTAAAGTCATCGCTAAGCTAGATTATAACAGTGAGGATAACTTAGCAACACTAAATGTCTATGATAGTATAGTACTAATTGATATAGAAGGAATCGAGCAAGATATAGCAAATCAATGGGTAGAAATGCAGTGCACTTCAATTAAATTATTTAATACCAATTTATAATAGAAACCAAATACAATAACTATGGCATAGTCGTTATAATGTAGTAAGATATAGCAAAAGTAAACTTGTATAAAAAAGCCGTCCAATTAAGGGCGACTTTTTTTATACACCAAACTATTCTTTTGTTTTATTTTTTAATGTACTCGTACCACCAGTTTCTTTCATCCATCCAAGCTGTAATCTTATCAAGTTCGCCATTAGGCAGTACTTCAGTTTGTAAGTACGCTAAACCAGTTAATGGATCAGAGATAACCCTCCCTTTTGTTCCACGCTCATTCATAGCATTTACGACTTCCTGAACCAGTGAAATGCCAAACCCACCAGATTTAACATATTGATAGCCACCATTAGCAACAGATTGTTCTGTTTGTTCCTCTCCTGTAAACCAAGCTAACGGTTTACTACCAATCAATTGGTTCAAATCACACTTACCAATACCAGGTACATTACCTGTCTCTGTGTATTGCCAGATATCACATGGATAAGCTGGTCTATTCCCACCATATCGGGGAATCCATACAAAATCAGCGTTTACTTTATCCGCCTGGAACTCTTTATATGTATGATGACCAACATATAGCCCAACCTTTTTAGCACCTAATTGACGTAATTCATCAATAAAAGCTAACGTTCCAGCTAACATATTCCCCATTGTTTTCACTTCCACATCAGCTACCCAGAACAATGCATCTTTATCTCCACGGTTCCAAAAGTCACGAGCTTCTACACGTGCATCATTTTCAGAAACGAATCGACAAAATGCATAGTTACCAAAAGAAACACCACGTTTTTTCATTTCACCAACATAACTTTGATACATATGATCAACTACGTTAGAACCATCTTGTACCCTAGCAATTACTAAGTCTAATTGCAGTGCTGCTATATCCCAATTAATATTACCATTCCATTTTGAAATATCTACGATATACCCCATTATTGAACATCTCCTTCAAATAGTTTTTGTTTGATTTCTGTTACATCTTTAGAGATAGATCCAAAAGCCTTTGCTTGCTCTTCTATTACTTGTTGGTTTCTATCAATTACTTGTTGATACTTTTCTTCACGTTGCTCATTCTTTTTTTGTGTAGTAAATAGCATCCACACAAATAACGCTGCAAATGCACCTTGTTGAATGACTGAGTTGAAAATTGCATCTTCCACTGTTCTCATCTCCTCGTATGATAAAGTTAGGTTTTTTAGGAAAGGGATTTACCTATAAACCCGTGAGTATCTAGTTATATGAGATACTTATATTTGTAGATAGAGTGTTGCCGACCACCTCCTTGAATCTTTGTATTCGGTTGAAA
>NZ_PCOB01000056.1:0-3946 GCF_002975115.1 Bacillus sp. MYb78
ATGATGGCAGAGAGGTCACACCCGTTCCCATACCGAACACGGAAGTTAAGCTCTCTAGCGCCGATGGTAGTTGGGACCTTGTCCCTGTGAGAGTAGGACGTCGCCAAGCGACTTTAAGACGAGTCAGAATGACTCGTCTTTTTTGTGTTTAATGAAATAAGCGTGTAATTAATATCGGCTCTATGAGTACGTTTATCTAGTAAGAAATAGCTTTGTTTTAGCATACCTTCAGAAAAATAAGGCTGAGTTTTTTAGGCTCTTTAATTTTGAGCTTTAAAGTCTATTTGTTAACAAGAATATATACGAGGTATTGCCCTCTGTAGCCTACTCACACCCTCTTTTATTTCTTCAGTTGTTAAATGTCCATACCCTATAATAATTCGATTGTGATGTTTTCCTTTTTCAATGGCGTGGTCTTCCACAGGATATACCTTCACTCCGAGTTGTTGGGTTTTCTCAAGTAATTCTTGTGTGAATTGAACTTGATTGAATTCAACAATCAGGTGTAATCCTGTAGAATAACCAAAAATATTGATTTTATTTGAGAATGCTGATTTTAATTGCTGGATAAGGAAGTCTCTTCGATTTTTATAGATTTTTTTCATCTTCATAATATGCCGTTCCAAATAACCTTCGGCAATAAATTTAGCAAGGACAAGCTGATTTAAAGAAGGTGTATGTAGATCGGAAAACCATTTTACCCTGCGACATTTTTCAATAAGGTGTGAGGGAAGAACTAAGTATCCCATCCTAAGGGCCGGTGATAAAATTTTACTAAATGAACCTATATATATAACACGTTCGGGATCCAATCCCTGTAATGAACTTACAGGTGAACCTTCATATCGAAACTCACTGTCATAATCATCTTCAATAAGATAACAATTTGTTTTTCTTGAGTAGTTAATCAATTGAACCCGTCGTTGAATCGGTAACGTTCCACCTAAAGGAAACTGATGAGAAGGAGTAATGAAGATGAATTTTGGATTTTTATTTGCAGGCAGCAAAGATGTATCCATTCCATTATCATCAACCGGTATAGGAGAAAGTAAGGCTCCTGAATTTTTAAAAATTGTTTGAATATCATTGGTGATGGGATCTTCTATTAGTACTTCGTCACCTGGTGATAAAAGTAACTTAGAAACAAGTGTTAAAGCTTGAGTTGCACCGGAAGTAATCACCAATTGTTCTGGATGACAAAAAACTCCTCTTGTTTTTAGTAAATACCGTGATAAAACCTTTCTTAATTCGGGGCGCCCTTCGGGAATATCGTATCCAAATGTAGAAGGAGGTGTTTCATTCCATATAGTGTGGGATAACTTTGCCCATCCCTTACGTGGAAATAAGTCTAATGCTGGTATCCCTGAACGGAAATTAATGATATTACTGTCTTTGTTTCTTTCTTCGCACCAAGATAAAGAATCAATTAGAGTTGATTTTTTACGTTGTTCTAAATATGTCCCTTCTGCAATGAATGTCCCGGCTCCTTGCTGAGTGACCAAAAAACCTTCGGAAAATAATTGATCATAAGCTTCTAAAATTACGTTCCTAGACAACCCTAACTCAGAAGATAATTCCCGTGTTGATGGTAGTTTTTCTCCGGATTGCAGCTCTCCGTTTAATATTCGTTCACGTATTTGGTGATAAACCTGTCGAATTAAACTTATATCTAACGATCGATCAATAGGTATCCAAAGCATATAAATGCTCCCTTCAGCAAAATTGGTACCATAAAAGTTTGGGTGAAATGGTACTAATACAAACCATTTTAGCATGCTATAGTTGGATCAAATAGTTCTAAAGGGGATGAAAATGTGATGACTAAACCAGAATTCCAAGTAGCTCAGGCATTTAAATCGATTGCACGAAATGAACATATAAAATCCTATGTACAACAATCTACTGAACTCTATGCGTTATTATTACAAGCTGCGAAACGCTTTGTCACCGGAGAAACGAGACATGAGGGGATTGGGACGGCAAAGGAACTAATTACAAAAGGTTATCATACTTCACTAGAATACATAGGGGAAAATACTCTAGATATAGAGGAATGTTATAAAGCTAAAAATGAGTTTTTGAATCTTATTGGGGACATGGGTGCTCTATCTATGAAACAAACAGTATCACTCGATTTATCGCATATTGGGTTATCTATAGATCCAGAAATATCTTATATTCATTTAATGGAGTTGGCAGAGAAGGCGAAAGTACATGGAACTACCCTTATGATAAGTATGGAAGAATCATCTAAAGCAGCGGACATTCTTTCCATTTATAAAAAGGTAACTGAGCAATATCATAATGTAGGGATAACAATACAGGCACATTTATATCGCTCAAACAATGATATTCAAGAACTCCTTCATTATCCAGGGAAAATAAGAGTTGTAAAAGGTGCCTATCAAGAAGTTCCGGATATTGCTATGCCTAGGTCAACTGATTTAAATCAACAGTATCTTCAAATTGTAGAACAACTAGTTGAACACAATCATCCTGTATCTATAGCTACACATGATGAAATTCTTATTACAGAGATGGAGCAACGTCAATATTTTAGTCAAACTAATGTAGAAATAGAAATGCTATATGGAATTCGTCCGGATATGTTAAGAGATTTGAAAAACAAAGGACATAACGCTAGAGTATATTTGACTTATGGGAAAGAGTGGTACTTGTATCTATGTCACCGGATAGCTGAACATCCAGAAAATTTATATCGTGCAGTGACAGATATGATACATTCACCTTCAGCAGAGCGGAGTAGGGAATATTGAATAGACATTTAATACTAAATGTAAAAATGATTTTGGCTGTGGCCTAAAAATAAGAGCCGGATTTTTCTTAGAGTAGAAATTCCGGCTCATTTTATATTGAAATTTTTTTAGTATATATTTGTGTTAAAGGCGGACAGCACCCCTGTAGGTATTGAGAGGATTAAGATTTATAATTGTGCAGCCGTCGTATACCTTGTTGTAGAATTGTTTTTGTATGGTTGTGTATTCTTAGGGGGGAGATAAAAACAACGGAAATTATGATTCTATATGTATTTCAAAAGGGGGATATATACTAGAAATGAAACTAAATGCTTTGTTAGTGAAATGATTCGCTCTTTTAGCAGTAAAACGTAAATATAGGTATGGGATTAATGTCTATTAATGTTATATAAAAAGTGAAGTAATGAAAGGAACAAGCATTCTGTATATGTGTGTTCGGTACACTTGATAAATTGAGGTACGTATTTTTAATCCAGTATATGTGTTTAAATAGGAAATACTATTAATCAATTCGAACCTTGAGCATATCTTAAATGTTTATTAAGAGAATATAGCTGTATGGAAATAGATGATACTAAAGATGAAAGAGATATAAGGCTGATATTTCAGTGAAACAGGGATAGTTAATAAATATATTAGTGTGGTTCTATATATTTACGAGTAAACAGATAAGCAACCATTACTTCATATAAGGAGAACTTGGGAAGAGTAGTATATGAGTTTATTATGGATTTCTGTATCGTTGTCTGTTATAAGAATACGTATATCTTCAATCGTTTCTAATAGAGGGCGTGATAAACAAAGAGGTATTAATATTTATTAAAATAAGATTGTTAGTTTCGCTGGGGAAAAACTTCTGTACAAATTAAGTCTAAGGTTTAAAGTAACTTTAATATATTTGGGGAAAATATATTAAAGAGAAGTAGGCGGTAGCTCTTTAGTAATGAATCCTCAGAGAGACGTATCTAGCTAAAAAAGCATAAAAATATTAAATTGAATTTCTTTATAAAAAGGTGTTGACGATTATACTTTAGAGGTGTAATATAGAACAAGTCGCCGATGACATTAACGTCGCAAGCGACAAACGAAATGAAAAACTTAGTTGACATTAACTAATGAAGATGTTAACATAAGGAAGTCGCAAATGAGCGACCAAGTAGTTCTTTGAA
>NZ_PCOB01000057.1:0-3658 GCF_002975115.1 Bacillus sp. MYb78
ATTAAGAAGAAAATCTAAGCCAGTAATAGGGCTTAAATATTAATATACGAGGAGGTTATTTCATGGTGCGATAGGTTGATTGCAGCAAATGATCACCCGCCATATGAAATTGTGGAGATATCTTTAATGTCTAAAGCAAAACTGATATATATAGAATCGGCTTTACTGTCATATAGCCGCATAGTTGATGAAAAACATTCGGTAAACATCCTTCTTTCAGTCTTAAATGAAAAGTTAGTAGCTCAGAAATGTAATGTAAAACAAGCGCTTACCTGCTCCACTCGTTTATTAGTAAACAGAGGCGTATATTGGGAAGAGGAATATTTTGATTTATACAGCCTTGATGATAGCTATGATATAGCACAGGAAGGGATCCATTTTAATAAAGAAGATGTGATTACTGCTTATATCGATACATTAGGTGCTTTTCGCGTCCATTTTAACGAGTTTGAAGATCTATATTTACAAGTCATGAAACAGAAGTGGCAAGGGTAGAAGGCAGGAAAAGGAATCATTGAATCGTAAGAGTTACTTTCTGTATTTATCACCAAATTTATCTAGCCAACACGAATCTGTCTTCGTGTTGATGAATTTTTGTCTCTTAATAACTTAATGCTATCCTCTTTAATTTTTCCGACAGCAAGCAAAGCTAGCATTTTTAATGCATAATCAGATGCTTGTAAAGGAGCATCACTAATTAAATTTTTACCAGAGGGTAATTTATTTAATTAGTAGAAAAAGGAAGGGACCTATTTGGCTCCTTCCTTTTTCTCATACATACATAACGCTTGTTGACAACTTATGAAATAATAGCATTCATCGCTATTAAAATATAGCACTAAAAGTGATTAAACATATATGCAATTATACATATCCGTTTAATTGCATGAATGGGAACAAAATGATTTAACTCTTCCGGTATGGAAACAAATAGATTCAGGTATATTTAGGGTAAGAAGACCTGATTATTGATCGCTGGTTAAATCATATTTCTACGTATCTGAAACAAATTATTTCACTGGATTGTATGTTATAGATGGTGAGGGATTTATGAAATGTAGATTGTTTCTTGGTTTTTTGCTCGTGATTTTACTTTGAGGATACATCGGAAAAGAAGTTACGTTATATACGATTCAAAAAGGGGTATTAGTTAGTGCATCCATAGACACGCTCCGTTTCCTGTTTCCTATCCTACTAAATTACCATTCCAAGCAGATTCCTTCTCTTTCAAACAATTCATCCATTGAATAAAGATAATTCCGCCATACGTATCGGAGGGCATGAAGCTTTCTTAATAACATTTGGAATATATTTCAATATACTTCCGATACTATAACAGATCGGAAATTTCTCTATTGGAGGTATATAATGGCATATCCATTTCGTAACTTAGTATTTGAAGGTGGCGGGGTAAAGGGAAGCGCTTATATAGGTGCCATCCGTGCACTAAATGAAGAAGGGATTTTACCAGAAATACAACGATTTGGGGGGACTTCAGCAGGAGCGATTACTGCATTACTTTTAAGTCTTTCCATTCCATTCGCAGATCTTGTAAAAATCCACAAAGACATGAATTTCAAAGCGTTTAAAGATGATGATTTTTCGATTGTACAAGATAATATTCGTTTATTTTTTGATGGTTTTGGTATCTATAAAGGGGATTTCTTCACTGAGTGGGTAGGAAAGATCGTTGAAAAGTGGACAGGGAGTAAGGACACAACCTTTCAGCAGTTATATGACAAAACAGGAAAAGACGTGTTTTTCCAAGGAACGAACATTTCTACACACCAGCTTCGTACGTTTTCTCGCGAAACGACACCTGATGTCCCGTTAGTAGTTGCTGTGCGGATTTCGATGTCCATCCCATTCTTTTTTAAATCTGTGGAATGGGATAAAGATTATTATGTAGACGGAGGTGTACTCGATAACTACCCAATTCGTTTATTTGATCGGAAAAGTTTTGTGAATAAAGAAGAACACTTCACGACCACAGATACGATTGACGAGGTTAATAAACTGGTAAGCAATACGGAGGATCATTCTACACTAAGAAGCTTACACACGAAATACAATGCATCTTTTTTTGATCCTGCAGATGAAATTGTCTACAACAAAGAAACGCTGGGTTTCCGTTTAGAATCTCAGGCCGAGATTGCCATGTTAAAACATATCGCAACTTCAACAGAACATCATATTGGCCATTCTCTTATTCATTTTGCATGGAATTTGTCTCAAACGATGATCAAAGGTCATGAGAGCGGAAAAACAACCAAAGAAGATGCTGCCCGCACTGTATTTATCAATACATTCTTTACGCCGTCGTTTAATTTCGATATCACAGAAGAAGAAAAGAAAACACTCATGAATTCAGGCTATACTTCTACTAAAGACTATCTACATCAATTTAATACGTCTGAAGTAAAATTGTTTAATCGACCATAAAGCCGAGTGCAATGCACTTGGCTTTTTTTTAATCGTCCAGCAAATACGTTATTTTTTAGTAGGCAATTAAAATTTACATACATAATGCATAGAACAGTAGTGAGGAGATAACAGAAAGTAATAAATATAAGTTTTGATGACTTCTTATTTTGTAAAACTAGGGTGTAGAAAGGATGAAACAGATGGAAGAAAAACGAATTGCGATTTATGTAGTGAATGGCAATGTCAAAGTCGCGAGCAAGCTCCATGATGTTGTGTTAGATATTGTTGATTTTGATAATTTAGGAGAATACGTAGAGCCTGCTTTTACAGGGATATTGTATTAAGAACAGGAGGGAGTATGATTCCAAAAGAAGTAATGGTAGACTACGTCTCAATTTCCTGATTTAACAAACCCGCTACCAACTGAAATTGTTGTTTATTAAATTAGATTAAGAGATTTCTTGAAATGAAATAGTAACAAAACGGCTTTGTGGGAATTAAACAAAAGGCTGTTAAAACAATTAAAGTGTTAGTTAAAAAAGCTGATTGTGGAGCGAGAAGTAAACAATAAAAAAACTTTACTACATACATATGTAGCAAGTTTTTTTCTTAACGTACGAAATTCTTGTTATGCATCACTATCAACTTAAGATTATGTATCTTAGGATGAAAATAATTCTATCTCTCTATTCATTTATTTGAAGATTCTTAAAACTCTTGCGATAAAATGTGAATGTATTTATAATTATAGTTAGTTAAGCTAACTAATTATAATTAGTTTTTCAACACAGGAATAGTTCAATAAAAAACAAGAATCTGAAGCAAATTTGTCAATCTATAGAACGATTCCCCAAAGAATAGAGCTGTACGCAGAATGAATTAAAAAAAACGGCAGCAAAGGAAACTGATTCAATGGCAGCTAAGCTTGATTTACTTATGTTATGAGTATCTGATAATGCACGAGACAAAGAAATGGTATTTCGCTAATTACTTACTTTCTGTGCTTTTTGTGCATCATTAATTGAGGAGTAAAGTATTGGAAGGTTATTAAATAAAATACATGTAAGTATAAAAGCTAAAGTTGGAGAAGGTAGATAAATACGTTGGATTATTAAATTCAACTTATTTTTACGGAATAAAAGTTAGTCTAACTTATTATAAGTTAAACTAATTTAAATGAAAGACCAACTATGAGAAGTCAAGGGGAGTTTTTTATATAAATAGGGGGTGTTTT
>NZ_PCOB01000058.1:0-3402 GCF_002975115.1 Bacillus sp. MYb78
TCTAGCAATATTTTTTGAAAATGTCCCCTTGACTTTTCATAGTTGGTCTTTCAATAGTGTTCATATTATTCTATGTTTTAATAAAAAAAATGGCTTGTTTATTAACCTACTATTTTATCTTTATATGATAGAGTGTTTTCTACTCGATATAGAGTTCATACAAACTATGCTAATTTTTAAGAGATAGTGGAGAGAACTACTACTAGTTATGGTGTTTTCCAATAAACATTTGTTGAAGAAAGCGTTCTGATTACATATAATATCTTATTTTCGAGTACGCTTTTTTAAATGTATATTTCACAATGAAAAATGGGAAATCCACAAATAAAGTCTATGTATATGTGAGTTAATGGGAAAATCTAGTGTGTTTTTAAGGGGCATCTTATTAAAAGAAAAAGATTTGTTTTAGAAAGTGGTGTCTAAACATTAAATGGAGTAGGACTAAATTCACGGCCGCTCATTAAACAAGATTTTAATTAGGAGAAGTCTGTTTTTATAATGAATAATGAAAAGAAGGTTTGGTACAATTGTTTGTTTTTTTCTTTTTATGTGTTTGCCTCGTACCCTTTTAAGCTAGTGGACATACTTTACTAATAGAAAGGATTAGGGGGTGAGGTATTGGGTTCTCGATTTAATAATTGTAAAAAGAAGTGTACATGTAAACAAGATGATTGTTGGGAAGTATTCGAAGAGTGTAAAAAAGAACAGCATGAGAAATGTGATAATTCTTGTGTACAAGGAATTAGAGATGAACTTAAGAAATTAATTAATCGAACAGTTCAAATTAATACAGAGGGACGTACTTATGTAGGTACTGTTTCGTCTGTAAGTTGTGATGTAGTTAGGCTTGCGGCTATTCCTGGATCGGTTGGAGTAATTATTTCCATTTGTAAAATTGAAGCAATTTTCCCACCTGTTACAACGGTTACTGCTGACTTTGATTTTAATGGTATTGATGTAGCAAACAAAGCATAATTATGCTGCTTTTTTGTAAAGCCATTCACATGAATGGCTTTATTTTAATTTCATATAAAAGGAGAATATATTCTTTATATAGAAATAAGTTCGAGGTTATAAAGTATGATGTACGAAAGGAGCATGGAAGTGATTAAACTAAAAACCTTTAAAAAATCTGATTTTAAACAATTAATAAATTGGATTAATTCTGAAGAATTTCTAATACAATGGTCAGGAAATGCATTCACATTCCCTTTAGACGAACAGCAATTAGAGAAGTATATAGAAAGTGCAAATACACTCGCTTTCAAAGTGGTAGATGAAGAGACTTCAGACGTTATTGGTCATATTTCGCTTGGGCAAATAGATAATATTAATAAGTCCGCTAGAATTGGAAAAGTATTAGTTGGTAATACGAAGATGAGAGGACGTTCTATAGGAAAACATATGATGAAAGCAGTACTTCATATTGCTTTTGACGAATTAAAACTACATAGAGTAACTCTTGGTGTGTATGATTTTAATATATCGGCCATTTCATGTTACGAAAAAATAGGGTTTGTAAAAGAAGGCTTATTAAGAGAGTCAAAAAGAGTAGGAGAAACGTATTGGAATTTATGGGAAATGAGTATGTTAGAATATGAATGGAAGAAGTAGCAACAATAGTAATTTATAATTATATTATGTTAACAAAAGGGGCTTGGTGGGTATAGTGGATAATAAAACAAAAATAATCTCAATTGCAGCTGTTTCGGGGGAGAGCTAGTATGTTAAAACTGACAAAGAAACCATTTTTGAAAAAGGCCCACCTGCATTGTTTCTGAGGAATAAGAGGGTGAGCCCTAATTAAACGAAACTGAATGAATCTGTAAAAATTGTAACTAAAGTATGCATCAACAAGGTATTAAAAGGGATGAATAGTAACCTTTATAGATTATTCCATATATAGCAAAACTGGTTAGCTTCTGATTTAAGCGCTACTAAATGATTATTATTAATAGAGTTATTCGTATACATTCTGTTCTTTTGGATGTTAAGTACCGTATAATTCACATCGTTTCGTTCATTTGAAAATGTTGATTCATTTAATAGTGTAAGTGTCGAGTTAATGTTGTACTTATCAATTCGCTCTTTTTTTCCTTTGAAAAACAGTTTGATAAGATGTGGCTCATTATTAATGAATAAGCCAAGTTCAGGTGATGAACGGACGATTAAATCATCTGATTTCCAATGTGATTTACCTGGATCAAACCAAGAGATGTCTTTATTTTTAATGAATTTTTTGTATTGCTTTATGACATCAATGTAGTTTTGTTTTTTTTTCTGATCAACCGTTTGTACTAATGTTTCGAAATATTCAAAAGGTAGTTTGTTTTGATGAAATTTAATAACAGTTTCTCGTAATTGTTTCCAGTAATCAAAAGCTGGTTGATATTCAGGTTGGGATTTTAGATTTTTTATAAAGGTTGTTTTAGCTGTACTACCTTTCAGTGTGAAGTCTAAAAATTGTGTAAGCCCTACTTTAATTTCTGTCATATTATATCCCCTTCCAAACATTATTCATTTAATAATAGACGAAAAATCCGACATTTTTAAAGAAATGAGCTAGATGCTAGAAAATCCAATATCCATGCACAATAGATACGGGAAAGCCAATCCGTAAGTATAAATGATGGACCATTCAATTGAAGATAAATTAGGTAATAGGATTTTACCAGGTGATAGGTTATTAATATAATCAGATATTGAGCTGATTTTAAAAGATAACAATATAGATTATTTAGCTTGGATTTGAGAAAAAAAGTACATGGGAATAAAGAGGGATATAGGGAAATGGGCCCTCATCAAAAAATATAAGTTGGTATCAGTATACCGTAGAGAATGAGTGTATAGAACATACAAGTAAAAGTATTGGCAAGCACACTTAAAATAAGCCGTATAAAAAGTTAATCATTGTGTGCTTTGATTATATAACGTCGGCGAAATAAATAGTGTGAGGGACAGCTATTCTAACAAGTATTTTATGTAACGTTCGTATATTTAAATTTTCTTGTAATTAATCGAATTCTAATTTTTTAGAAACGGATAATGAGGTATGGGTGGTGCTCATTTTATTGAATAAAATGAGTTGATTTTTCGGAATTTCCTTACAATATAAAAATTAAAATTTTATTTGTTGTTAAGAAAATATATGAGGAAAATAAAAAAAGAGGGCTAATGCCCTCTTTTTCTTTTAATTTGGTAATTAATCACAGATTGGTATCCCAAGCACTCTTAGAGCTAATGCTACTTGAAGGGAAATCTCTAATCTAGCAATTTCAATACCAGCTACTGAAAGAACTAAAAAAGGTTGTCCGTTTACAAATACAACGCAACTATCCATAGTTAAACCTCCTCGTATATTAATATTTAAGCCCTATTACTGGCTTAGATTTTCTTCTTAAT
>NZ_PCOB01000059.1:0-2937 GCF_002975115.1 Bacillus sp. MYb78
TTTACGTGACAAGGTTTGGCATGGTCTCAAGGAAACTTATGAGGATCTTAGTAAAATACAAAATTCCGATGAGTCTTTATATGATAAATTTAAACATGGTATCGATGCAGCGTATAAAGATGTGAATAAAATAAAAGACACTATAGATGATGAAATCGCATCTGCTTTTGAAAAATCTGGATTAGGTGTCCCCTATTACTTAAAAAAGGGAATGAGCGACGCTATAGGTGATGAATTATTAGGACTTGCAGATGCAGCTATCCATCCAATTGACACATTTAATAACACGATTGAAGCCGTTTCTCACCCAGTCGAGACGTTCAATACGATAAAACAAACAATTTCTGATTCTTGGAATCGTGATGTTACCAATGGTGACTCGTATAGTGGTGCAGAATGGTATGGAAGCGCAGCTGGTCATACTATATTGGCTGTTGGACAACTATTCGTAGGAACAAAAGGCGTGGATAAAATTGCAATGTTGAACCCTGGCACAAAATTAGCTGAGATTTCACGAACTGCTAATCAAAGCTTGCAAGACGCTGCATCCTTATTCAATCGTAATCACAATGAGTTTGCTTTCGCTGGCGGAAATAATATACGCTCTGCATTTGATACACCTGATTTTAGAAAAGCTGAAGAAAAACTATCGACTCATCAGTTTGCTAAAGACGAGGCTGGTTCTAGCGGAAATAATCCTGTTAATGAAAGTCATACTTCATCACTCTCTACTAGCGAAATTATATCTAGTTTACAAGAAACTGAGAATTTCCGGTCAAACTCACTCAAACATATCCTTGAAGGAGAGATAAACCGGAGAGGCGAAGCAACCGGATACCACTCAGAGTTTTTAGAGAATACTCACGGAAGAATAATTCCTGGCACAGATCGTAACATTAATGATTATGGGGCATACAAAGCCCAAGTGGAAGTGGATGGGATTCCTAAGGCGGTGAATGGTGGCTATTCTACTTTTTTCCCTAAAGATTGGCATCCACAACAAATCGTAGACAATATAAACGAGGCATACAGCAATAAAATTCACATGGGTGGTAATACTAATATCTATGATGGAGTAGGGATAGACGGCCTACCTATTCGTTTGTTTTTAGATGGTAATGGTAAAATTATTTCTGCATTTCCAAGACAAGGTCGATAATTTAATTTTTAAGGGAGAAAATAATATGGATTACAAATTTGAGTTACTTAGTACAGGAAGTTTAGTTATTAGACTACCAAAGGAATTCGATATTTTAGAAGCTTTTTTAAATGTAGAGGTATCTGAATTCGGTGATTGGATAGCAGAAACTGTAGATAAAGTTTTAAATGAAAAAAGTGATTATGAAAAAATAAGTGCGAATATTTTTGGGGCAGATGTTCGAAGAGATAAAACTGTTATATTTAATAAGTATGATGAAGATGAAATCGAAATCCCTCTTGAAATAGAAACTATTACATTAAGAAATCTAATAGATATTTGGTTAAATGAATACACAAAATTGAAAACCGAAAAAAATAACAATTAAATGATGTTACATACAGCACGAAAAAGGCCGCCTATAATAAGGGGCCCTTTTCGTTAAATTAACGCACATTCACATACGTATCAATAGCCGTAATATAGAAAACTTGCCCATGACTATTATGCACTTTATATTGATACGAATCATTTACACTTATCTTCGCATCAATTATAAATCCTAATCCTGCATCTACAGAACCAGCCACATCTTTATCCTGCCAAGATGGAGCATCATAGAAACGTAGATTGTTAACTTTTGAGACAACACGCTTTCCAACAATAGAAGAATCTACTGTACTTTTCTTATTAAACTTCACATAAGATGGATCGTTCTTAATCCACTGATTTCCACCAAGATTTAACCACCCGTCTTTTTCAGCCCACACAATATAAGATTCTGGTTTGTTCAACTGACGAATCTTAGAATAGCTTGTGCCAGGTCCTTTACGTAAATTAACGTTATAACCTTCAATATAAGCAATCCCATCTGTTACGGATGTTGGTACTTCCGCTGGTTTAGATGGCTTATCAGGAACAGAAACATCCACACTAGAATTATTGTATACTCGTTGTACATCTGCTCTAAATTGAGCTTCTGAAACGCCATGAGACTTTAAGTAATCAATTGGATCTTCATGATCTGTACCACCAAGGTAATGTGTTACATCGCTATGCGTCCATAATCCTTTTTCTACAGATATCTTGTTATCTTTTAAAATTTTTGCTAAAAGTTTTACATACTTTTCATAAGAACGCTTGAATTTTGTATAGTCCGCTGTTTCGCATAACTCAACATGTACAAATCGTTTGTTAGCAGCAGGACCGCCGCCATAAGCAATGTATTTTGTATCAGCAATTTGGATTGTTTCGTCCCAATCGACTGCATAGTGAACAAATGCATTTCTCCATGTTCGAGACTCATATTTTTGAATGTTAATAGCTGGAGCTTCTGGAGTCGCTGTAGAATGTGCTACAACGCCCTCATAAGCACCTACACCATAACGGTATGGTTGTTTCGGTAAATCAGGAATAATAAGCGTTCTATCAGCAAAAGAAACAGCAAGTACTAGAATCATAAGGAACGAGGTAATATGTTTCATTGTCTTTTTCATTTAGCATCAACATCCTTTTTTATAATTTTTGTGTGGTCAAATAATCCACTTGCTGACAGTCCAATGATGATTCCTTGAAATACATTTGTTTTGATATCTCCGCCCAAAAATAAAACGCCTAGCACAATGCCAAGCGTTAAATTCAATAACGGAACATATTTTGTTTGTAATCCAATTATTTTTACGATCTGCGAAAGACCAACCACAATTCCAATCATTACAGTAATTTCAAACATTACATACCACCTCGGACATATCCATCCGTTGTTAAATAGAAAGTTCGTCCATCTTTAACTTTACCCA
>NZ_PCOB01000060.1:0-2734 GCF_002975115.1 Bacillus sp. MYb78
CCCCGTTTTTGGTCTGTTCGGCTTGGCGAAAGCTAAAAACCAGCCGAAAAAAGTTTGGCAAGGATGAAACGTAGTGAAAAAGGTGGAGATTTTTGAGTGCTTTTTCCTCAAAAATACGACCTGTTCCTTGCGGAACTTTTAGCCCTTATATAGAGAGTGAGAGTAAAATACCTACTAAACTAGTTAAAAAGCTTATTATATCAAGGGTTTATAGTGGTTTTAATAGTTGTCAGATTAGACAACTTTAGTTGTCAAATTAGACAACTATTAAAATTAAAAAAATAGCCCTTAAAAAAGGGCTATTGGAAATTTTTTAAATAGTGATTTCGAATTCATAAATAAAGCTTTTAAAGTTGTTTCAACATTATCACGTTCACCGCTATAAATAATATTAGGATTAATAAATAATGCGTATGTACGAGCTTTAACCCCTTCTGGTTTATGTCCATTTGCTTTTACAATAACACCTTTTTGTACCAGACTATTTACAATGCGACTAATTTTAGATTTATCAGTTTTTAATCTATCAGCTATTTGTTTTTGACTCATAGGAAGTGCATTTCTAGAATGAATATCATTTACAATACAATTACTTTTAAATTGTAAAAACCTTTGAATACGAAGTAAAAAGAGCATTTCTTCGTCAGTAAAAAATGCATTTTCTAAAGCATAATCCCAATTATCTTGAATAAATTGGGCAAACTTTACTTTTGATTGCGGGGAACGTTTAGTACCTATAAATATTTCTTTTCCGCCAGTAGCTTTACTTAATACTTGCATTGCTTGATTTACTTCTTCTTGATTAATTCCGTTATGATCTTGTTTAAACTTTTCTTTTTCATTCTCAAAATCACGTATTCTTGCATTTTTCTCAACATGTTTAAAATCAATGGTATTTGTCATGCTTTTCTCCTCGTTTCTAGTATTTACAACTAGCGAAGAGACTTTTATTTTGTTATTATGAAGTTAGATAAATTAATTTGAGTCTGAACACTCTAATTAATTGTATAACAGTAAAAAAAGCCCTTCTCCTATAGTTGTAGATTCGACAACTCAATTATAGCATGAATGGCTTTTTTTGTTGTATCTTGTCTGACTTTTTATATGTTATTGTATAGCAAGTTCGTTTTAGTCGTGAGCTCATTCATTTTATTTCTAAAAAAACTTCATAAAGTATCATGCACTACAGACTCAGAGAAAGAGCACTGTTCGAAGGTCCTCTTTTTTTGCCGTACAGGTTCCCATTTACTTTAAAATGAATAAACTATCTTAAACCTTACTTTAACAAATATTCATCGGTTCATAACTTATAAACACAACCCTAATACACAGAATGTTTTTTAAACGAGCGCCTTGCCATAAGTGCTCGTTTTATTTTGATGATTTTCTACAAAATGAAATTTTTATTGAGTATCTTTAACCATCATCCGTACAAAATTCGCATTCTAAATGTATACTTTCTTTACGGGAATCTCTATTTTTCTAAAATCCTCTGAAAACACCATAAAACCAATTATTTGAAAGTAAACAAATATTCAAAAGTTTACTTTGGAACTTACAATTGAAATCCAACATACAATGCTATGAGCATTTACAACATAGTCTTGGTCGACAATAAAAAAAGTACGAAGTCTTTTAAAAGACTTCGTACTAACAACAGACTAAAGTACAGTTCATCGGAAACTGAAAGGGTATTTCATCTATTTATTATAAATCATTAATTCCTATTTCCGGGAATTAATTAGAAAATATGCAAAATTTCATGTTTTATAATTCCTTATAAACAACAAACCTAGTGAATATTTTTGAATTTTCTTTTTATTAATGTTAGACTAAATTATATAAGATACAACTCCTTAAACGCCTAGATATATCTCTATTCGTTATACGCAAAAAAACCAATTCTCGTGTAATAGAATTGGTTTTTTGTGCAATTCAGTCAAACAGCAACTTGAACCCACATTTTCAAATGTAGTCTTATCAATCTTAACATAATTTTAATTACATAAACGCAAAAAATCTCTTTATATGCACACATATAAAGAGATTTTTAAATGGATGAAACCCATAAATTAGTTAGTGATGAATAATTATAGTATATCACAAAACGTTTCTAACGTTCCATGTCATATCCTTTCTGTCTACTTCTTATTTCTCTTGTATGTTCACGTTCAAATTGATTATCTACACCCTTCATATCCAGTTCGTTTTTAATAAGTCCTCTAAATGCCTTAAATTGCTCTTTAAAGACTTTTTTCGTCTGTTGATATAAAACCTTTATATTCATCTGTAAATCTCTTATATGAGCCTTTAAAGTGCCTATTTCAGTATGCAATTCTTTATTTACTTCTTCTAATTCCCGATTTTGTTTATAAGAATGTTTTAAAGCAAGATTATTCCCCTTTATTGTTTCTTCTAAATATTTATTATCTTCTCGTAAACTTTGATTCTCTTTTACAAGATCCGTCTTCTGTAAACGTTCATAATCTTTTTTAACAATAACGGCTGCATTCACTTTTTCTGTCATATCTCTCCATTGCTCACGTGTAACCACAATGTTTCCTGTTTTCTTCTCAGTAATTTCTGGCTTTCCAAACAGTTTCGTTGTTACTTCTGTTTTTGTTTCTTCTCGCAAATAAGACATTGACACTGGCTTATCCGGAATTTGATTTCGAAACGTTTCAAATTCCTGTTTCTTTTCTTTTATTTTTTTATCTAAACTCAAAAATTGTTG
>NZ_PCOB01000061.1:0-2685 GCF_002975115.1 Bacillus sp. MYb78
GGTGGTGCGACACGTTCCTAAGTGAAAAGCTTAGGCATTGTCGAACTTACAGTTCAACAGTGAACTGTCATTCCAAGAAGTCAAATGATAGGGTAACGCCTTGAAGGGCTTCCTTTAATACTCCGACATGCAGTGAAGTTAGCAAGAACTGAACTGTATGAAGCTCGGTGAAGTCGGTTGAGAGTTACCGTAATCCTATAGGATACGAAAGTCACTCAGAGGTGGGTGGTGTAACCTATAAACCGGAAGTCTATAAATTACCTATGGTTAGTATGCACTATGAACCAATAGAGTATGGTATGTGCGGACGAATCTCTGATGGTACGGGTCTATATCGGAAGTAAGTCGAAAGGCTTACTGACACAATTAGTGTCGCTACTGTGGATGAGTAAAACTCGCCTTTATGAAAGTCCATATATTGTTACAGGCAATATCAAGGTAGCAGGCTCATAGGAGAAACCTAACGGTATATGCACAGATAGGAATGACGGAACGTGGTAAGCTGTCAACACTGAGGGCTTGCTTCCGATGAAGTGGTTCTAGGGAAAACAATTGTAAATTGTATAACCTAGGTTTATGACAGTGAAAGTGGTGGCACAGTACCTATGAAACGTGTAATGAACGTGGAGGGATAGCCACTAGTCGATTGAAAACTGACTGTTACTTATGGTTGACATGGTTTCGAGTAAGACTAAAGAGATGTAAACCTCCAGTAAATAAGGGGAGGTTACAGCCCATGTTAAAGAAAACTAAACTAAGGCACAGTGAATATTACGACATGCAAAGAAAGTATGATGAGTTATATTCTAATAGCCTTAATGGTAACAATTTCTATAAATTAATTGATATTATCGGTTCGGAAGAAAATATTAGATTAGCATACCGCAACATCAAAACTAATAAGGGGAGTAACACGGCTGGAGTTGACAATTTAACCATTAAAGATATTTGGCACCTAAACGATACAAAGATTATTCATGAAGTTAGAAAACGATTAAATAACTATCAACCACAAGCAGTTAAAAGAGTCCTTATCCCAAAAGAGGGCAGTGATAAGAAGCGACCCCTGGGGATTCCAACAATTTGGGACAGATTAGTACAACAATCTATCCTCCAAGTATTGGAACCTATTTGTGAAGCTAAGTTTCATAACCATAGTTATGGATTTAGACCGAACAGAAGTACACACCATGCACTAAGTAGAGTTGTAAGTCTTATTAACATAGGTCACCAACACTACTGTGTTGATATTGACATTAAGGGGTTCTTTGATAATGTATGCCACAAAAAGCTATTAAGGCAAATGTGGACTCTGGGAATAAGAGACAAATCACTTCTATGTGTTATTTCAAAAATCCTTAAATCTGAGATAGAAGGAGAGGGTATTCCCAATAAGGGTACTCCGCAAGGAGGAATTATTTCTCCTTTACTTTCCAACATTGTTCTAAATGAACTTGATTGGTGGATAAGTAGCCAATGGGAAACCTACAAACCTCACAGAATCTCTACTCGGCATTTAGGGTTTCGACAATATGCTAGGAAGTACACGAATCTAAAATGTGGTTATGTAGTGAGATACGCGGATGACTTCAAAATAATGTGTCGGACTTATGATGAAGCACAACGCTTTTATCATGCGACAGTTGATTTTCTCAAATCCCGCTTGGGATTAGAAATTAACCCCAAAAAGTCCAAAGTGGTTAATCTCAAGAAAAACTCGTCAGTTTTCCTTGGATTCAAAATCAAAGTGGTTAAACAAGGTAAAGCTAAATTTGGATATATTGCAAAAACCAGTATGTCCGACAAAGCTATTACAAAAGCTAAAAGACAACTAAAAGAACGAATCAAAGGAATTCAAAAGGAGCCGACTTCAGAGAAAGTTACTCAATTTAATTCAACCCTTCTTGGTATACAAAATTACTTTAAATATGCGGTTACAATTTACATGGATTTAACGGAGGTAAATTACTCTCTGCGAAGAGTCATAAGAACCAGACTTAGAAACAATATGAAGCACATGAAGTTCTGTGAAACATCTGTGAATTTTAAAAGGAAGACCAAAGGAATACAACCCAACACTAAGATTTACGCTGTACAGAACACTCCACTCTTACCAGTTACAGGAATACATCATAAAAACCCGTGGAATTTTTCGCAGGTTATCTGTAACTATACGGAAACGGGGCGTAATAAAGTACATAGTAATCTTAAGGCAATACCTAAGGATGTTCTCAACCAAGTTATGAGGACTTATTCGAAGAATAAAAGTATTGAGTACAACGATAATAGGATATCAAAATACGTTGCTCAATATGGTAAGTGTTATGTAACTGGTGAGGAAATTGGTATTGAACGTGTTCATTGTCATCACATTGTTCCCATTAAACAAGGTGGGGATGACAAGTACAACAACTTGGTAATTGTAGATTGGTTTATACACAAACTGATTCACATGACGAATCTTAATAAGATTACACATTACCTTCGGTCTTTTAAACTTAACAAGAAACAAATGGATAAACTGAATGTGCTAAGAACTAAAGCTGGAAATGAACCGATAGTAACATAATTTGATTTTAAAGTCAGTTGGAAACGATGGAACGCCGTATGCTAGGAAACTAGCACGTACGGTGTGAGGTGGGGGAAAAGGTGGAGATTACATCAAAGCCTTACCTATCATCATAA
>NZ_PCOB01000062.1:0-2607 GCF_002975115.1 Bacillus sp. MYb78
GGCGCGACACGTTTCTCTATAAGCGTTTAGACGTGAAGTGAGAGTGTTGCTGAAATTTATCTTAAGCAACAATAACTAATATATCGAGAGTTGGAATGAAAATCGTCATGTTGAATTGAAACAACTCCATTAATACTCCTACATGCATGATTTGTTAGTAGACAGATTGTGTATGAAGCTAGGTGAAGTCGGCTGAACGAGCCTAAGTGATTTTTAATCATATGGTGTAGGATAGGTCGGATGGCTGAAAAGATAACTATGGTGAGAATGTCCCTTATGGGTCTGACGAATTTGCGAAGGTACGGGTCTAAAATTGCACTATACCGAAAGGTATAGCACACAAGAGTGTGGTAGGGTACCGAGAAGTACGAATCTGACGGTAGGAAATCGGGATAAGCAACGATGAGCTTATAAACTCTACAGGCTTATAGCAAACACCTACGGTTATCATGAATAGCTAGATATATTGGAACGTGGGAAGCAAAAAACTGCTAAATGAAAACAGCTACTACTGGGCAGGTGGATATAAGGTAATTAGCCGAAATTCCTTTATTTTTGTGAAGGTAGGGGCACAGTACCGTTGAAGCGTCTAATGAACGTGGAGGGATGGCCCCAAGTCTAGTTTGTTTTATGTTTAATTTTAAGAAAATGAAGCTCAATGGTCAGGTAGGAATGTGGGCAAAAACCTAGGAGGTTTCCACAGTTGAGCACAACAATGAGATATTGGGAATATTACAATATGCAAGAAACATTTGATAGGTTATATGAAGAAAGTCAAGGAAATAAATCATTCCATGGTCTATATGAATTGATTACTTCGGAGAACAATATTCTTTTAGCATACCGAACAATAAAATCTAACAAGGGGTCCAAAACCGCTGGCACGGATTTGTTCACGATAGATAATTATAAACCAATGTATAAAAAGGAATTCTTATCATTGGTTTGTAAACAACTAGAGATATACAAACCAAAAGCAGTAAAGAGAGTTTTTATTCCTAAGTCCAATGGAGATAAAAGACCTTTAGGAATTCCAACAATGTTTGATCGGTTAATTCAACAAATGATTAGGCAAATTTTGGAGCCGATTTGCGAGGCGAAATTTTACGAACATAGTTATGGATTTCGTCCGATGAGAGGAACAAAACATGCCATTTCTAGAGTAATGTTTTTGATAAGCAGAAATACTTTTCATTACGCGGTAGATATAGATATAAAAGGATTCTTTGACAATGTTAATCACACATTACTTCTAAAACAATTGTGGAATATGGGTATTAAAGATAAGCGAGTGTTAAAACTTATCTATTTAATTCTAAAAGCACCAATTAAGGGATTTGGAATTCCAAAAAAGGGAACACCACAAGGTGGAATACTCTCGCCATTACTATCCAATATAGTTTTAAATGATTTAGACCAATGGATAGCAAGCCAATGGCACTATTTTGAAACATCATATCCATATACAAATAATGCAAATCAAAAGCGAGCAATGAAAGGTACCAAATTGAAACAAGGATTTATTGTTCGTTATGCAGATGATTTTAAAATTATGGCAAAGGATTTCCGAACGGCACAAAAATGGTTTTTCGCGACAAAAATGTATCTCAAGGAACGATTAAAGTTGGACATTTCACCAGAAAAATCCAGAATAATCAACCTTAGAAAAAACAAATCTGAGTTCTTAGGATATTTATTATATGTAGTACCCAAAAGAAACAAATGGGTTTGTAACTCTAGGATATCAAATAAGAAAAAGAAGCAAATCAAACTTGAGATCAAAAAGCGAATAAAAGCTATTCAGTTGTCATCAACTCGGAAAAATGTGCAATTATATAATGCCTATGTACTTGGACTGCGTAACTATTTTAGGTATGTTACACATGTAAATATTGAAATGAAACAGCTTGCATTTAACCTATCATTAGTAATATTCAATCGATTAAAAAGTGTCGGGAAATATGAAGTTCCAATCAATGCACCTCCGGTGTTTACAAAATTCTTTAAAAATAATTATCGAACATTTAAAGTATGTGGTATTTACTTATTTCCACTAGCGGATATACAAACAGCAACTATATGGAATTACACGCAAACCCAAACACCTTACAATCAAAAAGGCCGAAAGATTGCCAAACATATTGAGTTAAATAAATTGGTATTAGGCGAAATTAAGAAACTACTAACTGCAAATATCCCTAATGAAAGTATAGAGTACTTGGATAATCGAATGGCAAGGTATTCTATGTTGAATGGAAAATGTGAGATACTTAAAGAATTTTTACCAGCAAGTGAGCTACATTGCCACCACTATATTCCGAAGGGATTAGGCGGAACAGATGAGTATGAAAATCTTAGAATCATTCATAAAGAAATTCATAGATTAATTCACATGACAAATAAACAAACGATTGAATCCTACTTTCAAAAACACTCGTTGACTGTGGAACAAGTTAAACGAATAAACCAATATCGAAGAGCTTGTAATTTAGAAAAAATTAAACAATAAACAAATTAGATGGAGCGCCGTATGAGGTGAAAGTCTCACGTACGGTGTGGAGTGGGGGAAAAGGTAGAGATAACTTCAAATCCTTACCTATCACTAAC
>NZ_PCOB01000063.1:0-2499 GCF_002975115.1 Bacillus sp. MYb78
ATGATGGCAGAGAGGTCACACCCGTTCCCATACCGAACACGGAAGTTAAGCTCTCTAGCGCCGATGGTAGTTGGGACCTTGTCCCTGTGAGAGTAGGACGTCGCCAAGCAACTTTAAGACGAGTCAGAATGACTCGTCTTTTTTGTGTTTTGTAACTTCTTTTCAAAGCTAATTACATATTTATATAAGTTTCATTAGATTTCTTTCGTGATTTTTGATATGTAATTTAAGATTTTCTATTTTATTTCTTAAAGATAAGATTCACTGGTGTGTTAAAATAGTACAGTTGTTTTTTTGATGTACTTTAATATAAGAAGATTTAAGTTAGAAAAGGAGATAATATGAAAAGGATAGGTATAATTACTATAGTAGTCTTAGTCCTTCTATTAATCGTGTATATGTTAGTTGGGAATTATTTTTATAACTACGCATTGAATGCGAAACAAGAAAAAGAATTTTTGCAAGATAATCCTCATTTAGTAGAAACGGTAAATGCATCGGGAGATGTATTGGCTACAAATGAAGAAAAGAATGCGAACTTCGTATCGAAGTATAAACCTAACACATTAACTATACGTTCTTTCGATAAATTGAATTTAAAAGGCTATGAATATATGAATGAATCATCTAGTCATAAATGGGCAATTGTGGTTCATGGATACAATGGTAGAGCATCAGAAATGACGAAATATATTCGTAACTTTTATGAACAAGGCTATAATGTCATAGCACCAGACCTTCGTGGGCACGGAAATAGTGAAGGGGATTATGTTGGTATGGGCTGGAATGATCGTAAAGATGTTTTGATTTGGATTCAACAAATCTTAAAGAAAGATCCTAATGCTGAAATAGCTCTATTTGGTGTTTCAATGGGCGGGGCAACTGTAATGATGACTTCAGGAGAGGATTTACCTTCTAATGTTAAAGTTATTATTGAAGATTGTGGATACTCAACCGTTATTGATGAATTTACTTATCAGCTAAAAGATTTATTCCGCTTGCCGAAGTTTCCTGTTATGAATGCGGCAAATACAGTTACAAAATTAAGAGCTGGATATGATTTAGAAGAAGCTTCAGCTGTAAAACAAGTGGCGAAAAGTAAAACACCTATGCTATTCATTCATGGGGATGCTGATACATTCGTTCCTTTTGAAATGTTAGATGAAGTATATAATGCTGCAAAAATAGAAAAAGAGAAATTAATTGTTCCAGGTGCTGGGCATGGAGAAGCGGAGAAAGTAGATTCGAATAAATATTGGAATACCGTATGGAAGTTCGTAGGGAAGTATATTCCGGCATAATTAAAGTTGTTGCATTTATATAGACGATAATCGGAGGGATAATAGTTAATCCTTTTGATTATCGTTTTTTTGTTAATTAGGTAGTCTGCTATAAGTGTATTTTTGTATGTACTATATGAAGGAGATAGAGCAAAAACTTTTGAATTCCTTAATCTCAGTGCTACAATGATTGAAAACTAAATGTTAATGAGGTGTTTATATGAAAATTGAGGTTTGGTCGGATTTTGTATGCCCATTTTGCTATATTGGGAAACGTAGATTAGAGATGGCTTTAGAGCAATTTCCACATAAGAAGGATGTTGAAGTTGAGTTTAAAAGTTTTGAGTTGGATCCTAATACTCCCGTTTACTCTGGAACAAGTATTAATGAAGTGCTTGCATCAAAGTATGGAATTAGTATTGAAGAAGCTAAGCGTAATAACGTACAGCTAGGAAATCATGCAGCTAGTATGGGTTTAAGTTTTAATTTTGATGAGATGAAGCCGACGAATACGTTTGATGCGCATCGTCTTGCGAAGTTTGCAAAGAATCATGGGAAAGAAAAGGAGATTACGGAGAATCTACTTTTTGCATATTTCACTGAATCGAAAAATTTAAGTGATGTGGATACACTTGCTATTATCGCTGCAGCCTCAGGTTTAGATAAGCAAGAAGCTTTAAATGTTATTAATGATAAAAATGCGTACGCAAATGATGTTAGAATTGATGAAGCGATTGCTCAGCAATATCAAATTTCGGGAGTGCCTTATTTTATTATTAATCAAAAGTATGCTATTTCAGGTGCACAACCACTTGAAACTTTTGTTGGTGCACTTCAGCAAGTTTGGGAAGAAGAGAATCCTGCACCGAAGTTACAGGAACTTTCAGCAGATGGTGGAAGCGATCTTTCTTGTGCTGATGGAAGTTGTTCGGTGCCGTCGAAAGAACAATAGTTTTTATGGTAGAAGAGCACCCCATAGATTGTTCTGTGGGGTGCTTGTATATAACTATAGAAGAAATACGTAAATGAAATCTATAAAATATAAAGTTTTTTAAAAAACGTATTGACGATTATACTTTAGAGGTGTAATATAGAACAAGTCGCCGATGACATTAACGTCGCAAGCGACAAACGAAATGAAAAACTTAGTTGACATTAACTAACGAAGATGTTAACATAAGGAAGTCGCAAATGAGCGACCAAGTAGTTCTTTGAAAAC
>NZ_PCOB01000064.1:0-2456 GCF_002975115.1 Bacillus sp. MYb78
AATGTTATCTAGTTTTGAAGGAATATGCCTTCATAGTTTGGTGATGATGGCAGAGAGGTCACACCCGTTCCCATACCGAACACGGAAGTTAAGCTCTCTAGCGCCGATGGTAGTTGGGACCTTGTCCCTGTGAGAGTAGGACGTCGCCAAGCAAAAACCTAAGTCGTTTCGACTTAGGTTTTTTTGTGTATATTTTTATTACTTAAAATATAAAGGTAAGAATTACCTTTTATAAGGGTATAGTCGAGATATAAAAGAATGTTTGTGATCTTATATAAAAAGGTTATGCAAAAAGTAGCAATCTAGCTCTTTTTGCATAACCTTTTGTGTTTTTAAAGGATTTTACATAAGAAAAAATCTATAATTAAGGTAGTTAACATATATTTTTGATGGGTGTGGGGGATTATGAAAGAAATATGCATGTTATTAGTGGCTGTTATATTATGGGGGACAGCTATTGCGCCAACAAAATGGGCGTTAGAATCTATTCAGCCGTTTACTTTGTTGTTTATTCGTCTTTTCTTTGCAGGTGGAATTTGTATGCTATTTTCATTTAAGCAACTACAAAAATCAGTTGTACATAAAAAAGTTCCATGGAAAAGAATGAGTTTGTTAGCTTTTACCGGTGTAGCTGGGTATTTTATGTTCACATCGTATGGTATTTCTTTAACAAGTGGATTACATGTTAGTATCATAGATGCTGCATTACCATTAGTTACAATTCTTTTTTCAGCATTCTTCTTGAAAGAGAAAATTCGATTGAATTATTGGATAGGAATTATATTGGGTGCTATAGGAGTACTCTTTATTACGATTCCATCTAAAAGTGCTGATCAAGAAGTGTCTTTAATAGGAGATATACTGATATTATTAAGTACTTTTCTATTTGCTTTCTACACGGTTTTGCTAAAACGACCAAAACAAGAACAGTATTTATCAAACGAGGTTTTTACAACATTAACTTTAATTATCGGAGCTGTTATTCTATTACCATTTGCACTGGTAGAAATTCTTTATTACGGTTTACCGAAGATTGAAACTTGGAAAACGGGACTTAGTGTAATATACCTTGTTATTGGAGCAACAATTTTAGCGTATTGGTTTTGGAATAAAGCGCTAGAGAGAGTTTCAGCATCAGTAAGCGGATTATATTTAAATGCATTACCGTTAATAAGTATTGTTACTTCAATTATTCTATTAAATGAATCTTTGACATGGAGAGTAATAATGGGAGCGAGTTTAGTTTTAATTGGAGTAGGATGGGCGGATAAGCAAAAGTTATGTAATCTATTAAAAGGTAACAAGGTGGAGAATAGAGACTGTTAAACAGTATGATTTATATAATTGAAATGTTAAAAAGATACCTTATATATGAGGTATCTTTTTTATTTAGCAAAGATAATAGACTAAAATTAGTATGGATATTCTTTGCTGTATTTATATGTGTCGAAATCATTTTGAAATATTGTTTGAACAAGTTGTATACATTCAGTATCATAAAAGCTTTCAAAAGTTGGATGACGGGGAAATAAAGGATCAGTAATATCGCCTTCGCTAAAATTCCCTTTATAAATCATGGCGGGAGTTTGATGATGCCATGATGTTGAGAACTCATTTATTGGTGCGTTTTTTAATTCGAAACGCTTTTCTAATTCTTTCATTTCCTGATCAAAGTTTTCTAAGTATATATAATTGGTGACATATTCTTCTTCACCAGCTATATATTGTTGTGTGAAATGTGGGTTAATATCACTTGCGTGAGCCCCTTTCATAAATAGATAGTATAGAAATTGTTTAAATGAGATCCCTTTGGGGGAATTTTCATCTTGATATAAAAACTTTCGGATGGGTTTCCATTCGGGATTTTCCATATAAGGAGGTCCAATTAAGGATACGAAAGAACTGACTGCTCTCCTATAAGGGTTACGAACAAGTTTAAACGTTTCTTTTTGTTTTTCTCGCAACGCTACTCCTAGTCGTACACTATAAGCAGGTGTACTTTTGTATATATCATATTCATAATTATGAATGAAAGGACTATAACTTAGAGCTGTTTGCAATAAATCAATTTGGTAAAAGAACCAATTGGCAAGAGAAGTGCAACCGCTTTTTTGACTCCAAAATAGAATGATGGGAAACTTCCTATGATAGTGTGGGCTTCTTGAATGGGCGCTTATGGTGTTTAATAAAGAAGGATCGAACAAGTTCTACACTCCTTTCAGTTATTTTACTGATATGTATGAGGAATAAAGAGGGGGTATGAGAGTATTTTTCATCTTTTTTTTAAAAATGAAAGATTAATATTGACTATTATTATATAGAGGTGTAATATAGGACAAGTCGCCGATGACATTAACGTCGCAAGCGACAAACGAAATGAAAAACTTAGTTGACATTAACTAATGAAGATGTTAACATAAGGAAGTCGCAAATGAGCGACCAAGTAGTTCTTTGAA
>NZ_PCOB01000065.1:0-2284 GCF_002975115.1 Bacillus sp. MYb78
CATATTATATGGTTAAGTCCTCGATCTATTAGTATTCGTCAGCTCCACATGTCACCATGCTTCCACCTCGAACCTATCAACCTGATCATCTTTCAGGGATCTTACTAGCTTACGCTATGGGAAATCTCATCTTGAGGGGGGCTTCATGCTTAGATGCTTTCAGCACTTATCCCTTCCGCACATAGCTACCCAGCTATGCCCTTGGCAGAACAACTGGTACACCAGCGGTGCGTCCATCCCGGTCCTCTCGTACTAAGGACAGCTCCTCTCAAATTTCCTACGCCCACGACGGATAGGGACCGAACTGTCTCACGACGTTCTGAACCCAGCTCGCGTACCGCTTTAATGGGCGAACAGCCCAACCCTTGGGACCGACTACAGCCCCAGGATGCGATGAGCCGACATCGAGGTGCCAAACCTCCCCGTCGATGTGGACTCTTGGGGGAGATAAGCCTGTTATCCCCGGGGTAGCTTTTATCCGTTGAGCGATGGCCCTTCCATGCGGAACCACCGGATCACTAAGCCCGACTTTCGTCCCTGCTCGACTTGTAGGTCTCGCAGTCAAGCTCCCTTATGCCTTTGCACTCTACGAATGATTTCCAACCATTCTGAGGGAACCTTTGGGCGCCTCCGTTACACTTTAGGAGGCGACCGCCCCAGTCAAACTGCCCACCTGACACTGTCTCCCGGGTCGATAAGACCCGTAGGTTAGAATTTCAATACAGTCAGGGCGGTATCCCACCAGCGCCTCCACCGAAGCTAGCGCTCCGGTTTCAATGGCTCCCGCCTATCCTGTACAAACTGTACCAAAATTCAATATCAGGCTACAGTAAAGCTCCACGGGGTCTTTCCGTCCTGTCGCGGGTAACCTGCATCTTCACAGGTACTATAATTTCACCGAGTCTCTGGTTGAGACAGTGCCCAAATCGTTACACCTTTCGTGCGGGTCGGAACTTACCCGACAAGGAATTTCGCTACCTTAGGACCGTTATAGTTACGGCCGCCGTTTACTGGGGCTTCAGTTCAGAGCTTCGCTTACGCTAACCCCTCTCCTTAACCTTCCAGCACCGGGCAGGTGTCACCCCCTATACTTCGCCTTACGGCTTCGCAGAGAGCTGTGTTTTTGCTAAACAGTCGCTTGGGCCTATTCACTGCGGCTTTCCGTTAAGAAAGCACCCCTTCTCCCGAAGTTACGGGGTCATTTTGCCGAGTTCCTTAACCAGAGTTCTCTCGCACACCTTAGGATTCTCTCCTCGCCTACCTGTGTCGGTTTGCGGTACAGGCACCTTTTATCTCGCTAGAAGCTTTTCTTGGCAGCGGGGAATCAAAGACTTCGCTCCATAAGGAGCTTCCCCATCACAGCTCAGCCTTCACGATAAGCGGATTTGCCTACTTATCAGCCTAACTGCTTGGACGTGCACAACCAATCGCACGCTTCTTCTATCCTTCTGCGTCCCTCCATTGCTCAAACGATAAAGAGGTGGTACAGGAATATCAACCTGTTGTCCATCGCCTACGCCTGTCGGCCTCGGCTTAGGTCCTGACTAACCCTGAGCGGACGAGCCTTCCTCAGGAAACCTTAGGCATTCGGTGGACGGGATTCTCACCCGTCTTTCGCTACTCATACCGGCATTCTCACTTCTAAGCGCTCCACCAGTCCTTCCGGTCTGACTTCACTGCACTTAGAACGCTCCCCTACCACTGATACCATTGGTATCAATTCGCAGCTTCGGTGGTGTATTTAGCCCCGGTACATTTTCGGCGCAGAGTCACTCGACTAGTGAGCTATTACGCACTCTTTAAATGGTGGCTGCTTCTAAGCCAACATCCTAGTTGTCTAAGCAACTCCACATCCTTTTCCACTTAATACACACTTTGGGACCTTAGCTGGCGATCTGGGCTGTTTCCCTCTTGACTACGGATCTTATCACTCGCAGTCTGACTCCTAAGGATAAGTCATTGGCATTCGGAGTTTGACTGAATTCGGTAATCCGATGAGGACCCCTAGTTCAATCAGTGCTCTACCTCCAAGACTCTTACACTTAAGGCTAGCCCTAAAGCTATTTCGGGGAGAACCAGCTATCTCCAGGTTCGATTGGAATTTCTCCGCTACCCACACCTCATCCCCGCACTTTTCAACGTGCGTGGGTTCGGGCCTCCATTCAGTGTTACCTGAACTTCACCCTGGACATGGGTAGATCACCTGGTTTCGGGTCTACGACCACGTACTAAACGCCCTATTCAGACTCGCTTTCGCTGCGGCTCCGCCTCTTCAGCTTAACCT
>NZ_PCOB01000066.1:0-2182 GCF_002975115.1 Bacillus sp. MYb78
TGTAAATGTCAAGATAAACATGTACATTTTCGCTTGTTTAAGCATGTACAAAATCAATCATTTTCTTTGCTAAAATGATCTTTAATTCGATAGGATTGTCCTACAATACTGACCACCGTGGCATGATGTAAGACACGATCTAGTATGGCATTGGCGAGTTTAGGGTCCTGGAATACTTCGTCCCAAGACTTGAAGTTGATATTGGTCGTTAGGATGGTACTACGCTTTTCATAACGCATATCGATTAATTGAAAGAATAATTTTGCATCCTCCGGATCAATAGGCAAGTACCCAATTTCATCAATAATAAGTAATTTGTATTTTGTATAGTGCTTTAAACGAGATTCTAGGCGATTCTCAATCTTGGCACGTTTTAAATTTTGAAGTAAATCATGACATTTAATAAAATAAGTACTTGTTCGCTTTTTAGCTGCTGCTATACCAATAGACGTGGCCAAATGGGTCTTACCAACACCACTAGGTCCTAAAAATACTATGTTTTCTTGTTGCTCTAAGAAACGTAGAGAAATAAAATCTAAGATTTGTTGTTTATTAATACTCGGCTGGAATTCGAAATCAAACTCATCAACCTCCTTTCTATGAGGAAATGCGCCCATTTTCACCATAGAATGAATCATATTTTGTTCTCGTACATCAATCTCATAGTTTGTCAGTTTAACAAGTGTCTCTACGAAGGATAATTCATTATTAATGCTAAAATCGACTACGTCACCTAAATGTTGTGCCATTTGTTTTAATTTTAAATACTCTAGGTTTGTTGTTAATTGTTGATAGCTATTCTTCATTTCTATATACCTCACCAATTACTGATAAATTTTGTTTCGCCAAATTGTCAATGTTCGGATATTTAGGTAGTGACTTAGCCAATGCTTTTTTATAATGTTCTTCTTTATAATTGAGCTTAGATTGGCTGATTTTATGTTGTACAATTAACTTCATGTTATGATAAACATATATTTGATTATCATATACTTGTAAACCGACGGTTTTACCTTGATATTCAGCTGGAACTGAGTATTGATTCGATTTGTAAGATATCATGCCTGATGTATTAACTTTTACAAGTTTATGCTTAATCATATAGGAATCTCTTATCGCGCTCTTCGGGAGTGGTTGTAGGAGATTCTTTTCCTGTTTTAGGGCAAACACTGGAATCTTACCAGTCCCTTGATGAAATGTTTGATTAATTCTTGCACATAATTTTTGCACAAATTCATGTAATTCTTCAAAAGTGAATCTTCCTTGATAAGCATGAATTTCGTCTAGAAGTTTCATTGGCGCTTCTACTTTCCCTTTGGTATTTGGTCGCCCTGCGATACAAGGTTGTACCTTAAATCCAAAATCTTGAGCGAATTGGGCAAACTTATTGTTAATCGTTCCTGTAAAGTGTTCTGTTCGAGCTTCATCCATTACCGTCTTCATATTATCCGTGACAATTACCTTCGGTACACCACCAAACATTTCAAATGCCTCTGTCATAAATGACATTAAAACACTTTGTGATTTTGAAATATTCAAATGAAAAACTTTAAATCTCGAGTAGGACAATAAAAGTACAGCTACATTCACATATACGATTTCGCCACTTTTGGTTTCAAATCGTATGCTTTCTTTCCAATCTAATTGAGCTTGTTCTCCTGGAGGTGTCTCATAACGGACACCCACTGAATGACCTGATAAAATACGCTTCCCCTCATCAAAATATGTTCTAAATTCAGGCTTTCTATTAATATAAGCACGAAATGCAGACTGTGAACATTTTAAACCGTGATTGTCTGTTAGATACTGCCATAACACTCGTTTGTAGTAGAAGATTTGTTTAGAATCACTAGATAAAAGAGCTGCAATCACTTCATAATATGTATCGATTTTCGATGTTTTATTTTTTGTCCCTTTTGGTGTAAAACCATTCAAATACTTATCTATGGTACGCCGATCCACATTCAATTCTCTGGCTAATTGACTTTTATTTATCTTCATTTTTAAGTTCCCCATTAGTTTTTTAAAATTTGGTAAGTCTGAAAGACTTTTAACCTCAAATTCTGTTTGAATATCTAGCTTAATATACATACTAACCACCTCAGAGTCAGTATGGAGAATCCAATTGAAAATGTACATATTTATTCAAGCGTTAATGTACATATTTAAGTTAGCATTTATA
>NZ_PCOB01000067.1:0-2117 GCF_002975115.1 Bacillus sp. MYb78
CCTCCGTTACCTCGCCGACCGTACGCTCTTCTCACTCATTCCATTTCGTTTGCCATCAGTTCACGCGCCGTCGTGTCCTTTGAGAGTCCACTCCGTCACCTTACCTTCTGTCTGCACTTCACTTCATTCATGTCGCTCCCTTAAGTCGTCTACTTCCGGCTCCGTCGAATACACTTAATAAATAAGTGCCCATTTACACAGTTAACTGCCATGGGTTTCCTTTCAGTCATACAACGTTCACCCAAGTGAATAATAATTACAACTCATACGATTACAAAAGCCGTTTCCTAATTGTTCAGGGACCCATGCACGGATATTCTAAATGAGTAGGTGGCGGGCAAACTTCAGCCACACCAACTACGCATTTAGTTTATCGATGTGCATCTCCTAATCAATAAGACTACATTTTCGAAACATAACCGTTACTTCAACTCAAACATATTCCCTTTTTGATTCAATTGTTGCTGCGTTACATTTTCAAACATCATACTCAACATTTGTTGCATCTTTGGCATTTGTTCCAACATAACCTTTTGATTCACATAATTCTCTAAAGCTAAATGAACTAAAGTGCTTTTCGGTACACCACTTTCTTTGCTATACTCGTCCAACCAATCATTTAACTTTTTACTGATACGTGTATTAACACGAACCATTTCACTCATCTAATCACCTCTTGTATATCGTACTACATAAATATAACATCAGTTTAAACACAATATCAACACTAAGATACACCAGAACAATGTAAAAGTGGGACTCTATCCGCTATTAATATAAACAAGTTAAGAAAAACAAAAAGAGAGCATCATATTGACACCCTCTTGACACACAGAGAAGCACACGCTAATATCATAAACGAGTATAGTTCTTAATATTTTCTAATATAGATAACCAACAGTCCTGTAGAATGGGGTCCACCGCCAAGTGATCCATTTCTTCAAGGGCTTTTTTTATACTCTCTTTAGTTCTACGAGGGAACTCTTTCATATCCATAGTTCCATTAGAATAACAAATCAAACAAGCTTTTAATGCCCCTTTAACATTATTCAAATTAAAAATCGAGAATGTATAAGATTCATCAATACTAAACGGAGGACTCTTCCTTATTTCGTCTACCACTACACCGTCAGAGTCTCTCCAACTATACTCAATACGAGTCAAATTCTCTTCTTCTATCATTCTTTTAAAATGATTATATAACTCCTTTTTCTTATCATATATCTTCAAATATCCATCTTTATTTCTATTTCCATAATAAACAGTTCCTTTATGTCTATCCTGTTGCTTTCCTGTTTTACTATAAGACACAATATCACTCATATGACGCTCTATATCAAAAGCAATATCCATACCATAAACCACTCGCTTATTAGACTTCAAAACTGCATTTAACGTATGAAAAACGGTTTCAAACACTTTTTCATAACTATCTTTTTGCAACTCGTTATTTTCAAATTTAGAAGGGTTAAAATCAACTTTCATATCATAGCTATCTTTTTCCTTTTCCGAATTATGTTTCCACCCTATATAAACTGCACCTTCACCATATCCAATATGTATAACTCTATGATAATCTCTAACAGACGTCCCATGTTCTGACCTAATAGGTGTATTCGGTAAAAAAATCTGCTTTGACGATATTTTAGTTAAAACATCACTAAATTGTTTCTCTGTTACATCTTTATACTTAATCATTAGCCTATCCAAATAAACTTGCATAAAATCTATCCCGCTCCTTATTTTTTATTAAACATGTCATTTTGTACACGATTTTCGGCTATTAGAATGTCCGAAAATGTCTTCGCCACATTTCTACAATTTACCCACACATTGAATTATACTGTTCAATCTCTATCGTGACTTCAAAAATTTCTAATTGCCCTAAATAAGAACTAATAGCATTATCCAATAAAAACTCAACATTCTCTGGATCAACTACACTTTCACCAGGAACTCCAAACAACTTTACACGTAATTCGCTAATTCTTTTCAAATCATTCAATTGTCTTTCTGTCAGTTTCAAATTGTTACCCTCACTTTCTATCAATCTGCTCCTACACCTCCGTTACCTCGCCGACCGTACGCTCTTCTCACTCATTCCATTTCGTTTGCCA
>NZ_PCOB01000068.1:0-2115 GCF_002975115.1 Bacillus sp. MYb78
AATTTGTTCATGTTTTTCCCTCACAATTGTCTTCCGTAAGAGGACTACTTTTGAGACTATCATAACATATTGAGAGAGCGAATCCAAAGTTTTGGTATAGCCCATTATACCAAATTACATTTGGTGTGGGCTCTGCGAGACCTCGTTGGCTTCGCCAAATCACGCCACAGCGTGATAAAGACCAGGGGCTTTGCCCCACACCCCACAAGGGGAACTCTTCCCCTTGACCCCATCGATCCAACTCCCCAACCCCTCAATCCTTGAGGGGCTTCCTCGCCGGTTGGCGTCCCCAAAACGGTTCGTTTTGAGGAACTACCAAGAGGATGGAAAATCGGTTGCACGTGTCCATTCCTTAATGCTCCTTTCATGGATCAGCATAAACCGCTGAACCATTCCAGTCCGCTTACCATTGACACTTACCGCTTATTTTTCTTCTCCCAATAGTCGTTTTGCGAGTTATTTCAATCATTCATTAAATCCTTTATCAAACTCTTAATTCTAAATTAATTAAAAAATAAAAAGACTAATTAGTACTTATCTATTTAGTACTAATTAGTCTTTGTTTTATCCTGTATTTAAGTTCTTTTTTATACTGTTTATTATTGCAAAGGTGGATACTTTAATTTTTTCATCTCTATTTCAGTAAGTCCACTTCCACCCCACATTTTTTTCTTTATCGCTTTTTCAGAATTAAAGTAAGCTTGAAAATTAACTTTTTTATCTTGATAAGAATATTCATAATAAATATCAGGATTTTCTCCTTCCACATAAACAGCAAGCCAATATCCGCCCATTTTAAAGTCTTTATGAAAATCAATATATTTCAACTGACTTTCTTGTATTCCTTGTCTAGCAATGTAATTATATATAGATTTTTTCGCCTGTACTCTATTAAATAAAACAAAACTAACCACTAAAACTATTGATATAAAGATAGCCATCATTATTAACATCTTTTTTTTTTCAAATTCAATCCTCCTAAATTATTTATTAATATGTTTTTACTAATGACGGTCTATATGCTGAAGTAAAAGTATCAATTAAACCATAAGGAGTTACGATTCCACTAACCGCTTGCATAACATTTCTTGAACCAGAACCAAAATAGAGTGCTTGAAATACTAATTTAGAACAATAAGTTGGATTTTTTTGATACAGATGTGTATCGATACCATAATCTAAATAAACATTTTTAGTTGCACTTCCAGTAGTGGAATAAAAATTTCTATCAGCATATCTAGCTACATCTCTAGCAAGTGTTTGATCTTTTAATCGATAAACCTTAATCCATTTTCCTGACGCAGTATATTTTTGCATCCAATTAGATGTAGATAATTGTTGATTTCCTTGGCCAGCACCAGGCATATGTAAAATATAATTATCACCATTAGCAATAGCTGCATGTCCTACTATACCTGCTGAACTAGTTGCGTTTGTTATAAATATATCTCCAGCTTTTAAAGTAAATCCACCCCAACTTCCTCTTGGAGTCACGTCATCAAAAAGTTCAATATCTCCCGTTGGTGCTTGTCCATAATTATTTAATTTTAACCATTCATTATAAGATAACGGTTCTAGAAAAACACCTTGTTTTAAACCATCTTGATATATAGGCATAAATTCTTCTTTATTTTGTTTTAACCATTCATTATAAGATACACTATTTTGATCTAAAACACCTTCTTGAATTGCTTGATTATAAAGAGATTGATAATCAATAATTTCCTCAGCAGCAAACGCTTTCAAGTTAAAACCACAAATAAAAAATAAAATAGCAATAAAACTAATTAATAATTTTTTCATAAATTGTCTCCCTAAATAATTATTATATTTCGGTAACCTTTTATAAAGGTAACACGATTTTCAAATTCAAAATGTAAATACTTGTGACAAAAAACATACAAATATTTATTAGCTAAATAATGTAATTCTCCCTTGTTTTTGGGTGTGAGTGCTGGCTAGTCGTGTGGGGGCTAAACCCCACATAGCGTTGATACATATGGAAAAAGAATCATGCTTTGAACGGAAGAATTGGCGGTTCGGCTGGTACAATTGCTAGCCCAAGTCGAGCAACTTAACCCCGTTTTTGGTCTGTTCGGCTTGGCGAAAGCTAAA
>NZ_PCOB01000069.1:0-1933 GCF_002975115.1 Bacillus sp. MYb78
CGGGAGTAACGGGAGTAACAGGAGCGACAGGAGCAACGGGGGCAACGGGAATAACGGGAGCAACAGGAACAACGGGAGTAACGGGAGTAACGGGAGTAACGGGAGCAACGGGTGTAACAGGAATAACAGGAGCAACGGGAATAACGGGAGCAACAGGAGTAACGGGAGTAACGGGAGTAACGGGAGTAACAGGAGCGACAGGAGCAACGGGGGCAACGGGAATAACAGGAGCAACAGGAGCAACGGGAGTAACAGGTCCTACTGGGGGGATTGGCCCTATAACAACAACTAATTTGTTATTTTACACTTTTTCAGATGGAGAGAAACTTATATATACAGATGCAGATGGCATAGCTCAATATGGTACAACGAATATACTTTCACCTAGTGAGGTTTCGTATATAAATTTGTTTATCAATGGAATTTTGCAACCACAACCATTCTATGAAGTTAGTACTGGTAAACTAACTTTATTGGATAACCAACCACCATCGCAAGGTTCTTCAATTATTTTACAATTTATTATTATTAATTAAAAAAGACAGATTCTTAATGAAAAAGGAATCTGTCTTTTTTGTTCTGAATTACATTCGTTAACATTAAGTGACGATAAATTCAATTGTAATTGGAATTCCGCCGTCTAATGCATCCCCACCAGGAATTGTAATAGCACCAGTAGGACCAGTAGTAACACTGGAGTTCACGCTTGGTTGAAGAATACCGTTCACATATAAGTTGTAATACGTGAAAGTCGGAAAAGCGGTTGCAGTAGTACCCGCATCGTTTAAACAAGCTGTGGCAGCAATTGCAAAAGCTGCACCTGTACCTGTGCCGGCTCCTAGTGTGGATGTAAATCTTCTAGATGCCATAAATGGTTGAATGATAGGCAATTAATTTTCACTCCTTACAATATTTTATTAGAACGAAGTATAAAATAACTTGTCCACTATATTGTATGAGAGTTTTTTATAATAGAAACGGCTTCACCTTTATAAGGTGAGCCCAATTTTAGTAAGGAAATGTTCTTTATTTATATGAAAAAATGATGTTGTTACTTGCGGAATATATGTTAATCGTAAATTCGGTTTTTGTATTCAAATTAAAATGTGTCTTTGAACCTAAGAGATAAACGTGGAAAAATAAAATAAACCCTTAAGTTTAGGTATTTAATCTAAGCAGTCAATTATTAAAAACATATAATTAATATGTGAGTCATGAACATAATTAAATGACGTTTTCAAGTTTGATTATCATTCATGTTTCCTATTTTAAGAGAAACATATAACTCAACTACTTTTTTCAATTGCATCTTTTATAGTACTTAGAATGGGAAAACACTCAACTATAAGAAAAGTAAGGAGGAAATAAATGAAACATAATGATTGTTTTGATCATAATAACTGCAATCCGATTGTTTTTTCAGCAGATTGTTGTAAAAATCCACAGTCAGTTCCTATTACTAGGGAACAATTAAGTCAATTAATTACTTTACTAAACTCATTAGTATCAGCTATTTCAGCATTTTTTGCAAATCCAAGTAATGCAAACAGATTAGTGTTACTCGATTTATTTAATCAATTTTTAATTTTCTTAAATTCCTTATTACCTTCCCCAGAAGTTAATTTTTTGAAACAATTAACTCAAAGTATTATAGTTTTATTACAATCTCCAGCACCTAATTTAGGACAATTGTCAACATTATTGCAACAATTTTATAGCGCCCTTGCACAATTCTTCTTCGCTTTAGATCTTATCCCTATATCTTGCAACTCAAATGTTGATTCTGCAACTTTACAACTTCTTTTTAATTTATTAATTCAATTAATCAATGCTACTCCAGGGGCGACAGGTCCAACAGGTCCAACAGGTCCAACAGGTCCAACAGGTCCAACAGGTCCAACAGGTCCAACAGGTCCAACAGGTCCAACAGGTC
>NZ_PCOB01000070.1:0-1808 GCF_002975115.1 Bacillus sp. MYb78
AGAAAAATCAAGATGAAATCACTGGTAAATTACAACCTAAAAAGAAACAGAATATCAAGATTTACGAATTTATAAAGAAGAAAATGAGTGAGAGCGGGAAAGAATTGTTTAAATCGTGCAGTATCTTTAATGAATTTTTGGCTACAAAGGATAAAAAGAAGAAGAAACGAGTAAAGGGGAATGATTGTAAAAATCGATTTTGTCCGATTTGTGCTTGGAGGAAAGCAGGGAAGGACGCGGTGAAAATCGCAACGATGATGGAAGCAATTAAGATTGAGGAAAAGAAAGAGTTTCTTTTTTTAACGTTGACGACTCCAAATATTAAAGCTGATATGGTGAAAAGTGAGATTGATAGATTTAATAAAGCTTTTAAAAAGTTATTTGATAGACGTAATATTCAACGTTCTATTAAGGGTTATATTAGAAAGCTAGAAATGACGTATGATAAAGAACGATTCATCACTGAAGAAATGTATAACAACAAAAAGAGAAAAGCATATTATGATTCTCGTGGATTGAAAGTAGACGATCATAACCCGAATTATGATACATATAATCCTCATTTTCATGTATTGCTTTGTGTTGATAAAAATTATTTTAAACGTAAAGAGCTTTATATTAAGCAAGAAGAATGGTTAGAAATGTGGCGAGAAGTAACAGATATGCCAGAGATTACGCAAGTACATATTCAAAAAGTAGAGTTAATACGAGAAGGAAATGCAGTTGCGGAGGTTGCGAAGTATTCAGCGAAAGACTATGAAATGTCGGTTAGTCAAGAAGTGTTTGACGTGTTCTATTTAGCATTAAAAGGTCGTCAATTAATTGTTTACGGTGGATTATTAAAAGATTATGCGAAAAAATATGAAGATGGCGAATTGGACAAGTATAAGAGTACAGACAAGAATGAATATTATTATAGATTAATCGCAATGTGGAATAAGGATTTAATGAAATTTGAACAAGAGTATCAAGAGTTATCTGAGAGTGAGAAGCAAGAGTATAACGGTCATTTAATTAATGAAGTAGATGTGGAGGCGTAGTGTATGAAAGTAGCGGGAGATTTATATTATTATTGTCTTGGTTGTAAAAAGTTTCATGAATATGAAAAAATTGATCATAAAGGTGTAAATAGAAAATTATGTTTTTATTGTTTCAAGATTCAATCTAAAAAAACGAAAATTATTGGTGATGCTGAAGGTAGAATGCAAATTTGTGAGACTTGTCATAAAGAATTGTTTTAGTTGGTTGATTTGTGAAAAAAGCAAAGTCAAATGTTAGAAATTTTTAATAAGGGAACTGACTGTTATATCAAGTCAGTTCCCTTATTTTATTGAGTCTATTTTTGAGTGCAGCAAGTAGCATTCAAAAGTTTTTTTATGATTTAACAAAAAGGAGTTTTTCTTAAATTTAAATTTCGTGAATTTGTAAATTTATTTTTAAAGTTTATTTCGAGATATATTTTGTTCTACTAATTTTGTTTTACTAACGTACGAGGTGAAAACTTAAAGTGTGCGCATGAATTTTTTTAGTAATATATATTACGATAAAATACCGCACGTTTTTTGATGATTTTTTTGAAAATATAGTTTTGAGAAATTCTAAATTTTCGGGGCTGATTTTGGATTTTTTATGTGGGATTTGATTTTGGAATTTGTTAAATTGGAAATCTCGATTTTTCGATTTTCGGAATTTTTGTTTTCTCTTTTCTTTGTTATTCTGTATTTCGAAATTAAGGAGTTTATATAATACCTTCATGACGAACTGAAAACGAAAAAACTTTGCTCGCATATTTAATTCATAGATATTTC
>NZ_PCOB01000071.1:0-1739 GCF_002975115.1 Bacillus sp. MYb78
CCTCCTCGTATATTAATATTTAAGCCCTATTACTGGCTTAGATTTTCTTCTTAATAAGAGCCCTATAAATAAAAATACTTGGACGTCTCAAGATATTTCTAGATAATGATTTTAGGATCATTTGGGACAATTCTTTCACCTCCTGTGGATTTACCACATTTGAAGAGTGTTTCTCAGTGAACGCGCGGGACTCCTTACTCGCAGGCTGAGCAGCCTGACCCTCGAACCTAGATGATAGTAGCTCTAGGGCGGCTTTCGATTCAGGACTAGCTCTCATACACGAGGTTGTTGGTCGGCGTACACACTAGAGATATCTCGAGACGTCCAAGAAATGATTCTAATATAGAAGGGGGGTCTCTTACATGAGATTATTTGTTGGTTTAGATGTAAGTTCGTTTGATATGAAAGTTTGCTTTTTAAATGGTGACGGAGAAAAACTGGATTCTTTTTCGGTCAGTAATGACCTACCAGGAGCTACTACACTCAAAGAAAAATTATTACAGTGTATTGCGGGTAAAGAGGTCGACATCCTTAAGATTGGTCTAGAATCCACCTCTGTTTACAGCTTTCATCCTTCTATGTTTCTTCACCATGATATAGATTTACAGCGTTTTGGAGCAAAAGTATTTCTCCTAAACCCAAAACAAGTCGCAAATTTTAAGAAAAGCTATTCTGACATGAATAAAACCGATGAGATTGATGCCTTTGTCATTGCTGATTACTTACGATTTGGCCGTAATCAAATGTCTATCGTAAAAGAAAGTCAGTACGTGGCACTGCAGCAATTAACAAGATCACGATACCAACTTGTCAAAATGTTAACGAAAGAAAAACAACACTTTCTTCAACACCTAAGTTTTAAATGTAATACATTTTCACAAGAGGTGGATACTTCCGTATTTGGTAGCGCCATGACAGAACTATTTCTTGAAAAATTCAGCTTAGAGGAACTCGCTAATATGCCTTTAGAAGAACTCGCTGAGTTCCTACAGGAAAAAAGTCGAAACCGTTTTGGTGATCCAAAATGCGTAGCAGCATCCATTCAAAAAGCTGTGAAAGCTTCTTATCGCTTGGATAAGGTTGTAGAAGATTCAATAGATGTCATCTTAGGTACATCCATCGCAGTCATTCGTACGTTTCAACAACAAATCAAGGAATTAGAAAAGTCTATTAAAAAAATCATGGCTGGTTTGACCCAAACACTTGAATCTATTCCTGGAGTAGGTCCTGTTTTCGCTGCCGGTATCATTGCTGAAATTGGCCAAATCGAAAGATTTGACGATGAAACAAAAATAGCCAAATACGCTGGATTATACTGGCGAAAGCACCAATCCGGTCGTTTTACAGCCGAAGATACTTCATTATCCCGTACAGGTAATCATTACTTGCGTTATTACTTAGTTGAAGCCGCCAATTCAGTAAGAAAGCATGTATCAGATTATCAAGAGTATTACGTGAAAAAATATAATGAAGTACCAAAACATCAACACAAACGTGCACTCGTTCTAACCGCAAGAAAATTTGTGCGATTGGTGGATGCGCTACTACGTAGCCACCAACTTTTTACGCCAGGAAGGTGTGTGAAAGAATGACATAAATTTTTGTCATCGCTACCTTTCATTATTTTCCAGTAAATTACATTCGTTACTGGTTTAGTTTCGTGATGCCTTTTTTAAACAAATTGACCTTTGACAACTTTAAACTTTGTTATTTCTCAGTTGACATACTACCGCAGGTCT
>NZ_PCOB01000072.1:0-1673 GCF_002975115.1 Bacillus sp. MYb78
CAGATCTATCAGTAGGAAAATACAAATTAGTAGAGACGAAGAGCTTACCAGGTTACAAAAAATTAACAGAACCAGTATCATTCGAAATCAAAAAAGGTATGACGAAAGTTTTATCATTGAAAGTAGAGAATGAACAGTTAGATAAAGGTTCAGTAGAAATTACAAAAGTGGACAAAGAAAGTGGCGCAGTATTAGCGGGCGTAACATTCGAAGTGCAAGATGAAAAAGATAAAGTAGTAACAAAAGTAAAGACAGATAAAGAAGGAAAAGCAAACGTTTCCGATTTATCAGTAGGGAAATATAAGCTAGTAGAGGTAGAAAGCTTACCAGGATATAAAAAATTAGCAAAACCAGTATCGTTTGAAATTAAAAAAGGCATGACAGAAGTCTTATCACTAAAAGTAGAGAATGAACAGTTAGATAAAGGTTCAGTAGAAATTACAAAAGTGGACAAAGACAGCCAGAAGGCATTAGAAGGCGTAACATTCGAAGTGCAAGATGAAAAAGGCAAAGTAGTAACGAAAGTAACAACAGATAAAGAAGGAAAAGTAAAAATTTCAGATCTATCTGTAGGAAGTTACAAACTAGTAGAAGTAGAGAATTTACCAGGCTACAAAAAATTAACAGAGCCAGTATCATTCGAAATTAAAAAGGGTATGACAGAAGTCTTATCATTAAAAGTAGAGAATGAACAGTTAGACAAAGGTTCAGTAGAAATCACAAAAGTAGATAAAGATAGTCAAAAAGTATTAGAAGGCGTAGTCTTCGAAGTACAAGATGAGCAAGGCAAAGTAGTAACGGAAGTAAAAACAGATAAAAATGGTAAAGCAAAAATCTCAGACTTATCTGTAGGAAAGTACAAATTAGTAGAGAAAGAAAGCTTACCAGGTTACAAAAAATTAACAGAACCAGTATCGTTTGAAATCAAAAAAGGAATGACAGAAGTTCTATCATTAAAAATAGAAAATGAAATGGTAGATACGGGAAATGTAGAAATTACAAAAATAGATAAAGATAATAAGGCACCGTTAGCAGGTGTAGTCTTTGAAGTTCAAGACGACAAAGGCAAGGTAGTAACGAAAGTAACGACAGATAAAGCTGGAAAAGCAACAGTTTCAGATTTATCAGTAGGAAAGTACAAGCTAGTAGAAGTAGATAGTTTACCAGGCTACAAAAAATTAGAAAAGCCTGTACCATTTGAAATTAAAAAAGGTATGACAAAATCTTTAACGTTCACTGTAGAAAATGAAATGGTAGATACGGGGAATGTAGAAATCACAAAAATAGATAAAGACAGTAAAGCTCGATTAGAAAATGTTGTATTTGAAGTACGTGACTCAAAAGGAAAAGTAGTTGCAAAAGTAACAACGGATAAAGAAGGAAAAGCAAACGTTTCAGATTTATCTATTGGAAAGTATGAGTTAGTAGAAGTAGAAACACCGGCAGGATACAAGCCACTAGAAAAGCCAGTTTCATTCGAAATTGAAAAAGGTAGAGTTACAGCATTACAATTGACTGTAGAAAATGAATTAGTGGATACAGGAAATATAGAAATTACAAAAGTAGATAAAGAAAATAAAGATGCTTTAGCTGATGCAGTCTTTGAAATTCAAGATGCAGCAGGACAAGTAGTCGCTAAAATAACGACAGATAAAAAAGGACAAGCACAAGTT
>NZ_PCOB01000073.1:0-1667 GCF_002975115.1 Bacillus sp. MYb78
GCGGAAATAATATACGCTCTGCATTTGATACACCTGATTTTAGAAAAGCTGAAGATACTATTTTATCTGCTGAAAACATAGATAGATCAACCCAATATAGTCCACGTGTATTTGATGGTGATTTAAAGCAACACGAAGACAAAGGTGGACATTTAATGGAAAAGCATGTTGAAATATCTAATGAAGCATTGGCTCAACGCTTAAAAGACGATCCCGATATCACAGGGTCTTCATCTTTTAATAATTTAGAAACAGCCCAAAAAATTGCTGATGAAGTGTTAACCAATCCTCGAAATATACGTAAAATAGAAAGGTGGTTAGATGATCCCTACAGCCCGCCAACTCTAGCGTTTAGGTATAGAGGTGATGAAGTTATTGGTCGATCTATTGTAAGAGGATCTGAAAATATTTTAGAGGTAACTAATGCTAAAATTATCTTAAAAAAAGACGGACAAGGAAGTTATATTCGAACAGGATATCCCGTAAGATAGAAATTTAGGAGGATACTTATGAATGATAAAGATTATATGTATGAAGAAGTAAGTGATTTTTTAGACGGAACATTTCATCAAGATATGGGAACAGTAGAAAAAGCCTTAAATGAATTTATAGAAGAAGCTCACAAAGTGTGTATAGAAAATACTGTAAAGTACATAACTGAATTTTTAAAAAGTGATTTATCCACGCAAGAAAAAGAAGCGTTCATTGAATATTATACTGAAATTTATTTTCCTTCTTTAAAACTTAATCCTATAGAATGGCTTGAACAAACAGTTGAAACGTTAAAACAAGCATTAAAAAATCATTAGTAAAAATCGACCGCCCGTAATAGGCGGTCTTTTCTTCGTATTACATAACAAAGCCGTCCAATTAAGGGCGACTTTGTTATACATCAAACTATTCTTTTGTGAGAAATAACATCATATATAATTCCATTTTCTTGTTAACTTCACAAATTATTCCTAAAATAATATCATATTTTGGTAGTGCATTTATTATTCATTTTTCAAAGTATGTTTGTATGACATAATCATTATCAATGAAATTAAATAGATACTTCTGAAAGAAATCTATTATATCGTAGCAGGAGTTATATTTACAGCTGTAATTTTACAAGTTGAAATAGCAAACCTAACGGTTGTAGTTGGATTTATAGGTAATGTACCTAGCACTATACCAAGTCCTGTTTGTTCCACGTTAAAATCTGCTGCAATAGAACCATTACTTGCTAAAAGACTTACTGTAGATCCAATAAACACATCCAATAATTGTCTAATTGGTCGTTCACGACATTCACACTCACATCCTACATCGACAGGTGGAAGTAATGTGATAGGTGGTCCTGGTGGTAAAAAACCTACCCCTGTTACATCAGAAATATTAACCACGAAGGTTGTGGTGCCATCTGTAACTGTAACTAAAAAATCATTTACGGAAGTGATAGTAAATAGAAAGAAAAGTGGGGGCGTGTTTGGTGTGTCTGCAATAGTGCCGAGAATCACAGTTTCTCCAATAAGTTGTTGTAAGACACTTTGCATAGGTAAAACACAGCAATCACACAGACAACCTTCAGTCCCTCCCGTTGGACCTGTTATCCCTGTTGGACCCGTTACTCCCGTTGGACCTGTTATCCCTGTTGGACCCGTTACTCCCGTTGGACCTGTTAT
>NZ_PCOB01000074.1:0-1662 GCF_002975115.1 Bacillus sp. MYb78
ACCCCATGCCCATCAACTTAAGAATCTAGACTACCCCCAAGTGTAAAAAAACGTTATTCTTTCTAAAAAGCTAACTAGAAAGGATGACGTTTTTTATGAATCTTTCGATTCAAGATGAATTACAACTATTTTCTGAAGAGCTGTGCCGTCATTTAACCCCTTCTTTTTTAGAAGAACTCGCAAAAAAATTAGGTTTTGTAAAAAGAAAACGAAAATTTTCAGGAAGTGAATTAGCTACCATTTGTATTTGGATAAGTCAAAGGACAGCGAGTGATTCCCTCGTTCGATTATGTAGCCAATTACACGCAGCTACAGGTACTCTTATGAGTCCAGAAGGACTTAATAAACGCTTTGATAAAAAAGCTGTTGAATTTCTGAAATATATTTTTTCTATATTATGGAAAGGTAAACTTTGTAAAACATCGGCTATTTCAAGCACGGCGCTTACCCACTTTCAACGTATTCGTATTTTAGATGCGACGATTTTTCAAATCCCAAAACATTTAGCTAGTATATATCCTGGATCCGGTGGTTGCGCACAAACAGCGGGTATCAAGATTCAATTAGAGTATGATTTACATAGCGGTCAATTTTTAAACTTTCAGGTAGGTCCAGGGAAAAATAATGATAAGACCTTTGGAACGGAATGTTTAGATACCTTACGTCCAGGTGACTTGTGCATTCGTGATTTAGGTTATTTTTCATTAGAAGACTTAGATCAAATGGATCAACGAGGTGCCTACTATATATCCAGATTAAAATTAAACCATACTGTTTATATAAAAAATCCGTCTCCAGAATACTTTCGAAACGGAACCGTAAAAAAGCAATCACAGTATATTCAAGTTGATTTAGAACATATCATGAACCATTTAAAACCCGGTCAAACATATGAAATAAAAGAAGCTTACATTGGAAAGAATCAAAAACTATTCACGCGTGTAATTATCTATCGTTTAACAGAAAAACAGATACAGGAACGTAGAAAAAAACAAGCCTATACGGAAAGTAAAAAGGGCATTACGTTTTCAGAAAAGAGTAAACGATTAACGGGTATCAACATATATGTCTCAAATACGCCTGAAGGGATTGTTCCGATGGAACAAATACATGACTTTTACTCCCTTCGCTGGCAAATAGAAATCATTTTTAAAACTTGGAAATCCTTATTTCAAATTCATCATTGGCAAAATATCAAACAAGAGCGATTAGAATGTCATGTGTATGGAAGGCTTATTGCCATTTTTATCTGTTCTTCTACGATGTTTAAGATACGTAAACTTCTGTTGCAAAAGAACAAAAGAGAATTAAGTGAATATAAAGCTATTGGGATGATTCAAGATCATGTATCGCTGTTATATCAAGCGATACAGAGAAACACCCAAGATCTAACAAAGATTTTAATCCGTTTGTTCGACCTCCTACAGAAGAATGGACGGAAATCTCATCGATATGAGAAGAAAACTATCTTTGATATTATGGGTGTTGTCTATGAGTATAATGGGTTTGGAAAACAAAAGAAAGCTGCATAATTTTTAAAATGAAACTCGTTAGAGTTTATTTGGTGTGTGTACTTTTCAATACCAAAAGTACATTACGAGTTTTTTAGTTGCTTTGAACGAAAGTTCATTTTATTTTTGTTCTTAAGTTGATGGGCATGTG
>NZ_PCOB01000075.1:0-1482 GCF_002975115.1 Bacillus sp. MYb78
CGGACATATCCATCCGTTGTTAAATAGAAAGTTCGTCCATCTTTAACTTTACCCAAGGCTGAACGGAATACTTTAATCGACTTATAATCTTCATATTCATGAATTTCATCGAACCAAACTGATCCAGGACGTCGTCCATCTTTCGTTCTAGCATTAGAAGTATTGAATTTCATGTGAGATTTGTTTGTTTTATGTTTAATTAGTACCTTTGTAGCACTAAACGATTTCTTTAAAACCTTATTTGCAGGATTTTCTATTACTTCCTTCACGTCATCGAATGTAGTTTTTGCTTGTTCTTCAGATGTCGCGATCCATTCAATGTGATATCTATCTATACCAAACTGTTTAGATAGCATATAGAAGTTTAAATATCCGGCATATCCGTTTTTACCACCGCCACGTCCCATCAGTATTAATATTTGATTCCAAACAAGACGATTGGTGTCCTTATAACGAACGCCGAACACACAAGCGTTAACAAAACGTTGCCATGCGAATAATTCGAATGGAAAATATTTAGCTGGGATATTAACACTATCCTCAATAGCTTGAACATCAACATAAACATTTGGATCATCTAAAGTTTTTCGAACTAAGGTCATTAATTGTTTTTGTTCATTACAAGAACGGATAGATCCGCTTTCCACAGCATGCATGTACTCACTAATGAAAGGATGATATTTATAAGGAAGATTAGACTTCTGCATCATCGTCATCATCCTCACTTACCGCCTTAAGTCCTAACTCATTAAGAATCTTTAACATTTGCGTGTTAGTTTTATTCAACTCGTTAATGCTATCGTTTTTTTTCATAAATCCATTAGCGCCTAGTACAGATACACCGCGATCTTTTACATCAGCTATCAATCTGTTTTTTATATCCCAAAATGACATATAATCTTCTACTAAATCCATAAAATGAGCGTGTATGATACCGTTCGTGCCGAGTTGTTCATATAAATCATCTCTTATTTTATTTCTAAGCGTTTTTTCTCTGTTTTTTTGAAGTTTTGCAACCTTTTCCGAAACATTTTTTAGACCTTTTTCATTTATCATGTCTTCCCAATAACGGCTGCGCCATGATTTAACAGTGCTAACAGATACGCCATATTTATCCGCGATATCCTTGTATTTAACACCTTCTAAGAAATCTTTGAACGCTAATTTATATTTACTTTGTTTTCCGCTCACAATATCACCACCCCGCTTTTTCATTGGATTTTTTCGAAGATTAATTTTAAAAATGACACTTGTAAAGACGAGAATAATCATGTATAGTTTTACTTAGAAGGAAACAGTGGCGACGGTCCACTGATTACAAATACATATCGAAAATTTTAATCATCCCAGAGAAGGGATGGTATTTTTTTTGCCTTTTTTTCTATTCCCACGCGCGTAACGCGAAAATAAAAAGAGAAATCCCCCCTCGCGTTGCTCGGTCCCCCAGCAAAATTGTTTCTATATTTTACCCGGGGGGTGTCT
>NZ_PCOB01000077.1:0-1088 GCF_002975115.1 Bacillus sp. MYb78
AAGTAACAGATATGCCAGAGATTACGCAAGTACATATTCAAAAAGTAGAGTTAATTCGAGAAGGAAATGCAGTTGCAGAGGTTGCGAAGTATTCAGCAAAAGATTATGAAATGTCAGTGAGTCAAGATGTGTTCGACGTGTTTTATTTAGCTTTAAAAGGTCGACAATTAATTGTGTACGGTGGATTGCTAAAAGATTATGCTAAAAAATACGAAGATGGCGAATTGGACAAGTATAAGAGTACAGATAAAAATGAGTATTATTATAGATTAATTGCAATGTGGAATAAGGATTTAATGAAATTTGAACAAGAATATCAAGAGTTAACGGAAAGTGAGAAACAAGAATATAACGGTCATTTGATTGATGAAATGGAGGTTGAATAGTTTTGTATAAAAAAGGTGATATTGTTAAACATACCTGTTGGGAATGTTATAACGAAGAAATGAAAATTTATCGGATTTCAAAAAGTAAGGTCAAAGATGGTGAAGATGTATATTACTCATATAAGTGCTAGGTTAAATGTGAAAAATGTGGTGCGGTTGATGATATTTGAATGACAAAGAGAGAACCAGTCTTAATATTAAGTTTGGTTCTCTCTTTTTTGTATTGAAAGAAAACCTTCTGAGTGCAGCAAGTAGCATTCAAAAGGTTTTTATGATCTAACAGAGAATTAACAAAAAAGAGTTTTTTCTTAAATTTAAATTTGTGAATTTGTGAATTTATTTTTAAAGTTTATTTCGAGATATATTTTGTTCTGATGATTTCGTTTTACTACTGTACGAGTTAAAAACCTATAGTGTGCGCATGAATTTTTTTAGATATATCTATATCGATAAAATACCGCACGTTTTTTGATGTTTTTTGAAAATAGAAATTCTACATTTTTGGGGTTGATTTTGGATTTTTGGTGTGGGATTTTATTTAAAAATTTTTAAATTTGAAATCTTGATTTTTCGATTTTTGAAATTTTTGTTTTCCGTTTTCTCTGTAATTCTGTATTCCGAAATTAGGGAGTTTATATAGTACCTCTATGACGAACTGAAAACGAAAAAACTTTGCTCGCATATTTAATTCATAGATATTTC